>CAZILC010000062.1:0-1828 GCA_964540055.1 uncultured Gammaproteobacteria bacterium | reverse complement strand
GCAAAAAATAATATCATGTACTCAATTCTTCTAAAGTACTCCAGCGCTGCTATCTTGGGGAAAAAATTCTGCAAATGAGGTGCTACAAAAACCAAACAATAGATAAGCGAAACCAGACCAGCAATCCAATACGCAAAAAGAGCATTCCCTTCAGGTTTGGGCAAGGTAACCTTTTTTCTCATTAACTGGATAAACCAAACGAGCGTAATAACCAGTATCAAAAAGTCTTCCAAACGAATATACACCCATACGTGAGAGATACTAATGCTGGGGAGTTTTGGGTACAGTGGGATAAAAAGAATCGCGAACGCTATAAGCCAGCGCAAAATATTGTTATCAAGAACTGTTAAGAACTTTTTCATATCAAACTATAGACATTCAATACTAAAGTATACCGAATTTTACTATAAAACCACAACAACAAAAACTCACCCCTCTTCTCTCATGACATGAGAAACTAGGTGAGATAATTTATCGAAACCAGGCTGCTCGTCCCAACCGGTACGTAAGCTCTTTCAGATTTCGCTCCCCGATTACTTTTGCCGGCACCCCACCCACAATTGCAAATGGCTCGACATCTTTCGTCACAACTGCACCCGCCGCAACCACAGCCCCCTTGCCAATCGTCACATTTGGCAAAATAATTGCCCGCGGTCCAACAAAAACATAATCATTGATGACAACAGGCTCAGTAATCGCAGAAAATGTTGGACTTTCGATATCATGCTGTGCATTATAAACCATAACTTCCGTTGCAAAATCGACATGATCGCCAATTTGCAATAGTCCTCTCCCATCAAGAACAGCTCCTTCTCCAATGATACTATCCTTTCCAATACTGATGTTGGATGGATAATAAAACCGAGTCCCCATATGAAGAGTTGATCCTGTTCCGATTTTTACTCCGGCCATACGGTAAAAAAATCTTCTGACATGATGTGATGGAATCCATCCAGCAATATGAAGAAGAAATACTGCAAATTCTAAGCCAACAGCTTTTGATCTTCTTTTCCCCCGATGTACAATATCTTGTCGAGTCATATTATTATCAAATCCGCTACTCATAGTTGTAAATGATCAAACCTTAACCTTTATTCGCCACTTCTTCAATAACTGCAAGTGTTTCTCGAGCAGCCTTTTCCCAACTGAATTTGCTAATTTGCTTTTTGCCCTTAGCAATCAATTCATGCCGCAATTTTTCATCGGTAATAACTTTTTCAATCTTTTTTGCAATATCCGAAACATCCTCAGGATCAACATAAATAGCTGCTTCTCCCCCAGCTTCTGGCAGGCTTGAAATGTTACTGGTAATCACCGGACAACCCCGCTGCATAGCCTCAACAACTGGCAATCCAAATCCTTCATAGAGACTTGGCAACACATAACAAAGTGCGTGCTGATAAAATACATCCAAATCCACATCCGGTACATTTTCAAGAAACTTAACGGAATCCGAAACGCCAAACTTCTCAGGAGCTGCCAAAATCTCTTCATATTGCCATCCTCTTTTGCCAATGATCACTAATTGTAAATCTTTTATTCCTATTTCCTTTTGATCTAACTTCGAAAACGCTTCTATCAATCGTGTGATGTTTTTACGTGGCTGCAGTGTCCCGACGAAGAGGATGAATTTATTGGAAACCTGATATTTATCTTGAATCTGGTTCATACCATAGACACGTGGTTCAAGCGACTGGATGTGTTTTATTCCGGGGTAGATTGTCACCACGTCTTCTTTTGATTTTTTATATATCTTAATTATATCATCTCTGCTTGAGTTACTGATTGTCAACACTTTTTTAGCCTTTTTAACAGAATACTCAGTCCA
>CAZILC010000061.1:0-1963 GCA_964540055.1 uncultured Gammaproteobacteria bacterium | reverse complement strand
GATAAAACAGTAAGTGAGATGCTTACCGATTCGAAAAATCAGCCGCTTCTTAATCGCGCAATAGGTGGTCTATATCCGCCCGGATCAACTTTCAAAATTGTTACTGCAGCTGCGGGGCTTCAGCAGCATATTATTGATGGCACTTATTCGATTGAAGACACGGGAGTTTTAAAAGTTGGCGATTTTTCATTTGCGAATTGGTACTATACCGATTACGGAAAAAAAGAATCCAAACCAATGACAGTAGTGAGTGCACTTGCTAGGTCTAACGATATCTTTTTCTACAAACTCGCACAGAAAATAACAGTTGATAAATTGGCAAATTTTTCAAAAAAGATGGGTTTGGGAGCGCCATTGGGTATTGATATTTCAGGTGAAGAAGCAGGACTTGTACCGAGTACACAGTGGAAAGAAAAAACGATAAAAGAACAATGGTATCTTGGAGATACGTATCATTACGGAATAGGACAGGGATATCTGCTTACAACGCCACTGCAGGTGAATGCCTGGACGCAGATTATTGCTAACGGAGGATCTTTGTATGTGCCGCATTTATTATTGACTCAGCAACCGGTTGTTAAATCACAAAATATAATAGATGCAAAAAATATTGATCTGATTCGTCAGGGAATGATCGATGCTTGTAGTCCCGGAGGAGTTGCCTATCCATTTTATAATTACGCCGTGAAGAATCCTGATCTTATGATTGATAACAAAAATATCACCAAAATTGCCTCGGCATCTGCTGATATGCGCCATGTTGTCGTTGCTTGCAAAACCGGTACTGCTCAGGAAGGGGGAGAAACGTCACTTCCCCATGCTTGGATCACTGTTTTTGCACCAGCTTACAAACCCCAAATTGTCGTCACCGTTCTTGAAGAATCTGCCGGAGAAGGATCCGATAAATCAGCACCTGTTGCTAAAGCAATTCTGGATGCGTATTTCGGAAAGTAGATTATTACTGCATTCCACTCATTGGGTTTTGGGTGATTTGGGGTTGGGAAATGTTTACCGAATTATTTTGTGATTGTTGCTGCAACATGTTTCCTCCGACTCCATTTGTTGTACCACTGGATGTTTGGCGAGGCGCATTTATTGGCTGAGTTGGCATGGGAATTGATTGTTGTTGTGCATCTGGATTGAAGCCTTGCTGTTCAGGTGCGCCACTTGGATTGGCTGTTTGATTTCCGCCGGATGTTTGATCAGATGAAGAGCCATTGTTTCCCGGAGAGGCATTATTTGAATTTGTATCTCCTGAACCGCTGGATGCAGTAGTGGTATTACTTGATCCCGCGCCGCCGGCTTGATCCTTATTGGTCACATACATAGATCCGAAAACATACAAAAGCGCGGCACTCATAAGACATGCGAAGATGAATAGAATTTTTTTTGCTTTCATAGTCTGTTTATACAGAATGAAAGTTCACGTAACACAAAAAAGCGGTAATAATTATTTAAGAGTTTATTTCACCTGAAGTATGTCTTTGAGTAAATTGGAGCCGGGGAGCGGTTTGTCTCCATATTTATTCGGGCCGTTTGTTCCCGGGCAGAAGGTGACGTATAGGGTAAAGATAGATGAAATGAGCGATATAAAATTTAATAATAAAAACCATATATCAATCTTAAAAGAATCATTAAAAGACAACATACTTTTAATAAATAATAACGGAGCTAAATTAATAAGACAAAGCCAGCCATTAAGATTGAGATCATGTTGTCTTCTTATTTGTATTGAGAAAAGATAAGGGATAGAAATTACAAAAAAGAACATTCCAAGTCCAGTCCAAAGTTCATTTGAAGGAGTCGTCAAAAGTGACATGATTGAGATGTGGGGCGTGACAATCCCTGTTGGACTAGTTGGATCGAGATACGGCATTGCGAAAGTATCAGGATTAAGAAGTATGTTATATAGAACAACAAGAAAACACAAAATCGGAAGAAGCACCAGAACGGTTGAACCAAC
>CAZILC010000060.1:0-1976 GCA_964540055.1 uncultured Gammaproteobacteria bacterium | reverse complement strand
AACTGGCGACATACAGCTTGGAAAGCTGTCGTTCTACCGCTGAACTACGCCCGCAGAGATACCGTTAAGTATAGCAAAAATGCAAAAAATTGTACATTGATGTATAATTAAGACTCGAACAGCTCAGTATGCATACAACAAATCTCGAAAAACACACGACACAAAATCCTGTTAACCGCTTTTTTTTAAACAACTTTCGAAATCTTCTCCTTGAACAAATCAAAGAACTTCATCCAGAATCAATTCTTGATGTCGGTGCGGGTGAAGGATTTACTCTTGAGACATTGCGAATAAATCATGCAGCAAAAAAGCTTGAGGGAATTGAATATATGGATGATGCGATAACTTTGGGTAAAAAATTACATCCACAGATTGCAATAAAAAAAGGTAATATTTACGAGTTACCTTATAAAGCAAATTCCTTTGATGTAATAATATGTACGGAAGTTTTAGAACACCTTGAAGATCCAAAAAAAGCACTTATAGAACTGAAACGAGTAACAAAAAAGTACATTATTATTTCTGTTCCCAATGAACCACTTTTTACCATACAAAGAATTATGCGTGGAAAAAATATTATGAAATTAGGTGCACATCCTGAACACATTCAGCATTGGTCCTCAGGCGCATTTGAAAAATTCGTATCATCTCAAATTACAATAGTTGATTCAAAAACTCCCCTCCCCTGGACGATGATAACCGCGAAAAAATAGTAATTAGGGATTAGTAGCTTGTAGCTAGCAAATATAAAATAAATAAACTTTAACCCTATCTACCAACTACCAACTGCTAACTACTAAACTATTCCAATTTTTGTGCTTGGAGACTTTTGTAGATGACTACAATAAAGGAGATAAAAGGAATTGCCAGAAGTGCGCCTATCATTCCCATAAGACTTGCACCAATTGTTACACCAAGAATTACGATCACAGGATTGAGACCTACTGCACGTTCCATAATTTTGGGAACGAGTAATTGATTCTCAAGCAGCTGAATCATGATATAGGTAAAAATAATGACGAGTGCCATTGTGGGAGAAATGGTAAGCGCGACAACGACTGCAGGAATTGCAGATAATGTGGGTCCAAGAGTCGGAACTACTTCCAATATTGCTGCCAAGAGCGCCAAAGGTAGTGCAAAAGGGATACCAAGGAGCATGAGTGCAATCCAGGTAAGTAAACCGATTGATGCACTAAGCATAATTTGACCTTGCAGCCACGCGCCTAATTTCTCATTTACCAGACTTACCGTATTAAGGGCTTTTCGTTGATTACGTTCGTGAAAAAGTAAAGAGAAATGTCTTTTGAAATTGTCATTGTACAAAAGTAAATACAAACTTACGATAAAAACTGTTATCATGGTCAGTATTCCACCAAATACGGTTGAGGTTACCTGAAGAACATTTGAACCCAAATTGTTAAGCTGATTATTAAGATATGCTTCAGAATGTTTAAGATCTATATTGAACCCAAATATACTTGCTGCCTGATGAAGATACATAGGAAATCCGATAATCAAAGACTTAAGCTGTGCAAAAACAAAGGGAATAAGCATAAGGGATAATACTATAAGAAGCGCAACAATTGCGAAATACGGGAATAAAACAGCCAACAATTTGGGAAAGCCGCGTTTTCTTAAAAATGTTGTAATGGGGAGAACTGCAGCCATAATGATATAGGAGAGGAACAAAGAAAAGAGAATTTCTCTGATCATAAAGACAAACCAACATAAAAAGAGAAGAACCAGGGCAAAAATCACTTGATTTTTTAATAAATAATCATAAAATCGCTGTAACATGGCAGTAATTTAACTATATTGAAATTGTGCCTATTTGTCAATGAAGCTCAGCCAATTAAATTGCAACTTGGGGATGAACTTGGTAAAATACAGGTGCAAACAAACTTGTAATGGTTTGTTATTTGCTCCCGTAGCTCAATGGATAGAGCAGCTCGGTTCTAACGAGTCGGTTGGGGGTT
>CAZILC010000059.1:0-2161 GCA_964540055.1 uncultured Gammaproteobacteria bacterium | reverse complement strand
TCCCAGAACGCTAGGTGGTAAAAAGCTGAAAGTTGGCGGAGTAGGTGTAGTTTGATGTTGAGTTGATGGGTTATTTGGTGATTGGGTACATTGCGGACAGCTGGCTCCGCCATCAGATTTTCCATCCCCCGGTCCTCCTGGGTTGGAAGGTGGAGGTGTGTCGTTATCAATTATGGTTCCTGTGCCGGATTCATTGACTGTTCCATCTATTCGCAAATCAGTGTATGAGATATTTAATTTAAATGTTTCTGTGTTTTCAATTATTGAATCGTCAACTATAGTTACAGGTATAGTCTGTGACTCCCCTGGAGATATGCTAATTCCTCCATCAGGGTTATATTTAATTTCAGTGTAATCATCGGGAGCAACTGCCGTTCCATCTGAAGTGTTGTAAGTTACATAAATGCTACCCGATTGGGAAGAGGTCGATGTATTGGTTAGGGTAAAGGCTGCTGTTCCTGCATTTTCGTTGACTGTCACGTTATTAATAGTTATTAACGGATCGTTGTCAACGATTGTTCCTGTCCAAGTGCCAATAGGTGGGTTAGGGAATCCATCTGAATTAAGCGTAAAAACGCTGATTGTAAAATCTTCGTTATCTTCAGGAGTTGAATCATCTTTTATATTTACAGAAACAGTTGGCTTATCATCAATAGAATTGAATGTAATTGTTCCACTTGTTGACTCATAATCAGTTGAGCTGTTAGCTGTCCCATCGCTTGTGCTGTAATGGTAAGTTACAGGGAATGTTGCTTCGGGTTGATTGTAACTAAAAGTGAAAGTTGCGGGACCTGCATTTTCATTGACTGTTACATTGTTGGAAGTTACCGTGGGTAGGGCAACTGCAGCAGCATCTTGGAGAACTAGCTGTGCATTTACCTTAGTCGGTTGGGTGGTTTTGGCATACAAAAAGACAGCGAGGAGGATCGCTGCACTCAGAGAGAAGATAAATTTGAATAAATTCTTCACGGCTGGTTTATATTTAAGTATTATACAGATTTTTTTGAAAAAATAAAGTGGCAATTTTACGTACAGGATTTGACTCGGTGTTTTAACAAAAAAATGTTAAAAGCCTTGTCAGATGCAATTTAATTGACCTATAGAAAAATAGTGTTATAATCGTTCACATGGTAGAGGAAAGACTAAGGCGCCGTCCGAATTCTCGAAGAAGTGTTCAAGAGCTTGTTTATGCGCTTGCGCCATTAACTACTCGCTTAGTTGCAGAGGCCCATGGAGATCAAGTAATTCAACCAAATCCTCCAGGAGAAAGAAATGTTCATCTTTTTGCAAACCGACTTCATGCTGTTTCGCCACGTCTTGCAGATGCCATTACTGTAGTTCATGAAGTAGAGATTGGCGCAAGAAAAGGAGATGATTCTTTAGTTGCTAGAGAACGGGATAAATATAAAGTTTATAAACCGGTTGTTGAGGATTTAAAAGAGGTAGTTGCTATTAATCCGAGGCTTCAAGACTACACTCATGCGCAGTCAGAAAGAGTCGCAAAGGATGTAGTGAATTTTTATCGTCTTGTCCTGGAGAATTATAATAGAGAATTCAAACCGATTTCAAAACGACTTTACACTGCGGCCGATGTAGTCGCTCGGCTAAAAGATCAAACCGATTTCAAGCTTTCTCCATTGATGGAAACAGTTTTGGAACAAACTGATACCAAAAAGGTAAAATTAGAAGAAGATGAGATAGCTCGTTTTGGTGGAGTGATGTTAGATGAGATTAAGAATAAATTTAGAAGAAGACAAGTTCCGGCGTTAAGATTATTTTCGGAGCCTGATTTATATGGAACAAAGAGTTTCAGGGGAGGATCAATTGAAAAGAAACATGATATAGGTGACAAAACTGTAGATAAATATAAATACATGGTGGTAAGTAAAAATGGAGATGAAAGAGAAGATGAAAGGGAGTCGGTTACAATTTCAGTAAAGCGGGGTGGGCAACCGATATCAATTGAAACAAAATATAGAGAATTTGAAGGAGAAAAGTTAAAAACAGAGACAAATACCCAGACTGCATATCAGAGAGGATTGGGAATTATAAGAGATTCAAAGCCTTGATTGTAAACTTATAAATTCTTGCCTCTAGTTGGCCTGTAGCGGAAGTAGGCCCAGAAGCCGACTGAGAATGCTCCGAAAGTTACAAATAGCGA
>CAZILC010000058.1:0-2297 GCA_964540055.1 uncultured Gammaproteobacteria bacterium | reverse complement strand
AGAATTACAAGACAGACAAAAACAAGCGGCAGATTGGTTACTGTCCCTTCAAGAAGTAAAGAAACGACAAAAATTATAAGAAGCAATGCACTCATACAAATTATTCCCCGGTCATTACAAAAACCATCCGTAAATCGGAGACGTTAACAAGACTATCCAACTTTGCTGCCTGAAAAAGATTACTAGCTTGCTTATCAATAGAAGTTATTTTTCCGACAATCAATTTCGGCGGATAGCCATGTCCCGTTGCATCCCGATCTCCTTTTGTGAGAATAATATCATTTTTTTCGAGCTTGTCCGACAAAACGACATTGGTAAAAATAACAGTTCCACCATCAATTGAACGGACCAAACCATTTGCAGAAGTTTTGGAAGTATGCGCGGTAAATGACGTCGACGAGTCGGTAAGAAGCATCACTTGTGAAATATGCGGAGTAACTTTGGCAATACTACCAATAAGATTATCTTTAACGACAACAACATCCCCAAGATGTACTCCATCGCTTGATCCTTTATCAATAAGCATATACGTTGGCTGTACCCCGATCACTCCCGCTGGAAGTAATTTCTGAGGAGTAGGAGTTGTTGTCTGGAACTGATCATGCAGCGCTTGATTGTCTTTTTTCATTTCCTGCATTTGTGCGAGTTGCACGCGCAATTGATTATTTTCCTGCTGAAGTTGTTGCTGTGGACTGAGACTTCCTGTTGGTTTAAGCGTTATACCAAAGACCCATTGCTGAACCGGTAAAGTTATTGTTTGTAGGCCTGCAGTCAGTGGATTCTGAAAAAAGAAAAGAATGAATACGGAAAGGAGTAATAAAAGTAAAAAAATCGGCGCAATAGCCTTGACCCGCATCATACCAGCTATTGTAGCCTCTTTAACCAAAACTGGCAACCTACTACTTAATTTTTTTTAGAATTTCTTATGTGAGAGGCATGAAAAATATTCCACTTTCAAACTATTAATACTGCATCGATAAATTGAAAACTTTTGGAGAATGAGTTATCGCACCAAGTGATACAACATCCACACCGGTTGTTGCCCAATCAGCAAGATTTGTTTTGTTAATCTCTCCTGAGGCTTCAATTAAAACGGAATCATAAACCGGAAGTTTTTTTAAAGAGACAACAAACTTTGTTGCATCTGCTGGTTTAAAATTATCCAAAAGTATCGTCATCATTTTTGGCTTTTTCTGCTTGGCATTTTCATTTACAAAAACATGAAGAATTGCATTTGCTTGTGATAGTGTATCTACTTCAATTTCAAAATAATCACATTTTGATTGCATGCATCTGGAAACTGCTTCTTCTGCTGCCTTTTCGCTTGTTTTAAAACCCAATTCTTTCTGCAGCATGCCAAGATGATTATCTTTAATTAAAATCTCATCAGACAAACTCAACCGATGTGTGAGTCCTCCACCGATTGCTACTGCTTTTTTATCAATCATCATAAGAGGAGTTTTTCTAAGTGACGAGATAAAAGGTGCACCTTTAATATGTTTAATTGAAGAAATGAGCAAATTAGTTTCTGTGGAAACGCCAGACATCCGGCCGAGAATATTGAGAATCGTCCTTTCGTAGGCAAGAATTTCTGTATTTTCTCCATTCACTTCCGCAATGATTGTATCTCTTGAAACCTGATCGCCATCCTTAATTTTAGATTTGAAAACCAAATTCGTATTTTTGGAAAGTAATTCTTCAATTTCTTCAAGTCCAGATATTATTCCTTCTTGGCGGGTAACAATTTCAGTTTTTCCTTTTCCGGAAACTGCCAGCGTCTTAGAAGTTACATCATTTGATACTCCATCGGCTTCAATCATCCACGTAAACAATTCAGCAATGGTATCACGATAGAATTTTTTTGAAACATGTAATTCGGCAACTTTTTGAAAATGTAATATTAGAGCATCGTTCCTTTGCATACAATTAACTAACAGCAAACATCCTCTCAATCGGAATGCGGGCTCGATCAGCAATATCTTTCTCAACCTTCACTTCATATTCCAGATTTTTTAAGCTATTTAAAAGCTTCTCAGGTGTTATCATTTTCATGTATTCACACACCATATCTTTTCGAAGTGGGAGAAATTTTTTCTTAGGATTTTGTTTTTTCAATTGATGAATAATTCCTGTTTCCGTCGCGACGACAAATTTCTCCTTTGTTGATTTTTTTGCATAATCCAGCATCCCGCTTGTTGAGAGAATTTGCGTTTTATCCTCTGGAATGGCTTTGGTTGCGACGTAATGCATGCATTGACTGACACATCCGCATTCTGGATGAATAAGAAATTCAGCAG
>CAZILC010000057.1:0-2352 GCA_964540055.1 uncultured Gammaproteobacteria bacterium | reverse complement strand
GTTCCATCGCAACAGTTGCAAGCATTTGCAATAGATGATTTTGTCCAACATCACGTAGCATTCCTAAACCATCAAATGTTCTTCCATGTGTTCTTACACCTTCAGCTTCTGCCCAAGTAATCTGTACCTGATCAATGTGTTCTTTATTCCAAACCGGTTCAAAAATACTGTTGGCAAACCGGAACGCGAGCATATTCTGCATAGTTTCTTTCCCAAGATAATGATCAACCCGATAAATCTGACGCTCTTCAAAAATCTTTGCCAATAGCGCATCCAGATGACGTGCTGTATCTAAATCTTTACCAAACGGCTTTTCTATTGCCAATTTGGTCCATTTCTCTGATCCCTGACCGCAGCCCTCTGATAATTTAGTACTTTCAAGATATGACAGAATTGTTTCGTAGTTATCTGGTGGAGTTGCGAGGTAAAACAATCGAGTAATACAAGCACCGATTTCATTATCAAAACCATTAAGCTTTTTTATCATTGCATTGTATCCGGTTTCGTTATCAAACAAGCCTTGCTGATAATAGAGATTCTTTGCGAACTTTTTCCACTCCGGCTCAGCCATCACAGACAGTTCCTCTCCAATCATGTCTCGATACGCCTCATCACTGAATTCCCGCCGAGCAAATCCCACTATATAAAACTTCTCGCCAAGCGAGCCATTTTTATACAAAGAATACAAAGCCGGAAGCAATTTATGCTGAGCAAGATCACCGGTGGCGCCGAAGATAACAATGACAAAGGGAGAATTCATCGCTCATATAGTACCACAAATGGCGAGTAGCTGGTAGCTGGTAGTTAGTAGTTGGTAGCTAGGAAATTTTTAATAAAAATCGCTAACTACTAAACCTGCTGATCAGTAATCAAAAGTGTCTTCGCAGCAATTTCAGGTCGTTTGAAAAATCTTGCCGGAATTTCTTCCTCTTTACCGTCTGTAAACAGCAACTCAAACATCGGTTGTTTGCTATCACCAAAGGCAAGAATAATTAATTGATCGAGCATCGAAAGTCCAAGAAACGTCATCCCAACTCGTTCCTTATAGTGACTGTTGGGATCGTCAAATTCATCAACAACCAAATGTTTTCTGTCCGGCTCAAACCACGGATTATGAAAATCGGATCTATTAGGAATAATGCTTGAGATATGTCCATCAGGACCAATGCCAATTAAACCAACATGTTTTTGAAACGTCGCATGCAAAGAACGTACTTTCTCATCGTATGCATCCGCTGCTTCTTTTCGGCTCTTATCCCTCTGAATTACCGGATAGAATGGTATATTAAGAAACGTCAGATATTTGAGAAACTTTGTGTCACTGATCATTTTTTCATTGCTATTTGCCCACATCGGCTCACCATAGCGTTCATCGATCAATCCCACACCTCCTGGCAAAATCGTTTCTTCTTTCGCGAATAACTCGTATAATCGCTGCATACTCCCGCCTGAGAGATATAAAACAGAATTTCTATCAACTATGTCATAAAGCAGTCCTTTTGCAAGCTCAATTCCCGCTTCCATATCTTTGACAGTACAAACAGTTATGCCTTGATTGTCATGATTTTTTATCGAGTATTTTGTGAGATAGTCGTTAAATACCATAGTTATTGAATGGGAAACTTTGATGGTGCTTGCGGACTTGTTGAAGCTGATTGCGGGACAAAAGAAGGAATTGGTGTATCGGTGGGAACAACCGGAATTGTTGAAGTATTCGTAGCAGCGTTGAGACATTGCTGCTGCTGTTGTTCATAATCAATACAAAGACTGAAATTTTGATTGCCATCAAGAGGCTGATAAGTATATTCTTTCCCTGATTGCGGATCATGCGGAATATCTGAGAGTGACCCTGGAACCATTTCATCAAGATGATCTGGATAATGACCATTTTTTTGAAAATATTGCGAGAGACCATTTTGGATTATTATAGCATCCGACTGACGTTTTGTATCCCTCGCTCCGGATCTTGTTCCCAGTGGATCCAGAATGAAGTAAAATGCGCCTGCCAACAAGAGCAGAAAAACAATACATCCTACCATAAGAAGAGCTGTCGTTTTTGGTGAGGCGGCATTTGGTTTGGATTCATAATGTTCTATGGTTTGATATATCCATGAGATGCCTGGGAGCTGCTTAAGTGCGTCTTTTTGGATTTTACCTATCGTATCGTCGAGATCATCTTCATCGTAGCCTTGATCTAGTAATGCTTCTTTAATTTCTTGCCTTCGTTGGCCTTTGCGGAATCGTTCTTGAATCTCCTCGATCAACTCATTAATAACCATACTATACTCCTTATATAAGTCAAACAGATGGGTAAAACAAAGTCAAGAAATGTTAGTGGATAAAGAATTGGTT
>CAZILC010000056.1:0-2379 GCA_964540055.1 uncultured Gammaproteobacteria bacterium | reverse complement strand
GGTCCGAGTTCTGCAGCACCGGTTCGAATTGTATGTACAGATTTTATAATTTCTGCTCTCGGAGCTGATGCACCGGGTATTCTACTTTTATCTATTGAGATTGTTGGTTTTATTGAAGGTCCGCCAAATCCTCCGCCTTCTTTACCGCCGACTCGAAATGAGGTTTCTATTCCAGGAGAAAATTTGGGCCCATTTTTAAGCCCACCCGAGGGTGCTCTTGGAGCTCTGATAGCCCCAGTTGCTCTTACTGCTGATCTGCCGATTCCACCGCGTAATAATGCCATAATTTGCCTCCATTTGGTAACACTTGTCTGTATTCATATTGTCTACAATGTAGCACTTCTGTTCTTACAATACAAGTGCTTATTTATAAGGCGATTATAAGCAAATACTTACACAGGAGCTTGATATCAACATTACAAAAACTTTACAAAAAAAAAGGTATTTTGGACGATTTTCAGCTTTTGTAAGGTTCTGTCAGATCTTTATAAAGTACATATCAAGAAACAAACCATAAAATCCGTATACTGAACTCATAAGGAGAAAGTAAAAATGTTTCAATTAATCAATACATTTCGACATCAGAATTTTGGAAAGACCTGGCAGGAATCATTGAAGAATAAAGAAATGATTAAAAATAGCTATCGGGTACAAGGTGATTTGCATATGGCAAAAACATTTGTGAAGACACTTACAAACTATCAGCCACATACTCATTTTGAGAAGCATGGGGAACATATTATTTTCTCAGCAAATATTGCTTTAGCTCCTTCTTATGGAATGAAATATTAAAATTTACAATACTTACTATAGGTTGAATTTTGCTTACTTTCTTGCTATACTTCCGCAATGACGGCTGAAAACTCTGCAGGACAAGTCCCTGACAAAGAAAGGTTAATAAAAAGAAATTACTCATTAACTGTACATAAAGGAAGTGACGCTTTATATGAATTTTATGGTGAAGACATGCTTCAAATTCATCGAGATGTCTTTGGGCCTCTCTTTAGAGACTCTCAAGGATGGCCGGCTGGTGTAATAGAAAGTGACAGCCAAATGCAATTAGAAAGCAACATGTTTCGTCCCCGAGCACATTTTGTTACATTAATCGATACTACTAGCGATAAAGTGGTTGGTTTTACGTACAGTGTACCTGATAATCCACTCCATGATAGCCCCCCTGAAGATGAAGAATATCGAAAATTTAGGGAACAAGGTATGTCCCTAACTGAATATAAAATGCGTCAAAGACGAACTGCTACTATTGGTCATACAATGATACGACCTGAACATCGGTCTCTTACTAATTGGTTGAATATGCTCGATACTTTAGAGACAACTTTAGTACAGTCGGGCCGTTATGATGAAATGACAAGTGCTGTTCGTGAGGAAAATCATCTAGCTCAATTTATACGAAGAAGATATCAGGGACGAATAGTTTCAGATATTCCAAACCAACAAAGCCCAATCGGACCTCAGTCGTATTTCCGGATTAAAGTAAAAAAATAAAATTACGATAGAAATTTTGTTAAATGAAATGAAGTTCGGTGGAGATCACTAAGCCCATGTTTTCCAATCGCTTCCCGATGTTTTTTTGTCCCGTATCCTTTGTTTGAAAAAAAATCGTAAACACTATATTTGGGATGCAGTTGTTCCATCAAAGCGTCACGATATACTTTTGCGATAATTGATGCTGCAGCGATTGAAATACTGATACAATCTCCGTGAATTATCGGCGTTTGCTTTATTTTTTCCAAATCAGTAATCATAAAAGCATCAATGAGGATATGATCAGGAGCAAATTTCAATCCTTTCACAGCTTTCACAAAAGCCTGTTGCGCTGCTTTGCCGATACCAATACTATTAATAATAGCAACAGACACTTCGGCAATTGAAAATGCCAGAGCGTGTTTTTGAATAACTTCTGATAATCTTCTACGGACTTTTGGAGTTAATTGTTTTGAGTCGTTAATTTCATCTGTTGCACTAAATCCGGACGGAAGTATGACAGCTGCGGCAACAACTGGTCCTGCAAAACAGCCTCGTCCAACTTCATCAACACCGGCAACATAGGATAGACCTCGTTGCCAAAATGTATTTTCAAATTCAAAAGTCGGCTTCTGATTGGGTATCTTTTTCATCCTCAAGGATAAAAGTCTCTACCCCGTTAATTTCGGGCAGATTGGTAACAATTGTTTTGAGCTCTCCGTAAAAATTGGTAGTATTGCGATCCATTTTTTCGATAATTGCTTCCTGTTTTTTCCATTTCAACATCGTTGAACGCTTTTCCGCATCCAGAAGTGATCTAAGAAGCCGTATATTATCAAAATGTGACTGCATGCGATTTTTAAATGCTTCACTCATCATATAATCTCTCACCTG
>CAZILC010000055.1:0-2452 GCA_964540055.1 uncultured Gammaproteobacteria bacterium | reverse complement strand
ACCTTAACTCCAGCCGTTGGTGGAGAAGTCGTGGAATTTTCATCAAGTTCAGCAGTTAAAATTAATCCCTTTGATCTTTCAGATATCTATGAAGAAGGTGAGAACGAACTTGGGCTTAAAATTCTTTCGCTTCATGGTCTTTTGAAGATTATCACTGGTGATTTAGATGCAGAACATGACGCCATTTTAGATCGAGCACTTATCGAAACGTATCGGTCAAAGGGAATTACGACTGATCCTGCAACACAAAAAAAGCAACCACCATTGATGGAAGATTTATATAAAACGCTTCTTGGAATGGAAAACCAACCTGCGCGGGAACTTGCCTACACATTGGAAAAATTTATTAAAGGAAGTGCTTCCGGAATTTTTAATCAGCAATCTAACTTTGAGATTAACAATCCATTGACTGTTTTCTCGATTAGAAATCTTGAAGAGGCACTCCGCCCCGTTGCGATGCATATTATCCTTGATTTCGTCTGGACCAAAGTAAAAAAGTCACTCAAGAAACGCATTCTCATCCTGGATGAAGGTTGGTATATGATGAAATATCAGGATTCGGCTTCCTTCGTTTATTCAATTGCTAAACGCGCCCGTAAATACTTTCTCGGTATGACAACAGCAACACAGGACGTTGAAGACTTTCTTAAAAATGAATATGGAAAAGCCGTACTTACTAATTCATCAATCCAAGTTCTTCTCAAACAGGGAACGGCAGAGGTCGATATGATTACTGATACGTTTTACCTCTCTGAAGGAGAGAAAGCATTGTTACTATCAGCAGATGTCGGAGAGGGACTTTTCTTCGCTGGACAAAATCACGTGGCAATGAAAGTTTTTGCGGCACCTTTTGAACATGAACTTATTACTTCAAATCCTATGGAATTATTAAAAAAGCAGCAAGAAAAAGAAAGAAACGCTCAAGCAGAGGCAAGAGAAGGCCAATCTGCTGTACAAATGACAACACCAACTGAAGCACAAACGCAGACACCTGAAACAGCAACCGGTTACCAATCACCATCTACCACACCTCAATCACAATAATCGCTATTTTACCTCCTCAATTTGATTTGCTACTATTAAAGTATGGCCGGAAACGCAACATCAGTTAGACCTCCCAAATCAAAAACTAAAGCAAGAACTTCAGGGCCTCCAGGAGGACGGCCCTCAGGCGGACCAAGTGGAGGCAGACCTGCAAATAGAGGCGGCAGTTCAACTCGTATGAGCCAACGGGCAAGAAATATTGGCGTTGGAGGAGGACTAGGAAAAGCAGTCGGTGGACTGACAGGTGGTCAAGCAAGTCCCCGTCCAGACCCATCTGGTGGCGGAATCAAAGGAGCCATTAAAAGAGGTGCAAATGTAGCCAGAGGTGCGGCAAAACAAGGAGCGATCGGTGCAGCGTCCGGTTATTTATCAGGAGCAAATAGAGCAGAAGCTCAAGGAAAAAGTCCTACCAGACAAATTGCCAGTGGTCTTCGATCAGCTGCAAAAGGCGCTAAAAATAGAGGTGCATGGGGTGCACAACAAGCCTCTAATGCAAATAAAAGCCAAGATCCAAGCAGAATACCAAATCAAGATCTTCGTTCACAATTGGGACAAGCAAAAAACCTGGCGGGTAAAGCAAACACACTAGCAAATATGAATAGCCCGCAGGGGGCAATGAGTGCATTAAAAGGACTTAAAAAAACGCAGGACATGAATAAAATCCCGCAAGGGAAACAAAATGATCTCAGAAGGCATGCACTGAAAGAACATGCAAAGCAGATGCTTGATCAAAAATTAAAACAAGCGGCACTTGCAAACGCAGGTGAAACCTTCGGACTTAGTGTTGTTGCTTACTATGCAGTAAAGCATTGGAGAATTACCCTAGCACTCTGCATTGCGATTTTTCTTCTTTTCTTTCTTTTATTCGATTCATCTACATTTGATGCACCACAGAATCAAAAAGATATGACGCCAACAACAAGTGACTCATGCAGTCCTGCATCGTTTACCGGTGTTGCATTTGGAAAAACTTCGGTATGCACTATCACAGTAACATTTGCCGGTAGTGCGGATGATATTACTATTACCGATACTATTCTTCCCGGAACTGAGTTTGTAAAAGCAGGACAAAAAGGCACATATGATAAAACTGCTAATTCAGTAAGCTGGGATGCAAAAAAGCTTAATCTACCTCTTAATCCAATAAATATTACCGTTACCGTAACAGTTCGTGTTACCTCAAAGCAAAATAATGTAAGAATATGGAATGCCTATGTTATAACCCCTGAAAATCTCTCGTCCGGTGGAAATAGTAACAGTAGTAACCTTCCCGCAAACTCAAACACGTGTTCAGGTATGTATGCACATTATATGAGCATTGAGCCAAGTCATAAAAATTACGGCGACCCGAACTGCCAACTTGTCAAAAAAGATTCAAACGGAACACCAATTTTCGATAAAGACGCAA
>CAZILC010000054.1:0-2710 GCA_964540055.1 uncultured Gammaproteobacteria bacterium | reverse complement strand
AAAACAAAGTCAAGAAATGTTAGTGGATAAAGAATTGGTTAATATCTTTGACCGTCACCAATAATAAAAGCATTATCAGAAACGCCATTCCTGCAGCATGGATATAACCTTCGATTTTCGGATTTACCTTCTTCCTTGTCACTGCTTCAATCAAAAGGAAAAATAACCTTCCCCCATCAAGCCCGGGAATTGGGAGTACATTAAAGAATGCAAGTGAAATCGATAAGAGTCCCATTAAATTCAATAGCTGCATTATTCGCTGGTTCACATCAGGAATTTGTATAATTGATCCTACTACATAGCCGATTCCGACAGGCCCCGAGACCCCTTGGCTGACCGGCGCTACATTTTTTTCTTTGACCGAGATATTAATCAAATAACCAAGCGCATCAAAATTGTAAGCCATTAAATTGGCAGGATGAGTAAATCCAGAAAATAATTTTTGCGTGGGAGTATCATAGGCCAAGGTAACTGATCGCACTGGATAAAACGCTATCCCGAGCGCTCCCTGATTTTTTGGTGGATGGAGTCGCGGAATTACCGTTGCCGCATGCTCTTGCTGCAATTTTTCATCTTTCCACTTGATTGTAATAGGTTCTCCTGCCAGTGCTTTTACTTTTTGAGCAAATGTATTGATATCTTCAACTTTTTGGCCGTTTAGGGATTCAACCGTGGAAAATGGAGTCATCCCCGCCTTTGCTGCTGGTGAATTCTTTTCAACATCACTAATTTCTATTTGCGTGGCAACTTTCTGGTCAACTGCGAAAAAATGATGATTGCCGATAAGTGGAAGTGTCGTTTGGAAATTGCCCATGGCTAGAAAGACGTAGTAAATCACAACCGCCAGTAACGTATTCATCACAACACCGGCTACAACTATGATTATTCTCTCCCATAAAGGATGCGTATAAAATGCCCGATGTTCATCTTCCTTTTTGACAGCACTTTTTCCTCCGCCTCCATCAATTTTTCCACTTCCCGCTTCGTCTTCACCGTATAACTTTACAAAACCACCGATCAAAACCGGATAAAACGAATACACTGTCTCACCCTTTTTCTTTTGCCACAACGCGGGAGTCAGGGGAAAACCAAATCCGAATTCTTCAACCTTGATACCAAATTTCTTCGCCATGAAGTAATGCCCTGCTTCATGAATGAGAACCAATACGGATAATATGAGGAGAAAGACAACGATTGTGACCAACATGAATTGATTATAGCACCTTTATCGACTTGATAAAAACAGATCAATTAGTTAGGATAAATGGTATGAGTGGAGAAGGTGGATTTAACGGAGAAGGTTTCGGCGATTTAGGAGCAGAAGTTAGAAAGTTTAATGAAAGAAAACTTGGTCCAGAAAATAAAGAAAGAGATCCTGCAATAGAATACCTGCGAGAAGGAAGTCATGTTGAAAAAATTTTAAAAAGTATCCGTGATCGTGATCCAGTACGAGGAGAAATACCTGTTACTCCTTTGGACGGAACTGATATTGTTGTTGCAGAGATAGAAGATATTAAAGCTTACCGCCGACTAGATGACGATGAACCAGCAAGTGAGCACCTAAATAAACTCGATAACATCCGACAAACTCTAGAAAATATTACGTTAATGGAAAGATTTTCGTATGCAGATCTCACACGTGCCTTGAATTATTTACGTGATAAAAGAGATTTTATGGCTGATAGGTATTCTTATACCTTCGGCGAACATGAAGTATCTCAACAAAACAGCGACATTTATGAAAATCTTATCCAATCTATCTACAAAACAATGCCTTTTGCTTTTACCATAGAAGCACGACTTCCCGATTACCCCACTCTCGTGACATCTGAAAGACCACTTAAGAATCTAGCCGGTAAAGTTAAAGAAGGGGATTTAAAACTTGCAGATGCTAAAGAATTTTATGATGACGTTCAGGAAAATGTTAAAAATGCTGCAAAAGATGCAAGAACGGAGACACCGGAATGGCAGGATCAAATGAATATCGCAGCACAAATTAAAAAATTTGTTGATGATAATGAAGATGAAATCTACGTTAAAGGAAAAACTCCGACTCCCCTTCTTGTATCCGAAAAAGACGGTGTTGTTACAGAAATTAAATCTTACGACAAGCAAGGGAAATCGTTACAAAACGATTTAAAAACTGAAGATGGAAGTCATATATTTGTTTTTGATCCGGACAGAAGTGGTGCTGATATGAAATATTTAAACGAGGTTATTAGACTTGCGATGTGGGATAAACGTGCAACTGATGCACTTGCTGGAATGGAAGAATTAATGAAAGGCCCAAAACCAACAATAACAAGATCACAAAGAAACGGCATATTTCAACTTTTAACACTTTATCAAAAAGATGTGGATACCGGCCGGATTCCAGACAAATACGAAGATACTATGCGACCATTAAGAGATTTAGTAATACCTAAAGCAAATAGTGCGGAACTTATAGATGATCCTAAACCCGAATCTGTACCACTAGAAGTATTACCAGCAGCGGCTTAAATTTGTAGTAATTCTTGTTCTTTTAATTTACCCCACTCATCAATCGTTTTATCTGTCTCATCAACCAATTTTTGAATTTCTTTCGTCAAACGACTAATATCATCTTCTCGTCCCTCGTAATCTTTTTTCATATCCTCAATCATTTCATGCCTCACTTGTCGCACCATAACTTTGCCATTTTCAAGCTTGTGTCTCATTGCTTTTATGA
>CAZILC010000053.1:0-2746 GCA_964540055.1 uncultured Gammaproteobacteria bacterium | reverse complement strand
TATCAGAAATATGGCCAAACAAAATCAAATGTGGCTCATCTCAAATGATCCCAATCTAGCAACAAATCGAGGCTACGCCGAATCCGAACAGGTCAGAGAACGCATGGACACGAAAGGAGATTTCGCCGTTGCGGATAAAAATAATCCCCAAGAGAAACTGATAATTACTGTTCAGTAAACTCCTCTCCTTGCCCAAACTCCCCACTTTTAGGTATGCTAGAGGTAGTGAACATGAAAAAGCTGCTAATACTTCCAGTACTATTATTTTGTTTGGTCACTCTTCTAACATTCCCCGTCCTAGCCGATCAACAAAGCCTCAGCGTCTCAGCACTCATCGGACCCCAGCCTCCGGATTTTCAATTCAGTCTTGCACCACAGAATGGTGACACAACAGTTCATAACGGGCAATCGTATACCTACGTAATTACGTATGGTGCAAAAGCAAAAGCCGCTCTTCCTACCGACAATACTATTGTTTTTGACTGGAGTCAGGCGTTACTTCCAAACAATCAGACAATGTTTGATTATATTTACGGCTCTGCAAGTGATGGATACAATCACGCCAAACCAGTTGTCGATACGACAAATAAAACGATTACCTGGACGATTCCCAATTTTCCTGCTGGTACTACTGATCAGACGCTGACGTTTTCTCTTTTTACCAACACCTATGATAAAAGCACAACGTCTTTTCCTTTTCATTTGTTAGCCACGATGAACAATCAATATGTTTCCATGCCACAAGAAGATTTGCTTGAATATTACCACTATCAAACTCCCCCGCCAGGCCCCACCGCAACTCCTGGTCCGCAACCAACGGGGACTCCGACACCGACGCCAACACCTCCTGGATACAATGTGGATATTTCCAACATTTCGCCAACAAATGCTACAATCCAGGTCGCGACAAATAATCCAACAAAGCTTACTGTTAATTACGGTACCTCACCGGGTAATCTTAATCAGAGCATTTCAACTAATTCCTATCTCTATCAAAGTTCACTTAGTCTCCAAAACCTGCAATTGGATACACAATATTATTTCAGGATAATCCTTACAGCAAAAGATGGCAGCACGTACACAACAGAACTGTATACCTTTAAAACAGCAGCACAATCTTTATCCGCTCTTCCACTCGCAGGTACTGCAGTTGTCAGCTCAAATGGATCTGTGCTTCTGAGCGTTGCATATAACCAAACTATGTCGCCTGGATTTGCAATTCTTACTTCACCTTTCCCTTATGATGTCACTGTTTCACTAGATCCGACCTCAGGTATTACGTCTCTGGAATCAATCGTACAGCAGGATCGACCCATTGATACGATGAATATGAAACAGCAGCCAGCGGGAATTTACACAGCGCATATGCCCAATCTCAATTCAGGTCTCTACTCTCTTGTAATTAAATCACTCGATCAAGAAGGCATGCTCATTAGCCAAAAAATTGTCGACCTGAAAGTCATCCCGCCACTTTCGGTATCGGATAAACAATCCGGATCCGCCCTGGATAACGCTCGAGTCGAACTTTTTACTTATGATGCAGTATCGCAAAGTTACAAGCCATTACTCACCGATTACACCAATGCGAATGGCAACTATGTAATCAATCTTCCACCCGGCAAATACGAAGCAAAGGCAAGTGCTCTTTTTTATGATTCGGCAACCGTTGAATTCACCCTAGGAAAAAATGATCGAGAAAACTTTCCCCACATTCAATTGAGAAAAAATCCCACAAACATTATGGCAATGCTGAACTTCATCCAACACTATGTAAACGATATTCTGACAAGTGCATTTACCGCGCTTCAGACAATCGCAACATCCAGCTGGGCATTCCATATTGCAGCAACAGCGACAACAGGCTTTCTTATTCTACTCAGTTATCTGCTTTTCCTTCTCAAATCGCATACGTCACTCAAACATCTCCCACTTTTTCTGCTTATTTTTATTGATGTATTATTAAACAAACATAAAGGCAAATATCTGTTCGGCAAAGTGACGGATGCAAATGGCGCGCCGCTGAGTCTTGTCCGTGTTGAAGTTGAAGATGCGCAAACTAAGACAATTCTGCGCCACACAACGACCAACAAGACAGGCAAATTCTATTTCATGAACAAATTCCCGTCCTCAGTCAATCTAATCTTCATTAAAGAAGGATTCCAGCCTGAAAGCCGCGTTTTACCGCAGAACGGATTCCCAGAAAACGGCCTGCAAATTATGCTGGATCGAGGTACTCCACATCACACGTCAGCCATTGTCGTTCTGGGAAGAGGTTTCAAAGATCTTCTGGGCATGCTTTTTGAAACAGCACTCGTCCTATCTATCATCCTGGAAATCCTCTTTTGCATCTTCTACGGATGGGAGAAAACACTTCCCTTCCTGATACTTTCCATTCTCAACATCCTCCTCTGGCTTTTTTATCTCAACCAAAAGTCCGGGAAGAGTTTGATATAAATAGATCCACTTAGCTTTACTTTTGCTTAATTTAATGTAAGGAAGTGAGTCATTCCCTCTCCTTTGAGGAGAGGGTTAGGGTGAGGTGGATTATTTCCAAAACTCCGTCCAGATTTGTTAAAACTTCATTATTCCAAAATCGAAGCACGGTATACCCTTTCATTTCAAACCATTTTGTTCTTTCATCATCTCTGGCTTTTTGAGAATCTTCATTGTGTTGCCCTCCATCTATTTCAATAATTACTTTGGATTCATATGAAATAAAATCTGCGATATATCTCCCAATTGGAAT
>CAZILC010000052.1:0-3138 GCA_964540055.1 uncultured Gammaproteobacteria bacterium | reverse complement strand
CCAAACCCATCATTTTGTCCCCATTTTTAAGAAGTGCGAAATAAATTGCGGAATTAGCAGGACTTCCGGAAAGAGCCTGAACATTTACATAAGGCACACCAAAAAGTTTTTGTGCGCGCTCTGCTGCTAATATTTCTACAGAATCTATTACAGAATTTCCCTGATAATATCTTTTCTTCGGAAAACCTTCGGAGTATTTATTTGTCAAAACAGTACCAAGCGTTTCGATAACTGCTTCGGAGGTATAATTTTCCGAGGGGATCATTTCGAGGACATTGTGCTGGCGTTTTTCTTCTTGTTTGACAAGTTCGAAAATTTCCGGATCTGTCTTTTTAAGATTCTTCAACATCGGCGATGTCACTATATCGAATTCTTGAGCAGTTTGCAAGAAGTATTTTACTCTAAACTATTTTCATAGCAAGATATGACCCGACAGAGAATTCGATTAATTCTCAATCGTCACAAACGAATACTGATACCCATCTGCGTCTCTATCTTCTTTTTCAACGATTTTAGTGAACCCATACTGTTCATAATCCGGAAAAAATGTATCGGCTTTATAATCTCCTTTGACTATAGTTAAGTACAAACGATTGACGAGACTTTTCTCCATTGCCTCTTTAAAAATCTGTCCCCCACCAAAAACAAAAATTTCCTCAGCTCCCGGTGCGCTTTTTGCTTTTTCCACACCCTCTTCAAGTGAACTACAGACAACTGCCCCATCAAAATGATAATTCGGATCCCTGGTCACAATGATATTCGTTCGATTTGGTAAAACACGTCCGATCGATTCAAATGTCCTTCTTCCCATAATAAGTGCATGCCCAGTTGTGAGGGTTTTCATCCTTTTAAAATCTTCAGGAATTTTGAAAAGCAAATCGTTCTTTTTCCCGATTCCCCGTTTTTCATCGATTGCAACAATTATGGAAATTCGTGGATTCATTTCTTTTTCTTTTTGCCTTCGTAGTAACCGCCGGCGACAGTGAGTTCTGCTTTAATCGTAGCATGCGGTTCGTAATTTTCCAAAACTACTTTGTCAGGTGTAAAATCTGAAAGTTTTTTTATCTTGCCGACCAATTTTACTGTCGGAAAAGGTCTAGGTTTTCTTTTCAGCTGTTCTTTAAATTGATCAATATGATTCTCATAAATATGCACATCACCGTAATCATGGATAAACTCGCCTGGTTCAAGATCTAACACTTTTGCTAAAACTAAAGCCAGCAATGAATAACTGGCGATGTTAAACGGCACACCCAAGAACAAATCACAACTTCTCTGATATAAAATGAGCGAAAGTTTGCCTCCGCGGTTGCTGATCTGATACATGTTATGGCAAATCGGAAACCGTGATGCATCCTCTTTATCCGCCATTGTATACAAATACTCTGGATTCCAAGAATTCACGATCGCATTGTGGGCATTTGGATCGGATCGCAATTCATCAACAACCCATTGCAACTGATCGATAGTTTTGCCTTTTTTGCGAGTCGGCCAACGCCGCCACATTTCACCATAAATTTTGGGCAGCTCTCCCCAACTTATAGCAAACTTTGCATCGGTTCTGATATTTTCGATAAACTCATCTTTGGTCATTTTTGTCTTAGGATTTTTTTCTTTATAAATTTTAAAAGGATAATCATCCCAGATATGGACATTGTTATCAACTAAATATTTGATGTTGGTTTGCCCGGAAAAGAACCAATAGAGTTCTTCAACAACACCTTTCCAGTAAACTCGTTTCGTAGTTAATAAAGGAAAACCTGATGACAAATCATATCTACTTTGACGGCCGAACAAACTGTAATCGCTAACTCCTGTGCCGCGATCTGTCTGCTTGATACCATCTTTGAGAATTTCTTTTGCCAAATTGAGGTACTGATATTCGGGATGAAGAACTTTTGCCATACTATATATAATATGTCCCAATATAACAAACTCAAGAAATAAATCAAGAGAGAATTTAAAGCTTGGAAATTTGATCTTCTCAGGATAATTTCATATAATCTGGATTTGTGAATAATCGAGTCGAAATTACAGCTTCGGAATACAATTTAGAAGAATCACAAGCAGATGCTTTGGTAACCTCTTTAGAAGAAAAAGATCTTCCTGAGTATTTGGATTTTTACAAAAAAGTTATTTCAGAAATTCCCGGATTTACTCAAAGAGAACGAAAATATTTTCTTGATAATGTTACTGAAGAGAACTATAAAAAAAAATTATCTGATCCTAGAAATATTTTTTTAATAACTAGAAAAGACGAATCAATAGTAGGCATCCTCGAGGGGCAAATATTTCACTATCCCGTACTTCCTGAACCTTATAAAACTATTGGTTATGTGAAACAAGTTGGGGTATCAAAAGATTACCGAAGGCGAAGAATAGGTCATGCTCTTCAAGACGCTTTTGAATCTTCATGCGCAATGAGAGGAGTCACAACGTTACTGACATTTATCCATGACACCAATATTCCTTCAATTTCTGCAGGTCAAAGTAGTGGTTTTCTTCAAGACACATCCGGATACTTTCCAGATGTAGATAATGGCAAACATTATGTTAAATTTTTGAAAAAGAAATAAAGATAAACTAAACTTGCTTTTCCCTTTTAGTAGCGCTGACTCGGCCGCCTTGCCATTGGCCGCGGTATTTACTTCCTTCACCTTTGATTTCGTGAAAGATAACGTGGGCAAAACGTGCACCCATTTCAATTTCAACCGTAATAGGACCTTCATTTTTGAGTCCAAACGTCAACTCCCCTGAATAGCCTGGCTGAATCGGCCCGGTTCGGATGAATAAACCTGAACGGAATGTCGTAGTCCTGGGTAAAATAACCGCCGACAAATCGATTGGTAAATTTATTTTTTCAATCGTTTTAACGAGGAAATAGTCGCCCGGTTTTATTTTTATTGCCTGCTTTTTCTTTTCATTGTATACCATTACCGATTCGATATCAGGTGTCTGGCGGTGCGTCTCACCAAGAAATGCACTTCCTGAGATCTTAAAAACCTCACCCAATCGCAAATCAAAACCCGCACCTTCCGGATTGGTCAGTTCTCTTTCGGATAAACCTTCAACCAGCTTAATTTTTTTAACTAATTTGAGTAATTCTTTAGGTCCTAATACCATAATTTAAACTTTTAA
>CAZILC010000051.1:0-3263 GCA_964540055.1 uncultured Gammaproteobacteria bacterium | reverse complement strand
CAAATTGCTTATCAAGAATTTTTTCCAGATATTCTTGATCAATTTCATCGAACGAACCCTTTTTTGTACTATCAACATCAAATACTGCGATCAGCTCCTTTTTCTTATTAAAAACCGGTACAACAATTTCGGAGGCTGATCTGCTGTCACACGCAATATGTCCGGGGAATTTATTGACATCAGGTACAAGTTGCGTCTTTTTCTCCTGCGCCGCTGCGCCACAAACTCCTTTGCCAAAAGCAATATGCAAGCACCCCAAAGTCCCTTGATAAGGACCGACGATCAAAGCACCTTTATAAACCAGATAAAATCCTGTCCAGAAATAGTAAGGAAAATTCTCCTTAAGAATACAATTAATCGTCACCATTTTAATAATAAAATGCGACTCCCCTTCCAAAACCGAATCGATTTGCTTAAGTGATAATTCGTATGTTTCTTTTTTTTGTTTCTTTGTCATATTGTTGGTTGTCCACTATATACAAGATATCTTGCTGATCCTGCGCTTCGTGCAGAGACTCTTCCACTTAGAGCAGAACCCCCTTCAAGTTCTTTCCGCCAACTCTCTAAATTATCTGCTGTACTACCACAGCAACCAGCAAAGACAACAGTGCCAAACTCATCCCTTAAGCGTTTTACTCCCCGGATATTATCCGTTCGCACTTGACTCATTTCTTCAGATGTCAATCCACCGTAACTTTCAGTTAAGCCTTCGACGCCATTTGGTGCCGCATAAAGCGTAAATATCTCAGCACCACTTTGATGACTGGCCAGACGCATAGCTCTTCCAAGTGAACCAATTGTGTTACAGTTACCTCCCGCAAATGCTAATAAATCACTGTCAATAGCTTCAGCGACCTTGCCGTACGAATTTCCGTCTGCCATGCCTCCATCATCGCCTGGCCTTACCGTCACAGCATAGGGGACTTTAAGATCCTGTGCTACTTCCGCAAACGATGCGGCGTCATCCAATGTAGCAGCAGTTTCGAGCAATACAACAAACTTTCTAGAACCTTTTTTTGCTTCTTCAATTAACCAGGGTAAGTGCTCAGAATACCTTTTTTTGCTCTTATCCCGCGGTAATGTCCCTTCGAGAGTAACCGAATCGCCGGTTGGACGAACAGAAAGCAGCATAGTTGCATCACTACGTGTTTCTTTAAGCACCCCGTTTACAATTTGTACACCTAGTCTAGTCAGACTCTCGGCTGTTACCTCCCGATCCTGAGGTAAACGGTGATCACCTAGAACCCGATCAACTGTGCCACGCGAGGTACTCCAGGTTGGGGTTGTTAGATACTTTACCCCGCGTTGTGTGTTGACAACGTTTAAGAAATGGCCTCCAACATCCTCGACGCCTTCGTCAGTTGTAAGGATAGCAGCCGAGCTCAGCTCGCTAATGCCATGTAAACCACGAGTAAACTTAGGGTTCATCGTACGAGCACCAGGATCTAATCCTGGGTCTCCCATCCGTATGTCTCCACCAGGAGTAAGCCTAGCTACAACCAGCCCTTCTCCTGCACCACGGCCAGGGGCAACTAATCTCCCTCTTGCACCTCTTTCGTGAAGTGATCCACCAACAAGATCCAACCCTCGTGGTAATGGATTATATTTTGGTCCGCCTTCTGCTCCTCGTCCTCCTACCATATAGTTCCTTTCTTAAACAACAAAAAAACCTCCCGAAAGGAGGTTTAAAACAAAAAAATTGTTTCCGATCCACCAGTTGGTGGAGGCTAATCCTTCCTTACGGATTGGGTTTAGCACCGTGTTTCGATTATTCGGAATCGGTTGCTGGATGGGTCATCGGAGCCAATTCTCCAGTAGCCATCACTCTTGATTACAAATAAGTATACCTCGCAACTATTATTTTGTCAAATTGAAATCGTGCTTAACATTTCAAAATTATTTGCTATACTATGAGCTACAAGTCACGGCGTGGACTTTTTTTTGCTTATGAGACCTAACTCTGAGTTGCCAAGATATACCGACTATACCAGTCATGAAACCACTATGCCACCAAAAAATCGTCCAGGATTTAGACAAAGAGCACGACCTATAGCACCACCACTTTTAATAATATTATTATATATGCTTGTGTTCTCAGCCGGCGTACACAGATCTACACCACTTCCCAGAACTGCAATAGTTTTTCCACCTGCCGCAATTGCAGCTTCAGCTGCTGTGTCTACACCAATTGCAAGTCCTGAAACAATGACACATCCAGCCGCGACTAGATGAGAGACGAGCAATTTTGTCACTTCTTTGCCATATTCTGTAATTTTTCTTGTCCCGACAACAGAAACCAATATATCACTTTCGTTAAACGTATGTGTTCCTTTTTTATAAAGGACAATGGGGGGATTTTTGCTCTCTTTTAAAAGTTTGGGATAGTTTTCATCCTGTAATGTCACATACGAGACCTGCAATTTTTCCATTGCATCAACATACTCAGCAAATGAAAATTGCGTTTTAAATTCTATAAGATCATGAGCTATCTTTTCCCCTATCCCCGATTCTCTTAATTCTTCAATCGATCCATCCCAGACATTTTTTGCAGATCCGAAATGCTGCAGTAATTTTTAAAACCTTACAGGACCGATACCGTCACATAATGAAAACGCCAAACAATACTGATTTTCATTTTTAAACTCATCCATATTTCTATCATAACAATTTTGCATAAATCTTGCAGTGTGATATAAAATAGGTATATGAGCGATGATCCACAAAAAAACATATTATTGGTCAAAAAAGGAGATGTAAAAAAAGCCAGTCTGTGGAGTAAGCTTACCAATACAAGAATCGTAAAACAGCACGGCGGACTTGATATCCCCGAAGGAGATCTGCACGCAATACCTAAATATGACAATCCTGTTTTGGGCAAAGAATCATCTCCCGAAGAAACAAAAGAAGTACTAACTGATTTGGAAAAAGAAATCCAGCTGTTAAAGGAAAAAGATAAGCGCACTCCACCTCCTCAACTCCCCCGTCACCAATCACAGGAGCATTTTTCCCATAATCAAAACAAAGATTATTCGGATCAGGATGATGATTTATTTTAGAAAATATAACCATGGAACCAACTCTACCTCCAACAACACCTGCTAATACTACTGCTACACCTGTAATACATACACAAATAACGCAATCTAAACCTGATGCAAATTATTTTGTAAGGCTTTTTTCAGGCCGTCTCAATCGTCAAAATTATATCGTTGGTTCAACCGTTCTGGTGCTTCTTCCGATTTTGTGTTTTCTTGTTGTTCTAT
>CAZILC010000050.1:0-3495 GCA_964540055.1 uncultured Gammaproteobacteria bacterium | reverse complement strand
TGAGGTAGGGGCTTTGGGCAGGAGCTCTTACCTCTTTTAAGGGGACGAGCTTTTTTTGTGGTAATCTCCCATTAACCTTATATATTGACTTGCGCCAGATATGTCATTCATAGTAAACATGTGAAACACTTTCTTAAGCCAACAAAAGCAAAAATTGTTTTGACTCTCCTTTTCCTGCTCCTCCTGTCATTTCTCTCACTTTATTCGCTTAGTTTTTTTGGTTCGGATCTTATGGATATGTGCCTGCCGAATATTCCTGGGAGCCCAACTCCGACTCCTCAACCTTTTAGTTTTTCACGTACACTCAATGATCTTCCACTTACTGAAAGTCACTATCCATGTCTTAAAAACGATCCTTCAGCACAATTTGCGTTCTCACTTCAGCATTTCGCATTATTCCTTGGAGTTCTATTTAGTATCTTTGTTATCTACTTTGTCGCTTGCACCATTACGTTTTTCGTAGCCAAATTAAACCCTAGCAAGAAATCCAAAAGAGGAAATAACTAAATTTTCTTCGCGAAGAGAATGCGGCCCGTTGCAGTTTGGATAATTCTGGAGACAACCACATCAAGAGACTTATTCAGATCTTCACTGCCTTCTTCAACCACAATCATCGTTCCATCATCAAGATAGCCGACACCCTGCGTTTTATCTTTACCCAGATGCGCAATTTTCACATGGAGTGATTCTCCCGGAACAGCAACTGCTTTGAGACAATTTGCCAATGCATTCATGTTTACTGCAGTTACATTCTCAATACTCGCCTTCTTCTCAAGGTTGTAGTCACACGTAATTATTTTTCCTTTATGGTATTTTGCTGTTTTGATAAGCTGTTCATCTACTTCCACTCGTTCAGATGTCTCTTTATTTGCCTCTTCAGGCAGAACCATAACTTTGATTGATTTTGCCTTACGCAAAGCTTCTAAAGCCTCAAGCCCTTTTCTCCCCCGGACCCGTTTGACAGTATTTTGCGTGTCAGCCAAATGCTTCAGTTCGAGCAAGATGTGTGAAGTGATAACTACTGTCCCGTTAAGAAGGCCAAGATAAATGACGTCAAAAATACGTCCGTCGATGATTGCTGAAGTATCAAGAAAAATAGCATTTTCTATCTTCTTGGTTTTTTTGGTTTTTTTCCTACGAACCCTCGGCCGGATTCCGGGTAAGCGGTTCATCAGTGTTTTTGAAACTTCATCGGCAATCGCTCCGATTATATTAGGTGAAAATGTCGGTGTTCTTTTTTCAGGATCCTGACTCGATCCATCAGTTACCGATTGTTTAGCTTTTTCTTGCTCTTGAGCTTCTTTTTGCTTTGCTGGTAATTCTTTTTTATCCATACGTATTTAGATTAAACTTTTTGAAACTTATTTAAAACTTCCCGTAGTGATTTGTACTTCTTTGCCGTAATTGTATTCTTAAAACCTAATTTTTCAGCTTCTTTCACTCGTTTTTCCAAACCACTAACGATTCGCAACTCCCCCAATAGTCCAACCTCTGCTATGCCAACAGTATTGGTCAAAGCAATATTTTTCAAACTTGAGTAAACTGCCAGACATATGCCCAGATCTATTCCTGGATCAGATAATTTCATTCCTCCGGCAACATTAACGAATACATCCATACTATCAAGAGGCAGATGATAATGTTTCTGCAAAACTGCAAGCAATAATTCAACTCGACGTGAGTCAACCCCGGACACTACCCGACGGGGCATAGGAAGTCGTGTAGTGACCGCTAAGGCTTGCAACTCTACCAAAAAGGCCCGTGACCCTTCTAATGTGGCAACAAGAACACTTCCGGGCACTTGTTCTTTTCCTTGAGTTAAAAAGAGTTGTTCGGGATTTGTTGCCTCAAGCATCCCGTTTTCTTCCATTAGAAAAATCCCTACTTCATCAACAGGACCAAACCGATTTTTCAAACTCCTCAGAATTCTCGTTTTGGCAAACTTCTCTCCTTCCAAAAATAAAACAGTATCTACCATATGGGATAACACCATCGGACCTGCCACCATCCCTTCTTTAGTAACATGCCCTACTATCACAATAGGTATATTATACTGCTTAGCGCAACGGATAAATTGCAATGCAGCATAGCGCACCTGTCCAACCGATCCTGAAAGACCTGATACATTTTGTGATTCAATTGTTTGGATAGAATCAATGACTACCAGGTCAGGTTTCATCTCGGCAATTTGTTCAACTATCACATCTGCGTCCGTTAAGGAAAGCAGGTATAAATTGTCAGAAGTTGTGGGTTTCTTGGTACTTTTTAGTCTATCCGCCCGCATCTTTACCTGTTCCACAGATTCTTCACCACTGACATATAAGACCTTGCTTGTTAATGACAAACTCAACGCCAATTGTAAAAGGAGAGTTGACTTTCCTACTCCCGGATCACCGGCAATAAGCGTTGCTGAACCACGGACAATTCCTCCACCTAAAACATTATTCAATTCCGAGTAATTAGTTTGAATTCGTGACTTTTCTTTATACGCAATATCTTGGAGTTTTTGAGGTTTTACCGATTGATTTACGCTATTATTGTTTGCTATTTTTTGTGCTGCTGTGCTCATTCGGAATTCCTTCATTGAATTCCAATTCCCGCATTCGGGACACTTACCGAGCCACTGTGGACTGTCATATCCGCATTCCTGACAAACAAAATTTACTGTCGGTTTCTTAGCCATACGTTTATTATACTCACAGGCAGGAGTAAAGAGAAATTTAGTAGTTAGGGGTTAGTAATTTGTAGCTAGGACAATACATTGCCAACTCCTAACTACTAACTACCAGCTACTAATTTAGCGGTAGCCCATGGGCTTTTCAAGAAGTACCGGACTGACGAGGATGCGATGTTTACGTTTGTCATGATCAGAAATGGTCAAATTTACTTCCTGTCCTTCAGTATATGTCGTCGTTGGTGGAATTTTGTCTTTTCGTAATACGCCTTCTGCACCTTCACCAAAGGTAAAAATAACATCTCCTTCTTCAATTGCAGATACTGTTCCTCGAACCTTGGTATCAACCGGATATTTCTCGATAAGCGTTTCAAATGGATCTGCGGTCAAACGTTTGATTGAGAGGCTGACCCGTTTGGTTTCAGAATCAAATTTCGTTAATACAGCCTCAATTTCTTGACCCTGCGTGAACATATCATTCAAATCTGCGACTTTTTCCCATGATGTCTCTGAAATATGAATGAAGCCTTCCAGATCACTTACATCACCTTTCTTCGGTAGAACTACATAGATACCAAAGGGCGTAATTGTTGTAACTATGACTTGGAATTTGTCCCCTACTTTATATTGCTTTGTAAGCGCGGTGAATTCCTCGTCACTTAATGATTGTTTCTGGGAAAAAATAACTTTGTTATCAGCCCGGTTGAGTTCAAGAACCCGCGTCTTAACTGTTTGTCCGGGATTTAATCCATCCTGGGTATAAGCCACATGAGATTGCGGAAGAAAACCTGAAACGCCAAATGCCGTATCGACCACATATC
>CAZILC010000049.1:0-3768 GCA_964540055.1 uncultured Gammaproteobacteria bacterium | reverse complement strand
CCCGAATATGAGGTTTGGGTAAAAGATGATATTCAAAAACCGCAAAGCAGAAGTAAAAGATTATTATTTATTCATATTTTTCTCATTATGATTGCGGGAATTTTCTTCATTCCCTGGATGGTGTATTTTATTCAACTCGGAGTTGCGACAAATTCTCAACCGCTTATCCCGCCGCCGACAAGTTTTAATATTTTTCAGGCATTTGTAAATTTTCTTTTTGGTTTTCAAAGTAACTCGATACAATCTGTCTTAGTTTCACTTTGGCCGATATTTGTCCTGACATTCTTTTTTATATTTACTAAACGTGAAGAGCAAGCAGGGGAGAGCATCAATTATTTTGCTTTTGCAACATTTCTTCCAGTGATATTAATCTTTTTAGGCTCGTATCTGAGGCCGATTTTTCTCACTCGTTATCTTATTTTGGTCACGCCGACACTTTTTATATTGATCTCGTGGATTTTTTCAGGGTATTACAAACAAGGATCACGAATTATTTTTGGTCTTCTTTTCTGCTTAATGTTTGTTCTTCTCATGTATCAAAATATCTCGACAAATACTCCTCTTAAAGAAAATTATGAAGGAGTTGCAAGTTTTCTTGATACGCAAGCGACAGGCTCCGACATAATCGCAGTCACCGCGCCATTTACTATTTATCCATTGGAATATTCCTATCAGGGAGACACAAAAATTGAAACAATTCCACAGTGGGATAGGTTCTCACACGGGCCGATTCCGGCCTATTCGCAAAGTAAATTTGTTACACAACTCGCAGCTTACAAGTCGCAATATAAAAATGTCTATATTGTATTGTCATATGACCAGGGTTATGAAAATAAGATCAAACAATATATGGATACCCATTACAAACGCCTCTACATAAAAGATTTTTCTCCCGGATTGGAAGTCCGCGAATATAAGCTTCGTTATGATACTGTTGCGAAAAAATCTTGATACTGTTTAATAATTTTTCTTATAGTGTGACTTTATCCTCGTGACAAATAATAAAAGCTATACTATAATGCCAACAGTTACAGTTATGGTAGGAGAATTTTTATCAGATATTAAGTATGCCGATGCAGGCCCATCTGTTCACACACAAGGTAGACAGGGTGAGGTTGTAGGGGGAGATGGCTATCGTGTAGCAGTTGTTTTTGATCAAACAGGTATAGATCCCCAAACAGGTGTATTGCCAGCGGGAATAGATGCGCAAACAGAACAAGCTGTAAAAAATGTCGTAACTCTTTTAGGTACTGTAGAAGCCGAACCTGGCAATGTTTTCAAGGTAGATGTAAATGTTGCTAATGCGAATGTTTTTCCCGGTTTTAGTGGTGCATATCAGAGATCACCTTTGGTAGAGCAAAGAGTATTGCCCACACGTTTTACCGTTGTTCAAGAACCCGAAGTACCGGGAGCATTAGTTACCGTTAGTGCGAGTGCGGCATTTAGAAGTAGAAGTGCAAAGGAACAACCTGTAATTGAAGCAATTACTACACCGGATGCTCCAACGTTAGCAGGACTCTCTCAAGGAGTAATTATTAGAGGTAGGAATCATGATACGGTACTCACATCAGGACAAATTGGTTTAGTGCCACGTGGTGATCTTATTCCGGGTGGGGTTAAACAAGAGTCAGGAAGAATTATTGATAGTATAAAAGCAATTTTTACTGCCGGTGGTGCAACATTTGGTCATATGAATACTCTAGATGTCGTTACAACTAATCAAAGTAATAGAGATGGCGTGTTAACAGTACTTACTCAGAGAGGTTTGACAGCTTCACAGAGAGTCTCGCGTACTTATTCAGAAGCCGGGCTATTAAAGAATGCAGCCGTAGAAATGAGAGCAGGGGCACAGGTTCCAGTAAATCGTCCAAAATAAACTTAGCAATTACTTACATTCTCCAGACACATATTTGCTATAGTATAGATACGTTGTCATGGAATTTATCATCGTATTACTGCTCATAATCCTTAACGGATTATTCGCATTCGCAGAGATTGCTATCGTTTCAGCACGAAAGTCCAGACTCCAAAAACAAGCACAGGACGGCAACAAAAGAGCAAAAGCAGCCTTGGAACTTTCTGGAAATCCGGCAAAATTTCTCTCAACCGTTCAAATCGGAATTACTTTTATCAGTATTTTTGCCGGTGCATTCGGCGGAGAAACACTTGCTCATCATTTTGCAGTGTACTTCAAAAATATTCCTTTCATCGGTTCATACAGTGATCAGTTCGCATTTTTCATCGTCGTTGTTATTATTACGTATTTAACATTAATAATCGGAGAGCTCGTCCCGAAAAGAATTGCACTTAATCAACCGGAAAAAGCTGCAAAACGAATTGCCGAACCGATGAAATTAATAGCAAAATTTACTTCACCTCTGGTCAATTTATTAACAATATCAAGTGATTTCGTTATCCGTTTGCTTCATATAAAACCTCCTACAGAACCATCAGTCAGTGAAGAAGAAGTCAAAATGCTTTTGCAGGAAGGAACAACCGCCGGAATTTTTTCAAGTGAAGAACAGGATATCGTTGAGCGTACTTTTGAATTGGATGAAAAGAAAATTCTTTCTTTTTTGACACCACGTAAAGAAATCCGCTGGTTTGATATCGATAGTTCGGTTAAAGAACTTCGAACAATGATTGGCAAACATCCGCATTCATATTACCCTGTGTGCAAAGGAAGTTTAGACAAAGTAGTAGGGATAGTCAGGACCGAAGATTTATTGGCAGCGTTTTTGATTGAGGAAAAAGTTGATTTCGCAAAGTGTCTGCATAAGCCTTTGTATGTGCCCGAATCAACAGCAGTCTGGAAAGTGCTTGAACTATTCAAACGGACAGGGATTCATACAGCACTTGTTGTTGATGAATATGGAAGTATTTTGGGACTTATCGCAGTTGCTGATATTCTTGAAGAAATTGTTGGTGACATTCCTGATGTTGATGAACTTGATGAAAGAACGATTGTGAAGAATAAAGATGGAAATTTTCTGGTAGATGGTCTTGTTCCTATCGATGAATTTAAAGAATATTTCCATATCCGGAAATTACCTGAAGAACAATCAGGTGCATTCCACACCATTGGTGGATTTGTCACAGATCAAATTGGCCGTATTCCTATTGCTGATGATACATTCGATTTCGATGGATTCCGGTATAGAATTGACAAAATGGATGGGAATAGGGTAGATAAAATTTTATTAACGCCACTTAAAGAAGACGCACAGTAATATTATTTTTTACTTTTTTTTCTCCTAATACTATTTATTTCTTTTCTGGCGGCTTCATCGAGCCGTTTATCAGATTCTTTCTCTATACCCATTAATGTATTATGTGCACTTTTTTGGGCGCGAATTAGTTCATCAAGTTTGAGCTGCGTTGCTTTTGTCTCTCTATTTTGGGTATTCTGCACAAGAAAAACCATAAGAAATGTTGTAATTGAAGTTCCAGTATTAATGACAAGCTGCCAAACATCTGAAAAATGAAAAAGCGGACCGGTAAATCCCCATACGATGATAACCGATAATGCCAGCAAAAAGGCCCAAGAACTTCCGACAAGCTCCGAGGCCTTTTGTGCAAATTTTCTGAAAATCTCCTGCATAATTGTTTAAAACTTAGTCGTTTCGAGCAATTGCCTGTTCGACCTGATGAGAATTTTCAAAATTTTTATTTGGTAAATCTTCCAGTGCGTGCAAGATATCATCATCAGCACCTTCTTTTTCCGCTACGTCTACCAAATCATTTCTCGACGCAGGATAATCAACATGC
>CAZILC010000048.1:0-3777 GCA_964540055.1 uncultured Gammaproteobacteria bacterium | reverse complement strand
AGGATTCGAGGTCACAATCTGACAATGCGCCATCCAATAATGCGATGCTGTATCAAGATTTACTGAAACCAGATATTGGGCACCTGCTTTGACAAACCATGGAATTTTACCGCCGCCCACTGTGTATCCATATCGGTTAGTTTGATATAAAAATGATGAATCATTTTGATAAGGAGTAATAACAACTGCATTTTTTGGTAAATGTTGATCGACATATTGCCCTGCTTCAACGATTGCCGGGTTATTAATCCAGAAATATCCCCGAATTTCAAACCAGCCAAAAGCAAACATAATCAAAACTAATGAAAATGCAACTATATAGTTAATGACTCGCTGGTACCAGCTTGCCTTGACCGATATTATGAAATCTAAGCCTTTCGCAATAAATATAACGCCGATTGGCACAAGAGGCATCTGATAATAATCATGCGTCACATTGCCTTTGGCAATAACGACAAAGAAAACAAAAATCGCAACCAGCCAGAGGTAATACACAAGTCCTTCGTTTTTTGTATTGCCGCGGATAACCCCGATCCAAAAAAGTGCAAAACCGCCGGTTGCAAAAATAAGCCGGTTCATCCTGTCAAAAATCAGCCAGCGAAAGTACGCGCCAGTAAAGCGGATATTTCCTTCATTGTACAGCCAAAGCGTTGCAAATTGCCCCTCGGGGTGTTGATCAATATGATGTTTCCAGAGAAGATACGGAACATAACTCAGAATGAGAAAGATGTAGAATTCGGGTTTTAAAAATATTTTATGTTTCCATTTCCAGCCGATGAGATATAAAATCGGAAGCGTTAAGACCAATGCATACGGCTTTGAAAGAATTGCTATTCCAAACCCAATTCCGGCCAGTATTCCAAGCCAAAATCTATCATATTTCGTCCAAAGTGAGGCTAATAAAATCGCAAGAACACTGAAAAATACGTACATCGGATCCGGCAATATGACTCGTCCGTAATAAATATTGTAGGGAAGAAACGCATAAATAACTGCTGCAAAGAGTGCAATCCTCCGGCTTGAAAACTGAGCAACCAGAAAATATAAAATAATAACAGTTAACGAGGAGAAAAAAATTGTTATCAGTCTCCCCCACTCTTCAACAGTAAAATGTCCAAAAGTCGTAAAACCTTCGTAAGACAAAATATTATAAAAAGGAAATTCTGCGAAGAAATAGCGGTGAGGATTAGGGACTGAACCTTCATTAAGTGAATTAAGCGCGTCAAATTTCGGATACAGAGGCGTAAAACCTTCCTTGACGAAGTTGCGGGTAACAGCTGCAGTATCAGCTTGTCTCCAACTCATCCAGTCAGCAATCGGTCCGTTAAAATGGTAAAAACGGACTGTACAGGCCAAAATAAAGATGACAAACAAGACGAAATAGATGACATAGGACTTCTGTAAAAATGAAAGCATTTTTTTCATCTTATTTTACTTCTTTAATTTTCCCTTGATTATCAAACTGGAAAATATAGCTGTCATGATTTGTGCTCGTTGAAATAGTATTCTTTGCTTCATTTACTGATCCTGCTCGAATAAACTTTGGAGTTTTATCACGATAAATAAACCATAACCCATCATACAGACCCACTGGAAATACCCAGGTATTATCATTCACAATTGGTGTATTGACGAAATATACGTCAGTTGTCTTATCAAAAGAAGGATAATTCCTTCGGAAGAAAAGTAACGTGTTTTTCGTTATATTCCCGGATTGTTGCCAAGCTGCTTGTTGACGCACATTACTCACATAGTAGACATAGGAAAGAGCCGCCGTTATGACAATGAGTGCTGTTGCAACGTAGCGTGGATCTTTTAAGATTTTAATGAAGAAGAGTCTCAAAACCAAAATGAGTGCCAGCGAAAGGCTCGCTGATGCGAGATAGACATACCGTGGAGCAATATTTCCGAGTGGCAAGAAAGGCAGCAATGAAACAAAGGCAAAAACAAGGCAGAATAAGAGTAATTGCGAATCTGTATGACGAAGTAGCGTCATAAGCTTTTGTTTATATCGAACGATTGCCCATCCAAGATACACAATAATAAGAAGTGCTACGATACTAAAATAAATCCATTCAGAGCGTAGTCCTATACGCAAATAGTTATAAAAAGTGAGGAATGGCAATCCTCCCAAAAAGACTCCCAAGTATCCAAAATAATTACCGACAATATTTGGCAAGAACCGTGACATATGATAACTGTAATCTCCTCCACCGAAGAAGGAATGCGAAAGTATACGAACAACTAAGTAAGCAAGTAAGAGTAAAACAAACGGTAGATACCAAAGATACCATTTACCGTGCTTTTTTGGTTTAAGAACCATAAGATCTAAAGCTAATAAGATAAACGGAATTGTCACTGCTATTTCATACGAAGCAAATGCAACAGCAGCCAAAACTATAGAAACAATATAGGCAACAATCGATTTTTTCTCTCTAAACTTGATAAATGCCACCAGCATAAAAATAATTGCAAGAGAACTGAGATCATTTGAAAGCCCAGAGAACCAGTAAATATTTTCCGTATGAATTGGATGCAAAAGGAAAAGAAATGCAGCCAGTGCACTGACTAATTTATTCTTTGATAATTTCTTCGCAAAAAAATACACTCCGATGGTTGTCAGATAATGAACTATAAGAATAACCCAGTGATATCCTTCCGGTTGGAATGAAAATATCATGTAGAGCACATAATCGATACCCTTATCAATCGGCCGGTAGAAGAAATCACCGGATTGGATGAAATAACCGAGCAGATCTGATGGTTTTGCAATTGCAGCCCAATGAAGCCACGTAAAATCATCGGCTACAAAGAAATTACCAACAGATTTGATAAAGACAATAAGTGCTAAGACCAACATATATAGCACAAGCATCGTTGATGAGGTGAAAAAGTTAAATATTTCTTTTTTATAGTTAATTTTCTCTTTCTGATACAATTTGGCCGCACCAACACCAATACCCAATAGAATCCAAAGCGGCTCTGCTACTTTTGATGCTTCAAATACATCAATGAGTGCCGCGTTAAGCAGGAGTCCAATCACTCCACCAGCCAAACCAAAAAGAAATGCCTCAGTAATAGGATCTTTAATGTCTGGCAATACTTTTCGCATAAAAATACCTAAGACAACAAAAATCAGTAAGAATGTCACAGCGCCTGCAAGACCGGTTTCACCAAGTGCACGAAGGTAATCATTATCTGAGGCAAGCGTAAGTGATGAGTATCCAGTTCCAAATACCGGACTTCCCAAAAACGCTTTCCAATCCCGCGGCCATTCAGCCTGAAACCTGGTAGTAAATGAGATATCCAGAGCATATGCTTTTCTGAGAAGAAACGCTCCTGAATCTGAAGAGATGTTAATATTCTGTTGTGACAATGACTGAATTTCTGCGTCAGTGAGAACCTGGGTCGCGTTGCTGTTCGGCAGGACTGCACCGCTTCCGACTGTCACTGTCCCCGGTTGAGGAGATTGGGGTTGCGAGTTAGATACTGTTTCTTGGGTCTTAGAAATTTTCTTGAGTAAGGCAGCATCTGTTCCGGGCTGAATTTGCACGACTGATACTGACTGGATAGTTTTCTCATACCGTGCTAGCGTTGAGTTACTAATTACGAAAAGTGAACCGATACTCACAAAAAGAACAGGGATGAGCCACCATTTCTTTTTCCATATAATAAGCATAGTGACAATGCCAACAATATATGCACCAAACGAAGTTCGGGACGAAGTAAAATTAAGCACTTCAAGCGCAAAAAATACTAAAAGAGCAAGAAATACTT
>CAZILC010000047.1:0-3832 GCA_964540055.1 uncultured Gammaproteobacteria bacterium | reverse complement strand
GGTTTGGGTTTTTCGGTGGGAGGAGTTGCAACGGGATTTACAACTTCAGAAGTTGCTGGTGGTGATTCCGGAGCGGTTGGCACTTGATTATCCATTGGATTAAGTATTTCATCAACTACTAATAGTTGTCAATGAAGCGAAGATTATTGAGTTTGTTTGCTATAGAGAAACTTCAAAGAAAATATAAAGAAAAAGAGGTAATTACTCGTTGGATATATTGGTTAGTTCTCTGAAGAGAAAGTTGTAAGCAAATAGATTGATTCCTCAATCATCTGTTGTCATTTGTTAACTTTCTTAATTAATCTGCTGAGTAATAGCTGAGGTGCTTGTATTACAAGCGCTAGAGCCGGCATAATCTGTTCTGACTGTGTGACTTCCCCGGGCTAGATTGGCCATAGAATAGATCACTGTACCACTAGACAAAACCTTGGATTGATTAAACGCGCCATCTATAAAGAGACTAACTGAGCCGGTGCAAGTATAAGGTTGGACCCGTGAGATAAAACTTATACTCTGCCCAAATGTTGAAGGATTTGGGGATGAGAAAAGGGTTGATATAGTATTAGCTCTTACACCCGGTGGAAGTGTCGGAGCAATAGTCGATGTCGGCACAAAAGGCGTTGGAGTAGCTTGAACAGCAATTGTCGGAGTAGGCGGAGCCACTGTGGGAGTTGATATAACTGTGGGAGTCACTGCTGTTGTGGTACATGTATTTATTGCGATACAAGGAGGGGTATTTTTGATTGCACTAAATTCCGGCTCAATACCCGCAATGCTGATAATGGATTGTGGCGCCTCAGGCAACGAAGCAATAGTATGGTTATTTGAATATGTAAGATTATTGTCTGTCGGTGGATCAACTTGACCCTTAGTGAATTTGTAAAACATGATCGAAAGACTTGTTGGAGCGTCCCACCAGTTGTCAGTAATACTCGTGTCAAGAGGCACCGGGCTTCCGTCATTGGCTGCTACATTGTAAAAAAATGTTCTTTTGTTATGAAATACAATATTTCGGGTAATTGTATAGTAGCGGCTGCCGCTGTCAAGATATATTCCCCCGTTGCCCTGATTTGACGAACTCTGCTTGTCCCATTCAAATTGGTCTCTTACGACGTTATCGGAAACTAAAGTATTTTTCTGCCAGGCGTTTATATATATCCCTCCTCCATCAAATTGTTGTTTCATGTAATCATAAACCAGGTTATATTGGATTTTGTTGTTTTCTGAATAATTGGGATTTTTGTCCAAAAGCCACCAGCCGGACGAGATTCCATCATAGCTAACATCTGTTATTTCATTATGTGAGAGCGTTGAGTTTTTTGTATTGAGAGTTATAATTCCAGGACCACCATAGTATTCTGCTCCGATTTTGTGAATAAAATTGTTTTCTACCTTTATATTATCGTTTTGGATCCTGGTATCAGTTGTTGGCTGCCACTGTACATCGCCAACTTCAATTCCGGTTGCCGAGATATCAAAAATTTGATTTCCTGTTATATTGGTATTTTGCACTCCCTGGCCCAAAATTATGCCAGTTGCTCCGAGATGGAGAAAGTTGTTCTTTATCAGATTTATTCCCTTAGCAAAGGTAAAAGTGATATTGGCCGGAACCCGCTTGTCCCAGTCTGGATTTAAATGGTTTTTAACGGCTTCTGTAAATCCCTCATTGGAATTTGGCGCAAGCCATGTTCCGTACTGGAAAGTTATTCCCTCAAAAGTAATATTTTCAAGCGGTTTATCAATTGATCCGTGTCCTTCAAGTAATGACTCTGCTATAGGAATGACAGCATAGGCTGTTTGCATAATCTCCCCACGCAGAGGTTTGTAGTAGATGTATCCGGTTGACTTGTTGTAATACCACTCGCCCGGCTGATCCAATAGTTCATATGCATTCTCAATCCATGTCGGAACATTTGAAGATATCCAACTAAAGCGGAGTCTGTTTTTCCAGCAAGTATCCTTCATAGTTATAGAGGTAACTGAACCGCTTGGAGTCATACTCGCAATTCCGCATCTATACATTGCCCATTGGATTTTTTCAACCAACTCTATGTCAGTTGGGTTGCCCCAATCCCTCATCAAGTTATCTGTGGTTGTATAACCGATACCATTATCCGCTTCAGGAAAAAGTGTACATGTGCCATTACATATCTTAACTCCACCTGGCAGACCCTCTGTGCTTCTCGCGCGGATTGCCCTATTTCCATTTATAAAAAGCTGTCTGGTGTTGAGACCTGTTCCGACATTGGCCTTAAAAACTCCAGGTTTTTGAAGGTCTGGTACCCAACCGGTAATCTGTTTGCCGCCGTTTATAATAGGCACTTCGTTTTGGTAATTCTTATAAGTAATTGTATAAGGAGATTTAGCTGAATCCTGTTCTGTTAACTTAATAGGTTCAGTTAGGTCGTAGGTTCCTCCTCTCAAATACACTATTATGTTTCCGGTCATGGAAGTGTTTAGTCCTCTAATAGTATCCCGTGCTTTTGTAATTGTTTTGAATGGGCTCTCTGGAATTGTGCCAAGATTGGTATCTGAGCCTTGAGGAGACACATAAAATTCCTTGAAAGGTGTTGATTCAGATGCATGTTGCCTTATATCCTGATTTTGAATAAGTGCAAAAATGGCAACAGGAAGCCCTAGGACCAAAACACCAAGAAAAGGCAAGATAAGCTTTTTACGCCCCATGAGCTTATCCTAGCATATATGCGAATCAGATTGCAGCTGAAATGGAAAGAGTGCTATGTGTTCTTAGATGTAAAACTTTTCTTTATATCATTTCCGCTTTTTCAGTTCAATAAGGTCAACCTCAGCTGGAAAATTTTTTGAGAGTATGGTATACTAAATTTGATCCCAAAGCTTTCCGCAGAGGAAAACATGAGGGATTTTTTATAAATTATGGCTGATCAATCACGAAACGTACCGCTAGACAAGATCCGAAATATCGGCATTATTGCCCATATTGATGCGGGAAAAACGACCACCACTGAGCGTATTCTTTACTACACTGGTAAGACCTACAAAATAGGAGATATTGACGAGGGGAATACCCAGATGGACTGGATGGAGCAGGAAAAAGAGCGTGGAATCACTATCGTTTCAGCTGCAACTACTGCTTTCTGGACTCATGCTCAGAACCCAACCGCGCCTTACAGAATTAATATCATCGACACCCCTGGACACGTTGATTTTACAGCTGAAGTTGAGCGTTCTCTTCGTGTTCTTGACGGTGGAATAACTGTTTTGGATGCAGAAGAAGGAGTCCAGTCCCAGTCTGAGACAGTCTGGCGCCAGGCAGACAAATATAAAGTACCAAGACTTTGCTTTGTTAATAAAATGGACAAGCTTGGAGCTGATTTTCTCTATACAGTCGGAACAATTGAAGATCGGCTTGGTGCAAATTGTGCAATTATGGTTCTCCCAATTGGAGCCGAGAATACATATGTTGGAAATGTCGATCTTCTTACCCGCAAATCATATACCTGGACTTCTGAAGAACTTGGCGCCAAATACGACGTGAAAGATGAGGTCCCAGAGGACATGAAGGAAAAAGTCGAGGAATACCGCAACAAGCTGATTGAGAAGATCTCAGAAACAGACGATGCACTTCTTGAAAAGTATCTAGGTGGCGAGGAGCCTACAGTTGATGAGCTTAAAGCAGCACTAAGAGCAGCGGTTATTGCTTACAAATTGGTGCCGATTTATGCCGGAACATCGCTTAGAAACAAAGGAGTCCAGCCTCTTCTGGATGCGGTTATTGATTATCTTCCGTCACCTGTTGATTTGAAAGAAGTTAAAGGAAAAAATCCTAAGACTGAGGCTGAAGAGATTCGCC
>CAZILC010000046.1:0-3892 GCA_964540055.1 uncultured Gammaproteobacteria bacterium | reverse complement strand
TATTCCTTATGAAGTTTCATCAGATATACGTTTTATAAAAGAGGCCAAAGCTATAATATTACCAGGCGTTGGTGCAGCAGGGCAAGGGATGAAAAATCTTAAAGATAAAAATTTACTTACTGTCATTCGTACGGAAGTAAAAAATGGAAAACCGATATTAGGAATTTGTCTAGGTATGCAACTATTATTTTCAGATAGTGAAGAAAATAATGTTATGTGTTTGGATTTAATAAAAGGTAAAGTAAAAAAATTCCAAACGACTTTAAAAATTCCCGAAATTGGTTGGAATCAGGTCAAAATTACAAACAAACAAACAAAATTGTTTGCAAACATTCCAAATAATAGCAATTTCTATTTTGTTAATAGTTATTATTGTGAACCCGATGACAAAAGTATTATTGCAGCTAATACTGCATACGGATCAGAGTTTTGTAGTGTATTGGTTAAGGAAAATATATATGGAGTACAATTTCATCCTGAAAAAAGTGGGGAAATAGGTTTGCAATTGATTAATAATTTTTGTGATTCACTATGAAAATATTACCAGCAATCGATATTAAAAAAGGCAAATGTGTTCGATTGACGCAAGGAAAATTTGATCAGGATGTCATTTACGATGATGATCCATTGCGTGTTGCAATGAAATGGGAAAGAGAAGGAGCGAAAATGATTCATCTTATAGATTTAGACGGAGCAAAAAATGGCACGCAGGAAAATTTCCAAATTATCAAAAATATTGCAAAAACAATTTCAATTCCTCTACAGGTAGGTGGGGGAATACGTAATAAAAATATTGCAAAAGAATTACTTTCACTTGGTGTTACACGAGTTGTCATTGGTACTCTTGCATTAGAAGATGAAATCGAATTTAAAAAAATTATTGAAGATTTTTCTGAACAAACAGTTGTCGCATTGGAAACCAAAGGCGGTAAGTTGCTCACTAATGGATGGTTACAAGAAAGTGACAAATACCTACTAGAAACAGGATTGAAATTAGAAAAATTAGGAGTTACTAGATTTCTTTATACTGATGTCATAAGAGATGGTATGTTAACAGAACCAAATTATCATGAATTAGAAAAAATGAAAAACATTTTAACAATGCCAATCATCGCAAGTGGTGGTATAGCTGCAATTACTGCTATAAAAAAACTTAAGGCATTAGGGGTAGAAGAAGCGATAATTGGTAAAGCACTTTATGAGAAAAAGTTTACATTACAGGAGGCGTTATATGTTAGTTAAAAGAATTATTCCCTGTCTAGATGTTGATAACGGTAGAGTCGTAAAAGGGGTTAATTTTATAGATTTAAGAGATGCTGGTGATCCGGTAGAATTGGCAAAGTCATACAATTCTCAAGGTGCTGATGAATTAGTTTTTTTGGATATTACTGCAACCTCAGATAAAAGAAAAACGATGTTTCAGGTAATTAACTCAGTTGCAAAACAAGTCTTTATTCCATTTACTGTCGGGGGTGGAATTCGAAATATTTCAGATATTCGAGAAACACTTTTGGCTGGCGCGGATAAAGTTTCTTTAAATACTGCTGCTGTTAAAAATCCTGATTTAATAACGGATGCTGCCAATATTTTTGGTAGCCAGTCTGTCGTACTCGCAATTGATGCAAAAAAAATTAATGGGAAATGGAAGGTTTTTATTAATGGAGGAAGAATCGATACAGATCTTGATGCAATTCTTTGGGCAAAAGAAGTAGTAAAAAGAGGAGCTGGTGAAATTCTTTTAACAAGTATGGATGCTGATGGCACGAAGAATGGTTTTGATGTGGATTTAACAAATATCATTGCTACATCAGTTACCGTTCCAGTAATTGCATCGGGTGGTGCCGGTAAGAAAGAAGATTTTTATGAAATTTTTACAAAAGGAAATGCAGATGCTGCCTTAGCTGCTTCATTATTTCATTATGGGGTTTTATCTATTACTGATCTTAAAACTTTTTTGGCAAAAGAAAATATAGAAGTAAGGAATTAATATGAAACAAAAGATTGATTTTACAAAAAATAATGGTTTGGTCCCTGTCATAATTCAGGATTATAAAACAGGACATATTTACATGCTTGGTTATATGAATGAAGTTGCTTTAAAAAAAACGATAAAAACAAATTGGGTCTATTTTTGGAGTAGAAGCAGAAAGAAATTATGGATGAAAGGTGAAGAATCCGGCAACAAGTTGCAAGTAGAAGAGATTTTGACAGATTGTGATACTGATTCTCTATTGGTAAAAGTATCTTTACAAGGAACCAACGTATGTCACACGGGAAATAAAAGTTGTTTTTTTACAGATTTGGAGGGGAAACTATGACTATAGAAGAATTATTTGAAATTATAAAAGAAAGAAAAAAGAATTTACCGAAAGATTCTTATATCGCTTCACTTTTTAAAAATGGGGAAGATAGAATTATTCAAAAGGTAGGAGAAGAATCTATTGAAGTTGTAATTGCAGCTAAAAATAATAATAAAAAACTATTAAAAGGTGAAATCGCAGATTTACTCTTTCATCTATTGGTTTTATTAGCAGCTAAAAATATAAAGCCCGAAGATATTTTTATGGAATTAGAAAATCGTCGAAAAAAATAATAATTATATTTCTATAAATTTGTTAGGAGCCTTTGTTAATTTAATTAGTTTATTTTCTTCAATTGCATAAAGATCTTCTATACGGATCCCGAATTTGCCAGGAATATACATACCCGGTTCTATTGAGAAAACATTTCCTGTTTTTAGTATTTCGTCTGATAGAGGAGTCAATCTTGGAAATTCATGAACTTCTAAACCTATACCGTGTCCCAAAGAGTGGGGCATTGAAGGATAATCACGTTGTGTAAGATAATCTCTTGCTATCGCATCTATTTCTTTTGCCTTAATTTGCTTTTTTTCAATTAAATTTTTTTCTATCAATGCTACGGCCTTTGATTGACTAGTAAGTACAGCTTCATAATCTTTTTTTTGTTTTTTAGAAGATGTACCAAAAAATACTGTACGTGTCATATCTGAACAATAATTTTCTTGTTTGATACCGCAATCAAAAAGTACAAATTGATTTCTCTTTAGTTTGGTATTTGTGGGAACATGATGTGGCTTGGATGCATTTTGCCCAAATGCCACAATTGATTCAAAAGAAAGTGTTGCTCCATGACTTTTAACAAAAAATTCAAAAGCAACGGCTAATTCTAGTTCTGTGATCCCAGGTTTTAGCTGTGTAATAATATATGCAAATGCTTTATCTCCAAGAATGCAAGCCTTTTTAATTGCCAAAATTTCATCAGGAGTTTTCTGAATTCGTAATTTTTGAACAAGATTAGTTGGTTTTAAAATGTTCTTATCAACTTCTTTTATAAGTCTTTCATATTCGTTTACTTTTAAATCAAAGTTTTCAAAACCCAATTTTTTTACCTTTTCTTTTTGAATAATTGTTTTTACAGCCTTACTAATTGGATTTTCCCGTTTAATATCAATAATATTAAAATCCTTCACCTGGTTTTCAACAGCTTCTTTATATATGCCATGAGTAAATATATACTGGCTTTTTTTTGTTAGTAACAAAAAACCATCACGATCAAATGTAGTGAAATCAGAGAAGTTTGTAAAATAGATTATGTTTGGAAGTGAAGAGACAAAAACTGCGTCAAGATTTTCTTCGATTAAAATATTGCGTAATTTCTGGAGTCGGGGATTCATTCTTATTTAGTCATTTTGAGATTTTTCCCGCCCGCACTTGTCGGAGCAATTGTAGGTTCGATTGTTGGAGTTACTATTTGGATATTTTGAAGTTTTGGCGCATCGAGATATACTATCATTCTATCCGCAATGAGAAGCGTGGCATCTTTTTTATCCGGATAGCCTGTTACATACACACGATCACCGGTTTTAAGTTTG
>CAZILC010000045.1:0-4068 GCA_964540055.1 uncultured Gammaproteobacteria bacterium | reverse complement strand
AAGCTGACTGTGGATGGATTGGTGAAGCAGGACCTGGGCCCAGTTATGGAGACACACAGTGGAATGGCAAAAAAATTGACCCTCCCATGGGTTATGATAATGATTTCACCAATCGCAATGCAACATTTATGGCATGGAATCTTATGCATACAGCTCGCATGTTGAAAGATAATAACGGCATACCGGCAATTGGCAATACTACAAAGGACTGGCAGCATATTACTAATGCCAAAGACCAAAACCCCGAATATCGATAAGATTAATCTTTAGTCTATCTCTTTACATCTTTCTTGGTAGCTGCTAAATACCAAACACAAAAAATAATAAAAATAGTAAGCACGATACTCGTTTTACCTGTTCCGAATCCATTTCCTCCCATGTCTGGGGATCTTCCAAACCAGTCAGCAAAAGAAGCACCAAATGGCCGGGTCATAATATATGCTGCCCAAAAAGTTACTACTTCATTGGCCTTGAAGCCTTTGTAAGCAATAAGAGGGAGTGCAAATAAAACTCCAAAGAGAATTCCAGAATTGAGATAACCAAGATTAAAAGTCACGGCTGTCATATCACCTGCTGCTGTACCAAGAGCAAATGTAGTGATAACTGTTAGCCAATAAAACAACTCTCTTCGTGGTGTTGTAATACTATGAATGGAAAGCGTTTTTTCAACTTTGTACCAAACCAAAAAAATAACTACTAATGCAATGGCAAAAGCTATTGATGAAACAAGATACGGAACCCCAAGTCCGATATGAACCACATCAGCTGCCATTGTGCCAAAGATAGCAACCATCGTTACAGCAAACCAATAAATCCAGGCACTGTATTTCCGAACCCAAAATTGGAGAATTATTGCAATAATAAATCCAATAAATCCAAGAACGACTGCAATTGCAGGATCAAAGGTATGTACCATAAAATCAGACGTGGCTTCTCCCATTGCAGTAGTAAGTAGCTTGACAACCCAAAATAGAACAATTACCTCGGGAACTTTTCGTACAATCTTTCTGGTAAAAAAATTTTTCAAAAACACAATCTTTATAATACCATCAAACTTCAAACGGGTAAACTCTGATATAATGAGCTCATGGGAAGCTTGATTGAACTTAACGACACATTGCAAATCACAAAAAAACAGGGATTCCCCTCGGTTCTTGATTTAGAAAAGCATTTACAATCCCCTCTCTCGGCAGATGACTTTAAGGACAAAATTTTTGAATTTCATGACAAACCGGATGTAAGGATATATAAATTGCCACCTGTGAGGAATTTCTTAGTTGAAAACAAAGATGGAAAATGGATTTACTGGGGACTTATTCATATACTGGAAACAACCTGCGATTATGTCAAAAAAACCACCTCCGGGAAATTTAAAATCATCTATATCAATACTCCGGAAGAAATGAAAAAAGCTCACGATCTTATTGATCGAAGGCCAGAGACTAATTACTTTGGCTAAATAATTTTCTATTGATATGTAGCCTTAACTTCATCGAACGTTTTTGTTGATATTGTTTGGATTACGGATTCTAAGCTTGCAAAATCATTCCCTTTTGTCATAACGCATAACAAATATGGATGCTTGGGGTAATACACAATGCCGCAGTCATGCAGTTCTTTTGTACTCGAATCATCATAAGCACGCTCACCGAATTTATGCGCAACTGGAATAGCCTTGGGAACTCCGGCAACTAAACCTTTGGTAAAAGTAGTTTTGGTAAGAAGTTTTAAAGCACGCTCTGACATTTCAGGATTAAGATACGTGGCGTTATAAAGAATACGGAAAAATGATGCATATTTCCCAACAGTCATTGTGATATCAGATTGAGCATTCCCTTGAATGGGCGAAAAATTAAGTTGTTCCAAACTGTCATTAAACTCCTGTAATTTTATTTGCGATGTAAGAAGATTCATGGCATTATTATCGGAATTGATAATCATTCGATTTATCAAATCATCAATCGAATACGATTGTCCCGGTTTCATTTCAAGTTGTGGGGCAGGTTTAAAATTTTCATCTTCATCAGCATTTGGACCGGTATATGGTAATTTCTTTTTCAACAAGGTCGGGTCATTTTCGGCTTGATTATAAATTATCATGAACAGTGGGACCTTCACCAGACTGGCAATTGCATATTGCGCAGTTCCATTAATTGACATCCACTCTCCATTAGTTGGATCATGAAAGAAAACAGATACGCTTTGCATCTTCCCTTGTGTAGTTGCATCATCGGTATATCGCTGCAAATTGTTTTTAAGAGAACTTATTAATTTACTTTTATCAGGATTGGGATATCTGCAATATAGTAACGGGCTTATATAGGTATACCCATGTTGCCTAACGGGAGCTGGGAAAATTGATGAAGAAAAATAATAATTTATTAGGCGGTCGGAAAAAACACCCAATAAAAATATGCCAATAACAATGCTTATTCTTACAAAAATTCTGTATCTTGTACCAAAACTAACAGCCATATACTCAGCAATAAAAGCTTCACTTAATTGTATCAAATAATTAAGAAATACTCTTACATAAAAAAGACATAATTCCTATCTCCCTCTATCTCAACTTTATTAGTATATATTTATGGTGAAAATAGCCGTTGTAAATGACGATATTGATTTTATCGATGCAATAAAAATTTTATTAAGTGAATTTGGAAATTATAAAGTATCGGTAATTCATGAAGGTGAAAAGGCGTATCAGGTAATTAAAGCGGAACCTCCGGATTTAATTATCCTGGATATCCGCATGGATACACCTCATAGAGGATGGAGCATTTTGGATCTATTAAAGCTTGATCCAAAAACGAACCCTATACCGGTAATTATTTGCACTGCAACAACAATAAATGAAGAAAAAACAAATTGGCTCAAAAAGCATAATATTACTCTACTTCTCAAACCATTTGAGATAAATGATTTAAAAATGCTTGTTGATATTATGCTTAGTCCACCTTCCGATCCCCATTTAAGTAAAAAAGATAGAATTAAGAGTCAATCTAAGCAGGAGAGGTTTTAAACAGCCCTCCGGAACAATCTAAAGAACAGTAATACAACTGCTGCAATTAGTAATATATTGATAAAAGCTCCTGCGACGTGCAATGCAATTCCTCCAAGCCACATAACCAACAATACTAAAATAATGACTGTTAATAAACCCATCTGATCACCTCCTTCTATATTTTCTATATATGTTCCTGTATCCATGCTCGTTATTATATTGACGCTGAGTAAAATTCTCTTAAAGAAAAAGTAAGAAGAAGATCTGTATTGTGACCTCTTACTCTATTCTTTCGGTATTATTGAGCTTCTATTAAATCCGTACTGTTGAATATAAAGTACTACTATACTAAAGGAGGTGAAAATATGGCAGAAACAATGTTAGGAATTTTTTCAAATCGCGAATTGGCAGAAAATGCCATATCGCAGCTTGAAAAAGAAAAATATGATGTAAAAAATATGTCCATCATCATGAAAGACCGTGAGGAAGGCAAACGCCTTGCCAATAATACGGGTGCCAATGTGGGAAGCGGTATCGCGACAGGTGCAGCAACCGGTGCAATTCTTGGTGGCATTGCAGGGATACTTATCGGTATTGGAGCAATTGCGATTCCGGGAATTGGCGCGATATTGATTGGTGGACCAATCGCAGCGGCACTTGGCTTGACCGGAATTGCTGCAACTACTACAACAGGAGCAGTAACAGGCGCACTGGCAGGAGGTATTGTTGGTGCACTAGTCAGCCTGGGAGTGCCCGTTGAAAAAGCACGAACTTATGAAGAACAGATAAAACATGGAGGCATCCTTCTTGTAGTCCCCACGCTTGAGGGCGATGCACAGAAAGTGCAGAGTATTTACGAAAGAAACGGAGCCAGTGATATACAAGGTATTACCCTACCTCCTATTCGAGACGACAAGTATCATACCGGAAATCTTTCTCAAAGTGATGACAATCATGATATGGTAAACGAACAAACTCGTCACCAAACAAATGTTCAAAAATATCTTAAGCATGTTGATTATCCTGCGTCGAGAAATGATTTGGTAGACGTAGCGGAAAAAGAA
>CAZILC010000044.1:0-4549 GCA_964540055.1 uncultured Gammaproteobacteria bacterium | reverse complement strand
CAGAAATTATAAAATCTGTACATACAATTCGAACCGGTGCTGCAGAACTCGGACCAAGAACAGATAGCAGTCCAGGTTTAAATAAAGCAAGATTTAGAGCGCCTACAAGTTTTTCTGAAAATGTTTTCGGATCGAGATCAAATGTATCTCCAGGAGAGTTTGTAAATCTTGCTAGAAGAGATGCTGTTCCACCTCGAACACCAAGAGCGATACCAGCAACACGACCATTCCCAATCAGAGAACCTGGCAGGCAAAATGTAGAAAATGGCGGAAGATCCGGAGCCATATCTCCTGGAGTACGAGGGTTGTTACGACAGAGTAATTTTGATGGAAGAGTTGCACCTGTAAAACCTACTGGAGCAGATACTGTTCAGATCAGGCCCGACATTGTGAGAAGTGCTCCTGTAAGTCCGATACGTGTTGCACCGGAAATAGGAAGGCAAGCACAGACTATTGATGCGCAAAAAGCCGTGAGGCAAGCTCGAAGAGAAAGACCGGGGAGAAGTGAAGCAAGCATTAATGCCAATGTCATCGTTGTAGATTTTGTCAGACGAAGAAGAGTTGAAACAGGTTCAGAATCTGCAAGAAAAGCTCCGTCTTCACAGGAATTGGCCAATGCACTTACGCAAACTAAACCGGATGTACAAATTGCACCAGTTATTGAAATTGCAAAAGCAAGAGCCAAAGCCAGGGCTGAGCGAAGAATTAGCACAGAACTTGCAGAGATTGACAAAAATATTGTTGCAAGGACACAACCAAGCGCAAAAATTGTTCCTTTGCATCTTCCGGATGTTTCAAGATCGGCAATTGTAGATGCACCAGTCGTGGAAGATTTGCCAGGTCCTCATGTTCGAAGAGATTCTATAAGAAGAAGTGCAAATGACGCAGGTGCGTATTTGGACGCATTGGATCAATTGAGAAGACAACGTGAAGAACAAGGAGATGAGGAAACGAAAAAAAAGAAAAAATTCAGAATTCGATTGTTGGAACGGGTTAAAGTATTACAGCAAAGATTACTAAAACCAGAATTAGATCCAGAATTGGCACCAGTTAGACAGTTGCAACCGAAATTGGATGCAAAAGCAGCTCTGGCTTTGAATCGACAGGCACATGCCCAAATTTTACCGGCAACAGATACAGAACCGAAATTAAAACTTGTTCCCAGTACAAAAACAAAACCTGATGAAAAAGCAAAACAGGATCTTGATATCTTACCTGGTAGCAAAAAAGAGGATTCACCGGGTAATAACAATAAAAGAGACGATTTAATTTATAGCGTTGATAAACAGGCTCAGAATGCGAGAGCAAGTACCATTTTACACGCTGTGCAAAGTCTTGCAGACAAAGCTAAAAGAGTCTCTGGCTATGCTGTAGCGGCAGCTCTAGGCAAAGTAAGAAAACCTGAGTTAATAAGTGCAATCTTAAAATCTTTAGGAATAACTGGATCTGGTGTTAAAGGTGGCGGAAGTTCCGATGTTGATGGTTCGTTAACAAAAGTTCAGGAATCCTTGGCAAATTCTCGTTCGGAAAATGGACAGGACATACTCCACGATGCTGCTATAGCAATGGAAATTTACCCAGCAGTTAAAGTGGGTAAACAAGCCGAATCAAGAAAAGTTGATAAATGGCAGGTTGATGTTGTATTAAATAGAGGTTCAGTCGATTTGGCAGCTTAACCTTCCATGGTAAGCTCTGAAATTTCGAGGAATTTCTTGCCTTCTTCAATTTTAAGTACTCCTTTGACTTTGGCAAATCCATCTTTCACATCAGTTTTGGAATAATGCGCATTCATCGCGCCGTAGTCATCGGTGAGTAAAAGCCACATGCCCGAACCTTCTTCATCTTTGCCTTTGGTTTTGATATAACAATCTTTTTCAAGCGTATCACCAGCTTTTTGAGGTTCAGGCGCAGGTGTTTCATTTGCAGGTTCTTCATCAGGTTGGTCAGTTGTAGCTTGTTCTGTTTCAGTACCTTCGGGAGTTTCTGTTTGTTCTGCCGACTCTTCTGTTTGTTCGGTTCCTTCTTCTGTAATTTCTGTTTCGGCTGCTTCTTGATTAGCATCTTCTGTGTTCTCAGTTGCTGGCGTTCCTGTTGGTGAAAGATGAATGAGTGATTTTATTTTTGATCTAAAGATAAATCCGATAACACCCAGAACTATGATGAAGAGTACAAACAGAATCCCTCCTAATGCAGAGCCACCCTTACCAGCCACACTTGTCTTATCTTTCGATGGTGTAGGAGTCGGTCCGATTTTTTTTGCCGGAAGCGTTGGTGTCACCGGATGAATTAATTTGGTCACCCGTGTTGGAGCTGATGGACTGGGTGATAAATGTGGTACCGCAAGACCCTGTTGGGAAAGGGCATAAAGAGATCTGAGCAGAATATTGTAATCTATGCCATCAATAATGCCGTCATCGTTGAAATCTCCATAATTGCCGGTTTTGCAAAAATTGTTGGTATTATTTAGGTTGCCATAGCAGGATACAAACGCATTATAGTCACTAATATTAATAGTATTATCACCATTTGTATTGGGAATTGTATCTCCCATGAGTACTGTTTGTGGAGGAATTAATGGCCCTTGAATTGTTTTATTAAATCCAAAAATTTCTCCTCCCAGATCCGATGCGTTTTGTTTGATTATTGTTCGAAGTGATTGATCGGTTTTAAAGGCTACCTGATAACTTCCGTCTTTTACATCTCCACCCAGATCGATCCGAGAATTAATAAAGCTAGTGTATGTCGGACTATATTGATTGGAATCATAGGTCGCTGTGGTTTGAATGGTATATAGTGGTTTTACTGACTGATTCATGGAATTCACATCCTGAGAATACAAGTAAATGGTGACATTACGCTTGAGATGCGCAGGTTTCATGACACCACCGCCGCTGCCAATGCCTGGGACAGAAAATTGTAAATTAATTCCGGGACCAACGAGTGGTACCTGATCCGGTGGAACACTTGGTGATGGTGGATTGGTAACGGAAGGTGATGGAGATTGTGAAGGAGTTGTAGAGACGTCAAGAGCATGAAGATTTGTATCAGATTTGCTTGCGGCATGTGTTGCAATTTGGTAGGTATACACCATGACAGCATTGGCGATGAGCAAAATTGCCCAGATATGTATGCCATACTGCGTTATAAATTGTAGGTATGTTTTTTTAGTACGTTTATGCCGTGTCATATATGCAATCAATTCCCATGAAGAATTTCAAAACTATTTAAGAATAAATTGTAATCTTTAACATCCGTCGTTCCGTCGTCGTTAAAATCAATCAGACTTGCGTTCGCACATACAGGAATACTTTGGAAACAGGGAAGTACCTGATTATAGTCATTAATATCCAGAATATTATCAGCTGTCATATCTCCCATATACAGCGTTACCGGAGGAATGGTATTGAGTTGATTAATTCTGAGATTCTGGAATTCGGGTTTGGCAAGCACTTGCAGTGTGTAGTCACTGGCGAGTTTAATAAAGTACGGACCTTGACTGAGTTTGCCAAGATGTATGGTCCCAGTGAAATAATTACTTCCATCATAATTGAGAAAAGCGTTTCCTGTCGCTGCCAAATTATTGGATGCATCAAATATAAATGCAGTGACGTGGCGGGTTTTGTGGACGGGATTGGAAGTGCCTCCTTGTCCGATACCATTAATCTTTATACTGACCCCAATTTGCATATCAGCTGTTACCGGTCCTGTTGTTGGAGTAGGAAAGTCGGTCTGGATACTGGGTGATACACTTGGAGAAACATCATCACTAGGGGATACGAAAATAGGAGAATCATTTGGAGTTATACTTGGCGGGACTACAACGGTTGGTGAATTTTGATTATTTATTGGGGTTATGGTTGCTTTGGGAGCTGTGGGAAGGGGGATAGCAGTTGCTGTTGGCATGGTTGTAACGTTTGGATTATTATTCGCCTGACCGACTCCCAAATCCATTGTCCAGAATGCTGTTCCACTTTTATTTAATTCCATGGAAATTCCCGTGATTGTATACTTTGGATCAAGAAGAATTGCGTTGTGCGGAGGATCGTTTTTCCAGGCATTAAAAACTACTCCCGGATCAGTTGACCCTTCAGCAATATTTTCTCCATATCCCAAACCGACACTATAGCCACAATTACTCAAGCGCATATCAGGAGTTCTATTGAGTGAATCAACATGACTTAGTGTGTTGTGTGAAGCCATATCAACACTGAGCCAATCTGACGATTGTTTAAGTGTGCTATCCAGTGTGAGTGTTTTGAGACTGTGTTGTGTTCGATAGGTATTGATATCCATCAAAAGAGTTTGTTCTTGCGTTTTTGTGGTAAACCCTGTTGCGCTTATTGAGCAGTTGGTTGCAGCCGCGTTTGAATTGATGTGGCTGATTTGTTTGGTTTGATTGACGGTAATAATGGTGCCGAATGTAAGAAAGAGCATGAGCAATGCCGGAATAACGATGTGATAATGAGTAGTTAATTTTTTATGATGCAGCATAGACACAATACTCCTTATTATTCATAGTATATGTTTTATAGATGAGACGCAAGAGAAG
>CAZILC010000043.1:0-4737 GCA_964540055.1 uncultured Gammaproteobacteria bacterium | reverse complement strand
GTTGCTTCAGTTACACCGGTTGGTGGAGCGGTTGGATTTATGGCGCAAAACATTTCGTCTCTGTATATCCCAGCTGTTAGTACTGGCCAATATACGAGCTATCTTTCTTCTCAATTTGGTATCGTAAAAACTGCCTATGCGGCTCCTAAAGATTGTAATACTAATCCTTTCGGCTATGGTTTTTGTGGACTCAATCCACTGCTGACATTATGGTCAGACATCCGAGATTTAGCATATGCATTGCTAACAATTCTGTTCATTGCAATTGGCATTGGTGTCATGCTTAGATTCCACGTAGATCCACGAACGGTAATGACGTTGCAGAATCAAATACCGCGTGTCATTATCGCAATTATTCTTATTACCTTTTCTTTTGCAATAGCTGGGGCGATGATTGATCTTATGTGGACGGTGACGTACGCTGGAGTTAATTTTATTTCCCAATCTGCACCAAATTCAAAAGTTGCGTTATGTCCCGATCAACCAAAACCTATCAATCAGGTGATAGAAACGCGCCTTTTGGATCAGCCGATCAGTTTTACTAATACGGTTTTCAGAGGCGATTGTAAAGGATCTGTTGATAACGGACTCCTCAGTCTTTCAGGCAAAGTCTCAGATTCTTTGGGAGATTTGGTCCAACAACTTATCCACGATCTCTTACTTAATGATGGAAATGCTTGTCATTCTTCGTGGTGGAATGTTTTCGGAGATGCGAAATGTGCCATTCAAAACGGTGCGCTTAATGTACTTGTTTGGATAACCGAACAGCTGGTAAAACTCATTATCGTTATTGCTATTCTCATCGCACTGTTCAGACTATGGTTTGAGTTGATTAAGTGTTATCTTACCTTTTTAATCTTTGTTATCATGGGTCCGATCTGGATCGTTTTGGGACTCATTCCCGGTAGACCGCTTGGATTTGAAAAATGGCTGCGCATTATTTTTTCCAATCTTGCTGTCTTCCCTCTCGTTGCCTTTATTCTTGTATTTGCGCGTGTTATTGTTGATGCTGTACCATCAGGTCCTTCTACTCCCAGCAGTGTTTTTGTTCCGCCACTGATTGGTAATCCAAGTGTTGCAACATTTAGTGACTTAATGGGATTTGGTGCTATTATGATAGCACCAACACTTCCCAATCTTATTAAAGAACGTATGAAGGCCAAATCCCAAGCCAATTTGGGTGCAACTGTTGCAGCAGGTGTCGGTATGGCAGCAACAGCATTCTCAGCTCCCGGCAAACGTGCTTGGGAAAGTCTTAACAGAAGAAATCCAAATACCGGGGCGCCTGAAGGAGCATTGGCAATACAGAAAGCAAAGATGGTCAGAAGTATGCCTGTTGTTGGACGTAGAGTAATCGCACGAGATATTAGACGACAAAACATGCATGGGTTTGTACAAGGTCAGGCTGATCAAGAAACGAATCTACGCAACATCAGAAGAGATATTCCAAACAGAGGTGGCGGTGGAGCTAATCCAGGAAATGCAAATCCAGGAGCTGGGACAGGAGGACCACGAGGTGGCGGCACAGGTGGTGGAGCAGCACCAGCAGGGTATTCAATGCCTCGACCGGGGAGAATACGAGGAACATATAATGCACTGAGAGGACGGTGGCAACCACCAACGGGTTCAACACCTACAGCAACTACTGCGCCTACCATAAGTCCAACTAGCCCATTTGCAAAATCACAACAGCAACAAGCTCAACAATCAGGGAATGCACCTCAGACGAGGCAACAACCGGGACGGCTGAAAAATGTCGTGGCAAATATAGTCCTAGGACGTAACGCAAAACCTGTTACTGCTAATCCAACGGGAGGATCGGGAACATCAGGAACTCCCCCAGTACGAAGAAAGATTCTAGGTGTAGTACCTGTTGGAAGAAGACCTAAACCGCCAACGCCACCAAATAAGAACACTCCCTAACACATAATACATAGTTTACTGAAAAATTTCGAAGGGTAAATGAAGCGGTGACGACTGCTAATACTTTTTATTAATATCCTTTGAAGATACCTGCAAGAATAATGCCAGTTGATTCTCCAAGTGCTGAATCTTTCTTCTTTTTGTCTCCCATAAAGACATCTGATACAAACGTACGGAAGAAAAGACCATTCTTACCTGACATCCGCTCGAGCCAATGTAGTTGATGTTTACTAAACAATGTTTTCGTATTGCGGACACCTTTCATATCAAATTCATCCCCTGCGAAATCTCCCGGAAGATTTTTAATAGCATCAACAATATCCTCATAATGTTCTAGCGTATACATCGGATCTGTGCTGTGTCGGTCTATATGCGCCCACAAATCAGCCGCAAGTTTCATAAGCATCCATTGTTTATATACCATTGACTTATTATTTTGCACTCTATTGTAATCAATCTCGTGTTTGCCATCTGGTCGTATGATAAACCCTCTTCTCTTTCTGTACCCCATTTTCAGTTTTTTATCCCATTCTTCTTTTGGAACATCTTTTGCTCTTTTCCAGAAAGTCTCAATATCCAAAACTTGATGCCCAATCATTCTTTCTCCCAGATACTGCTCTTTCCATTCCCAAACGTCTTTACCATCCTTTTTGCCCATATACACCGGAGCACGGACAATTTGATTCAATTGTGTTGCTCCATTTGCCTCAAATATGTACCGAAGTGGGGTAAATAATTTGCTTTGCAAAGCATCTTGCCATTCTTCACGATGAAAACTTGGACCCCGAAAAATACCATCATACGTGATAAATTTGTCAAAGGAAGTCTCCTTTGCCTTCATTACTCTGTCATAGAGAGGATTTGCCATACCAATCATATTTTTTGAATAGACCAACATGGCGTTATCATTAAACTCAAGCTGTGATGCATATTGTTTATGGAGATATTTATGTTCTTCGTCTATATATTCTATAGCGTTGGCATACTGCTCATCCAAGGCCTTCATCTCGGCATCAGAAGTTATCCTTCTTTTTCTCTCTTCATATTCTTTTGTTAATTTCTTTTTCTTTGCTTCACCCTGTAGATCACTTTCTCGCAATTTCAACATAACTTCCATTTGCGTTAAATTACGAGTTTCTGTTTTATTTCCCACCTTATAATCCGTTTGTGCAGTCTCACTCAACGTCCCTTCAAAAAAAGGGACGCTTAACTGTTTGAACATAGGAACGGTATACAGATTTCCCGCTCCTCCGAATGTTTCATATTTCATGCGGTATGCATCCGTATAAATTAATCTTGTTTCCTGATGATGTCCTGAAGGAGAACCATCAGGTTTGAAATTGTTACGCGCACGTGCTCCGGTGAAACCTATCCAAGAATAAGCCTTAAGCCATGCATATTGGAGAGAGAAATCATCTATTGGATCCTCATGACCTTCTTTATTTCCTTCTTTACTCACAAATTTATCTCTAACAGAATTTTGTAACACCTGTGCCAGAACTTTTTCCAGATTCTGTGGTGGATATTCATGCCAATTGGGATTAATAAATAGGAGAAAATCGTTTATACTTGAAACATTTCCATCTTTATCAAAAGCTTTATCAAAATACTTCTGACTTTCTCCAAAAAAACTTCCGGCAGTTAACATACCTGATGCTTTTATTCCGCCACTCCCTGCAGTGCCGCCACCTGCAAAATCGGCTGCAGCTTTTACCCACGCATCTCGTGTAAAAAACGGTGAATCTTCACCCAAATATTTTTTTAACCCTTCAAAGTCGGCCAAGTTATAATACGCAAGATACATCGTCAAAAGCGCTTCACCAACTCGCGTATCACTGGTTCTCCCTTGATAATCGGTTGCAAGCATCATTGCCCGATCAAGCATTGATTGTCCGTTTATTTTACGGGTGAATTTACTTAGTCGTGCCCACTGTTCCCACATTTTTGGAAAATCATCACCCTTATCATACGCCTGTTGATGTTCAACAGCATATCTACGTTCCCAAATCAAATCAAACGGTTCAATAAATACTTCATTAAACAAGATGTCCCATGAATGTCCTGTTTCATCTCTAAAATAACGGTCTTTATCAAAAATCATCGTTGCCAAGTTAACAGTTGCGTACTGACCTTTATGAACAGCAATGACTGAATAATAATCAGGGACTTCATCAGTTTCAAAGGCATCCCATCGATAATACATTCTTTCACGAAGCCATCTAACGAAATTTGCCTGATTAACAACGTAGCGACCTCCTGTTATTTTTCCGGTCTTTTTATCCCTATCTATCTGCATTTGCAGAATCGGAAATTCTCCATTTACTGCGAAATGCTGTTCATGATATTGGATATTCCAGGCAAGATCATATAAATTCTGCGGAAGCTCAGTATCAAATTCATAATCAAGTGCTCCCTTAAATTCTTCATCTAGTACAAAACGCATAAGATATGTCTGCGTATTATTGTTGTTATATTTATCTAATTCTTTTAACCCTAATTCTTCAGACAATAAAAGATATTTGTTTGCAGTTTCTCTATCAAGTGTCTGTACATATCTACTATCAATTTGACTTGCAACAAATGCTCCTATATCAATTGGTTTTTCTGTATTAGGATTTATAACAGGTTGTCCGGTCCTGGGATCGGTATAGGTTGAGGTATTTAAATAATAGTCATTACTTAATTTATTGGTATACTTCTCTTGATCTAATAAACCAAATACCGTATCAGCATCTTTACCCGTCGCAACTAACATATGCACAATATTCATGGCCTTAGCTTCATTGACACCAAGTATTTGTTTTAGCTTTTCAA
>CAZILC010000042.1:0-4977 GCA_964540055.1 uncultured Gammaproteobacteria bacterium | reverse complement strand
ACGATACTCCAAATGGGGGAAAATAGGTCGTCGCCAGGATATTTTTGTCAGTAAGGATACATCCAAATAAACCGCCAGTAAGGGCGGTTTTTTGGTTTTATAGGTGTTCAGTCACGTTGTTCCTTCACTCCGCGCTTGTCAAGCAAGCGAGGTCCTTCGCCTTTATAAATTCGTGCTTTAAATAATTTATTTTGTCAGAAAAATGTAGAGCTTTTTATATATTGCCTGATATAATAGGCTAAATAGATAAAGTCTTTATTGTTATTTTTATGGACATTAAATAATATTATTATGAATCGTGAAGCTGGTCGATATGGTGTCCCTGAATTGGCACGAAATAATTCTTTTTTCAAAGTAACCGGACCTGGTACTTATGGCTGGTTTGAAGCAAGATCGAATGAAAATAAAAGATTGCAGCCTGGGGATGTACGTGTTGCAACCATACTTGAGGTTCCATCTCCTGGAACTTTTCGAGGATATCATACAGGACGTTTTGCCAAACTTAATGGGTTTATTGATTCAAATACAGGATTATATATTCCGGGTAGACCGCAGGAGAGCTATCCAATAGCAATCGGATATGCAGAGGCCGGGGTAGTAGTTGATTCTCGTCATCGGTCTTTTAAACAGGGCCAGCTTGTCGGTGGTGATTATACCTTTCAAACTCTCTATACAGGAAATCCCACAGAGACTCCAAATGCATTATGGAAAATTGATCCTGACTTACATCCATCACTTGCATCTTTTCCGCGTAAATTGTTACCAATCGTTGGGAATGCAATTCTTCATGCAGCAGATGCTTTATCTCATAAAAAAAATCTTAAAATTTCTGATATACGGAAAATTTGTGAGGATTCAAGGTTTATCGTTAATGGAGCAGGTCCATTAGGAATCTTAAGTGCGAAATGGCTGCAGGAGTTAGGAGCGCAGAAAGTTGCGATAGCGGATATTGATCAGGAGCGAATTGCCCTTGCACGAAGAATGGGTATTGATGCTTATAACCCCAACAATTATCAGGGTCCAAAAGGTTTTCAAACATTTGTAAAAGAAGAGCTCATGCCTCGAAGAGATGGAAATTCAAGTGACAGATTGTATGGTCCCGGGGCAGATGTCGTGTTGGAATTTAGCGGGTCTCCAGCTGGTTTGGCAAATGCATTTGATTTAGCTCAGAACAAAGGTGTGATCGTCTTGGGAGGAATGTATCCGGATGCCCATTTTAGTAATATGTACCAGCAACATATTTCCGGGCAAACTTTGGTTGGCGCACAGATTGGAGATGTACCGAGGCTTCAGTATGAAAGATGGGTAAGTAGAGATAGGCTATCAGCTTTCAGTGAGGCATTCCTCTTTGCTCCTGATGTAACGAGTCAACACGGTAGAACCAATGGGGATACAATTCGGGAAGAACTTATAACTCATTTCGCTCCCTTTTCCGCTGCAGAGGTAGTATATCCGGCTCTTATGGATAATGATCCAATTGCAATAACAAATTTTGCACGAAATCCTGCCGTAAATACAACAGGGTATGGACTGCTTTTTGCTGACAATTTGCCACTTGCTCTTGCTCAACGATTTCAGCCTGAGAGCCTATATGATAAAGAGGTGCCGACAAGAGAAATTGTTGAACTTTATGAACGTAATCTTGAAAAGTCTCACATACTTGAAATGGGAGGGGGCTATACAGCTATCTGGAGTGAAGGTGCTCTCAAGGTGGAGAATGGGGAAGGGCGAGTGATGTTTGAGAATGCTACTGGAAGCATTGAACTTTCGGATGGGAGAGTTATTTCTACAAAAGATGCCAAAATAACACAAGTTGGCAATACGATTTCTTTGGAAGTGTCAGGGATCAAAGATCAGCCTGATATGAAAGTAGCAATCGTGGCAGAACAGGACAGACCTGGACTGCGCATTACACAGGAAATTACAAACTCGACAGATAAAGAAATTGGTGTAAATAGATTTGTGCAGCTTGATTTGCAGGAAGGATTGCATGGAGTGCCGACAGATGAAGAAGCTGCCTCTGCAATTGGGTATATGTCTTGGTCTGCACCTATTCATCGGAAAGTTTCGCTATTGGATATCAAACATGATTTTCGTTATATCCCGCAAGTTGCTTCGATAATGGAAGGTGGACAACGGATCGCTGAGGCTGTTCATATGCAATCAGATGGTGATAATAAACAAATGCTTATCGGTCATTTACCAACTCTTGGTGCATCCAGGCATCAAGGAATTGTAGAACTGCACAATACTGATCCGCGAATTGTTGCATGGAATGATGGAGAAAATATTGCTCTTGCGCCTGGTCAAAGCAGGAAATCGGAAGAGACGCTCATACTATTTGGGACAGACCGGAATACCGGTTTGGAAACTCACGCAAAGGAAGTTGCGCAAAGAGCAGGATTTGTAAAAACACCAAACGAAAAACCGTATGTTGGTGTGTGTACGTGGTCATGGGCTTTTGGAAAATTGCAGCCTGAACATGTTCGAGGAGCGATGGATAAAATTGAATCAATTGAATCCAGTGGTGTACCTATTGATCTTATGCAAATTGATGATCTGGGCGCAGCGCGTCATCCTCATGGTGACTGGGTTGGGGAATTAAATAATTTTTTGCAAGATGAATTTGGAGGATTGAGAGGATTTACTGATTCGGTCCATGCACAAGGCGAGGAAGCAGGTGTGTGGATGGCTCCTGGATTTGTATCCGAGCACTCGCCGTTGCATGCAAAAATCATGAGTATGAAGGAACCAGGAGAATGGTATGTTAAAGGTGCAGATGGGGAGCCAATGGTCGAGCATCATTGGTGGGAGGGCAAATTCTGGAATCAATACATTCTGGATATGACGAATCCTGAAGTACAGGATCATATAAAGGCACAGCTTCAGGGGTTGAAAGAGGCAGGAGTTGATTATATTAAGCTTGATTTCCTTTACAATCTTATCACTCCTGGAAAACGCGCTCGCAATGATCTTACTTCAGTTGAGGCATATAATGAATTTTTTAAGATATTTGATGAGGTGTGGGAAGAAGAAGACAAAAAAGTAAAAGTAAATGTTTGCGGAGCACCATTTTATAAGACAGCAGGGAAGTTTGCAGTCCGAGGTGGAGCTGATGTACTAGCAGATAATGCTCCGCAATGGTATAAACCTAATGATAAAGATAATCTCAACGGGGGAGCTGCGCAAAATAGTGTTCTTGCAAACTTTACGCGGCTGGCAGTTCTGGCAGAGATGTATCAGAGGATTGATCCTGATTCTACTGTTACACGGTTGGAAGGCGATTCAATTCTTACGTCTGCAGAAGTACGAACAATCGCTGCTTCTGCCAGAATGGGCGCAGATGCATTAATTACCATAGGCGATGACCCACAAAGTATACAAGCGGATCAACTCAATTTATTGAAATTGGCGATTTCTGATGGTGAGCCGGCGAAACCGGTTGCCTTTGAACATGGTAAACCAACAATTATTGTACGACAGAATGGACTTGGCAAAGTAGAAGTCTCTACTGTCAATTGGGGGGATTTTGATACACAAGATTATGTTATACCTGCAGAGCTAATAGGATTAACCGGCCGAGGATTTCAACTGAGAGATCTTACTACAGATGAGGTTACTTTACATCTGGGCGAGAATTTAATGATCGAGCAAATTCCCGGGCACGGGATAGGAGTATATGAAGTACAACCTGTATGAGTAGTGAAAGGAAAGATTTTGAGTAAAGAACGAAAAGTCGGTATTATTGGAGGAGGAAACATGGCCAGGCGTCACGCAGGTGTGTTACAAAGGATTGAAGGTGTTCAAGTGATCGGTCACTGGACACCAAATGATAAAATACGACCCGCGGAATTAGGTCCACGAGCGGGAAGCAGGCAAGAATTGATTAACCGTTCCGATGTTCTCTTTATCTGTACCGTACCAAACCAAACCGTTGATGCGACCAGAGCTGTCGTTGTGGCTGGGAAGAATTTTCATGTAGAAAAGCCTTTAGGGACTCGTTTGTCAGGACCATCCGATATTGCTCAGAGCGTACAAGAATCACAGCTTGTAACATCAGTTGGCTATCAATGGCGTGCTAATCCCGTAATTAGGGAAGCAAAAAATATGCTAAATGGTGTCGACGTCACAGAAGTTACAGCACGGTATCTTGATCCTGCATTGGGATATGTTGATGAGTGGTTTGTGCATAGTAGCCAAAGCGGAGGTCCGGTAGTTGAACAGGGAGCGCATGTAATTGATATGGCGAGGCATATGTTTGGCGAATTTGAAGTAGTAGGCGCAACTGAAGCATATGACATACCACAACAATATCTTGATCAGCGTCCTTTTCTTCACAGTGCTGATATCCCCACATCTGTAGTAGCAAAATTACAATTTGCACGTGGTACCCCTGGACGATTTGAATCCTCCGTAAAAGTATTGGAACCGAATGATAGAAAAGTAGAGATTGAAGTAGCATGTGCTGATGGGTCTGTTCTTACGGTAGCGCGAGACCGGATAACAAGAGATGAAGAGGTAGTATACCAGCTGCCAGTGCCACCGGGGTCTAATTTTACGACAATTTCAACCCTTGAGCAGGACCTTGCATTTTTTCACGCAGATAAAGTGGGTGACCCAGCTCTCGTGTATTGTGACTATCCGGATGCATTGGAAACACATAGGAAAGCTATAGATATTGTAAGGTTAGCACAGGCAGCTTAGGAAAAAATCGTTAATCAGAAATTATAGAGGAAACTAGTTATTGATTGGGAACAGGTGATACCGGAGGATTTGCGGCGTTATTCATTGCTGTGTTAAAAGCATTATCCAGATTACTCTCCAGTTGTCCTCGATTCTGTTCCAATTGACTTACATTCTGTTGGCAGTTTGAATTTGCCGTATTCATAGCATTCTGAGCATTATTGATCGCATCTGAGAGAGCATTAATTTGATTCTGTAATTGTGTCTGTTGTTGCTGCATTTGTTGCTGCCATG
>CAZILC010000041.1:0-5709 GCA_964540055.1 uncultured Gammaproteobacteria bacterium | reverse complement strand
CGAACCCCTGTATCTGCAATGCGAATGCGGCGCACTACCACTATGCTAATGGCCCAAGCGAAATGAGAGGTGCGAGATGAGAGATGAGAATTAAATAAAATATATCTCTCATTTCTCCTTTCTAATTTCTCATTTCTGTTGGTGGACCCGAAGGGAATCGAACCCTCTACTCTTCCATGCCATGGAAGCATGTTACCGGTATACCACGGGCCCGGTTGGCCGGATTATTGTATCAAAAAAAAAGGCTTCAAACCAGCATATGATAAAGCTAGGTATGCATATTTTTTAGTGACGAATGCCACCTTGAGATAATTATAGAAAAAAGTGGTGCTAATGGGTATCGAGTCTGACCAAAAACAAAATGTGATGGGTCACAAAAAATATGTATACCTAGCGACGTTGTTCACTCGCTACTGTAGGTATGGCAAGGGATTGACGAGCGCCCCGTTACTTCGGATTTCGAAATGGACATGAGGTCCTGTGGTATGACCTGTCAAACCGATCCATCCAATAATTGTAGATCCGCCGGTGACGCGTTGCCCGATTGAGACATTCACAGCCTCCATATGAGCATAATGATAACGAGTTCCATCTCCTTTATTTACCCAGACATTATTTCCATAACCGGTATCATAGGTTCCTGTACTGACATAATCCACTGTTCCGCTACTTGCAGCAACCAACGGAGTTCCGTAGGGAGCAGCAATATCAAGCCCGGGATGATACCAAGAATAAGACTGAGTGAGTATTCCCTGAACCGGCCACGTAAATCCTCCACCCATAACAGCAACCGGACCTGTTGCATAATAAACTTGCCGTTTAATTGTCTGCTGCGCTGAAGGTTCAATTCCATCAGGAACGATAAGCGTTTCGCCGGTAACAAGCGCAAAACTCGTTCCATCCCCTGCGAATTCATTAAACGGAAAATCGGCGATCTTCTGTGCATCAGTATTGTATTTCTTCGCAATTGTATAAATGGTATCTCCAGATTGGACTTTGTACGCAATACCTGATACAGGCAAAATCTGAAGGGTATCTCCTATACTCAAATCATCGGTCTTCATATTGTTTTCCCACCGGATCGTATCCTCTGAAATGCCGAATTTCTGAGCAATAGTGCCGATTGTATCCCCTCTTTCTACAGTGTAGGTGATAACTTTATCGCGTGGTTTTTGTGAAACATTTGTCTTAAAAACATCTTCACCGGTAAGCGCTGATTGTTTTTCGGCCGATGAAGCAAGTGCTGGGGTGGTAGTTTGTGAAGCAAAAATAGGATACGTATCTGCCAAGAAAGGTGCGATCAATACGCCAACGCCGAGTACTCCCATTGTTGTAAGATGCAAAAATGGCCGGTTATAGCGGCCACGTTTCATCAGGAAAAATTTAACAAGCTTATTTTTATTCTTTTCGAAGCGGACTGAAAAATTGATCAGCTTTTTCTTGACGTAGTAAAAGAGAAATTCTGAGAATTCCTTTATTTCCCGAGTTAGGCGTGTCAGCCATACAGCGAACTTATGAGAAGATCGTTTATGCATACGCAGAGTTACCGGGCGTTTCTCTCAGCAAAGGCTCATACTGGTTCCAACTTGGCTTGGAAATGGGACAGCGCCGGGTTTCTTTCCAACGATACTAACACTTTTTTGAGCCTGAGTCAAATTTTGAGGCTAAGATGTTGAGATTATATGTAGCAAAAGATGCTGAGCAATTGCTAAAATGCTTAGGATTTACCTAAAGTTTCGAGGAATTCTTCGTTTGATTTTGCTTTTGCAAGGCGTTCTACAAAGATACTGGTGCGTTCATCCTGTCCTAGCATATCCATCATCCTTCGCATGGTAACAATCTTTGTGTATGCACTCTCTGAAAGAATTCTTTCTTCTCCACGGGTTCCAGAGCGGGTAATATTGATTGCTGGATAAATCCTACGTTCCGCAAGACTCCGGTCCAAATGCAATTCCATATTGCCGGTACCTTTGAATTCTTCATAAATAAGATCATCCATGCGTGAACCTGTTTCAATAAGCGCGGTTCCAATAATTGTCAAACTGCCGCCTTCCTGGCAATTTCGTGCTGCACCAAAGAATCGTTTTGCAGGATGCAAAGCTGCTGGATCAAATCCTCCGGAAAGCGTGCGGCCACTTGGTTCAACTGCCAAATTATAGGCACGAGCCAAACGGGTAATTGAGTCAAGCAGAATAACAACATCTTTTCCAAGCTCGACCAACCGTTTTGCACGATCAAGAGTAATTTCGGCAACACGGGTCTGATTTTCCGGTGGTTCATCAAAGTTGGAGGCAACTACTTCACCACGCACGGACATACTGATATCAGTTACCTCTTCAGGGCGCTCACCAATGAGTGCTGCCATCAAATGAACATCCGGAAAATTCTCTGAAATTCCTGCTGCAATTTGCTTAAGAATAGTTGTTTTTCCAGCTTTTGGTGGTGAAACAATCATGCCACGTTGTCCAAATCCAATTGGAGCAATAAGATCAATCATTCTTGTTGAGAGTGGTGTCGTACCGGTTGCAAGCGTCACCTGTTTGTTGGGATAAATCGGTGTCAGATCATCAAAATATGGTCTTCTGAGCGCATCATCAGCCGGAATACCATTTACTTTTTCGACTTTTAACAAACCAAAGTAGCGTTCGGTATCTTTTGGCGGACGAGCCACTCCCTCTACGAGATCACCTGGTCGTAACATAAACCGACGAATCTGGGATTGAGAAATATAAATGTCACGATTGGAATGAATAAATTTAGGACGTAAAAAGCCATGACCTTCAGGTTGTGTATCAAGAAATCCTTTTACCTCTTCAGTTGGAGTATTTTGCTGTTCGCGGTCTCGATAATGATTGTTCCCATAGGATTGCTGATTTTGACCAGCATTTGAACCTGTTTCGTTATTTCTATCACCGCCAATATGAATTCTGTGAGGACGTGCCGGTGCATCTTCTTCCTGAACTGTACTTTCAGAATGCGTTTTTGATGAATGAGTAGAAGCAGATACAGAATCAGCAGTTAAAGAGTTTGATTGCTCATCTTTAGATGAGACAATTTCTTCTTCTACAGGCTTATTTTCCTGCGCCGCTGTCTCCTTTGGCTTGCCAATAAGCTCGTCTACTTCAAGAACTTTAGATGTTGTTTTTTTATTTACCATAGGGATTCGATTAAAACTTATCTCATTTGTGCCGCTCTAATTTGTATGAGTATAAAAATCATGAGAAGTCACTTCTTAATTAATCATGCGTGAATTGGAAAAAGTTTTACCGAAGAATCAATGCGTATTATCTGCGTATATTACATCATATTTTGTGATTTTTGTCAACAGATCAAACCACTACTATAGCAAGGTCGGAATTGATAAGGTAGTTAAACCTTTTCCGGTCATAAAAATCAAAACAATATTGAGGATAAAAAATGCCAACATTGCGATTACCAGACCGACAATCGCTGCAATAATTGTTGATCTTGCTGCCTGCACACTTCCTTTATCGCCTCCCGATGTGATCCATCGAATGCCACCCCAAATAAGGAAAAATAAACAAGTAACAACAGCAATAACAAGAAGTACCTGAACAACCGCACCTACAACATTGCCCAATTTATCAGGCTTAAGATTACAAAGACTGGTAAATTGGCTGCCGGACGGACAAATACTCATGGCATAGGATGGAGCTGCAGCTATAAAATAAGAGGCAATGACAAGTACGGCAGCAATTCTTTTCATACTTTAATAGTAGTAATTGTCCCGTATGAATGTCAAGGTTACGTTTAACAACTACTATTGACATTTTCCCTCTATAAATGGTATTGTACCCACAACTAAATATGAATAAAAGTTACGGACTATGTCTTATTTTTCTTGCCCTTTTTTCTATATTCCTAATCACTCCACAGCAAACGTTTGGGGCAAATTGTTCACTTCTGTATAACGGAGGCCTTACCAAACAACAATATTGTTTTAACCCCACCCCTACACCAAAGAACGCAATTGAGAACCATAATACAACCCAAACAAAAAATCCTCCACCTGAGCAAACTAAAGGCGGACAGAAAATTTATCCAGTGACTCAATCAAAGACTACCCCAAATACTGGCCCCGAGGAGTGGTCTTTTCCTGCACTAGTTCTCATCGGTGGAATTGGATTTTTATTGAGAAACAAGGCTAAAGTTTGACAAAAACTTGACAAAAATAGTAAAGTTGTGTAGTATGACCCTCTGCCACAGATAAATAATTAATAAATTCAACTGCCCACATGAGCTCTACAAATTCTTAATAACACCTACCCACTATGAAACTCAAAGATTCAATTGTTACTGTCATTCTTCCTGTCTATAATGCAAGCAAGTATTTGCCTGATTGTTTAAATAGTCTTGCTCTGCAAACCTATCAGGATATACAAATTATCGCAATTGACGATCATTCACGGGATGATTCGCTCAAGGTGCTGCGGAAATTCAAAAAGCAATTTGCTAATTTTGAGATCTATTCAAATAAAAAGCGGTATGGTTTGGCAGTCTGCTATAACCGAGCGATAAAACGTGCCAAAGGCAAATATGTTGCTTTCATGAATCCATTTGATGTCAACGCGATCAGCAGATTCAAACGTCAAGTCAATTTCCTCACAAACAATCCCAAAACAGTAGCAGTAGGCACACAATACACGAGCATCACGGAATCAAACAAAAAACTTGACCGAAGCGATTTACCTGAAGAACATGAGACAATCTACGATACTCTTATCCATACATCTACTCTTCATCCTGAAACTGTCATGATCAATAGAGAGCTTTTACCCAAGGACTTGCTCTATTTTAAAAATACAAAATATCCCTTCATTTATACCGAAGTTTTTGTCAAATTCTTCCAATACGGAAAAGTCTCCAATATCCGCCAGTCTCTTTACTTTCGTAGAGAAGGCATTAAGCGTGGTCGTAAGGTTTCAAAAATCAACAAAATTACATCTATGGTGAAAATCTGGCTGTCTTCACGCTCCGAGCATGACTACAAACCCTCCATTCGCACCTCCCTTCCTGCAATATTACGAAACGCTTAATCATCTCTTCTTGGACTCAATTCAAATAGGAATAACTAAACCTCATTTTCGCGTGCAAAACTTATCCTAAAGTTATCCACATTAATGTGAATAAACATTTTTAGCTTGATAAAACAAGCTATTTAGACTATATAAAACTATGGGCTCGTGCATTATTGGACATGGAAATATTATAGGTTGACATATATATTTTGTTGTGCTAGTATTGAGGATAAAGATGAAATTGTTGGATTAAAACCCAAAACAATTTCGAAACATGAAGAAACTTTGTGCAAGAGCACAAGTTACATTTGCTTAGAACTTTAAAAACCGAATTATTCCGAATGAATACTCATTAAGGGTAAATATGAGAGGAATTTGGAGTAATTTGAAACAAAAAAAAGAGCATCACTTTCGTTACTCAAAATATAAGTTCAGGTACGATAAGCAATGCTCTTAGGGTAAACGGCATTTAGTCCTTCAGGCAGGAATAAAACTAATTGCCGGACTTAAAAATATCATCAAACCTAGGATGTTGTCAAGAAAAATAGACGAAGCTAAAACGCTAGTATTTTATTGATAAATCAAGGTTTTTCATGAAAACAGTTTTCACACAACGCTCGTCTTTTTAAATGAGGTAGGGGCTTTGGGCAGGAGCTCTTACCTCTTTTAA
>CAZILC010000040.1:0-6182 GCA_964540055.1 uncultured Gammaproteobacteria bacterium | reverse complement strand
TATGCCATTTTTGCTATATTTTACACCTGTTATGCGTGGTAAAGGAGAAGTAGCTGTCAATCCTCAGGAAGTGTTAGCTGGGATAGATGGAAAACCCATAGTAGCTGCCAATGGAGGCCCACTTGTGAGAAGTGGAGATTTAGACTCGGGTTTGATTCTTGGCTCATATTTGAAAAGTCGCACCATGCGTACAGGATTTCATCATGCGCGACGTGAGGATCAACCAGTACGTACGTTACCCTTTACCTTTACACTGGGAAGAAGAACGTGGAGCACGGGAATTGGTCCTTCCTATTATGAACCCAATCATGTCAATGGAAAAGATGAACGCAGTGTTGCCCAGAGACAACAGGTTCTTTTAGAAAAAGTGATGCAAGACAGAGAGTTTGTATCTAATTGGGATACCGTTGAGCAGGAATTGTCTGATATGGGTAGATCTCGAAGAGCGCGGGCTGAGCGGGTTATTTTACAAAATCTTGCAAATGATGCAGCAGCTGTTGATTATGCATTTCAACTCGCAAATGCCAATGGTGCGGGATTTGATCAAGACCCACGATTGAGAAAGTTTACCCACAGTGCCGTTTCGGTGGTAGCTGAACATTATAAGCATATGCTCAACCCTCGGTCTCAGATCGATCAAGAAGTACTCGCTGATTTTTTCCCCCGTGCGGAATTAGCATTAGAACTTGCCGGTGACTATCTTGCAACACACGCTCCTCATGTGGATTATATTAGAACCCGTAGGGAAACAGATACGGTACATACGTTAAGTGCCGCACGAACTTTTAAGGAGGAATTTCCCCATAATCCCACCGTTGTTGTTCCGTTATTTGGCGCGTATGATATCTATCCAGCGCTTAAGGCGCAAGGTTACGCGGGAAAGGTAGTGTTTGTGTTGGGAAATGAAAAGCATAGCCAAAAAGAGGGTGATCCCCGAGTCCACGAATCGGTCATGAGACGATTTACCGATGATTCTGTTGCAAAGGATTTACTTCTGAGTGATTCGATTGTTATTTTTGAGGATTCTATTGGAACCGGTAAGACTATGCTGGGACCATCGGCAGAGCCGGAACTTGGTTATATCCCACAAATACAAGAAGTAGTAGGAGGAAATGTGCCAATTGAAGCATTTAGGACTGTATTTCATGGCGGAAAGTGGTATCCTGATTATGATGTGGCTCTGGGAAAAATAGCTGAGCGAATTGGTGGATCTGCACATGCGTACTATGCTCAGGATTTGCGTGGTACTGCAGAAAACAGAGCACAAAGTGAACTTGCAACGAGAAATAAATACACCCATTTCAAATGGGTAACGCGAAAGGATCGATCAGGAATGCGCTCTGCTGCATAACTGAACAAGAGTATTTTACAATATGACTGAAAGAAGAACTGTTATAAGACGGGTAAGAACTCCTGCTGAATTGCAAAGTCAAAATAGTGCGTTAGATAAGGAGCGTGTCGGGCGAGTGTATCGAATTGCATCAGGGTATTGGAAAGGAAATGGCTCCATTAATGCTGCTGATATTGCTCAAACTGCATTACTCAATATGTACTCAAGAGGCGCTGTTGTAAGTGGTGCTCCAGGAGCTTTTGATGCTCAAGTTGTACAAAATACCATCAGAGATACATTGAGAAAACCAGAAATTAAACTTAATGCAGTTCCTTCAGGAGATTCCAACGATCCTATCTTAGAAAATGGCGGAAGTACTGATAATACTGTCAATGTCGGACAACGTGAAGCATTATATGCTGCACTAGCTACCTTGTCGCCACAACTGAGGGCTGTTGCTATTTTACGAGGTATGTATGATTTGCCAGTTGCCGACGTTTCGAGGTTATTAGATATGCCTCCTGGGACTGTTAAAAATTCTTTTCATCGTGCACTGAGAAAATTGCGAGGAGAAATGGGAGAAGATGGGACTGAGACGGAATAAACAGGTACCCAAGCTTCCTCTATTGTTTCTTCGGTTCTGCAATACGAAAGCCCACATATGCTCTGCCTACGCGGACTCGTTCGATAAGATCTTTATACGCTTCACCAAGGTTATTTCGTATATGGCGCATATCCCCATTAATCGTGTCTCTAGGGTGATGGGCAAACAGTAAGCCTTTATTTCGTAAATCTTTTACCGCTTCATGGATTGCATCGATACTCACGACTTTGCCTTGATTGAGTAATAACAGTCGCATTATTTGTTCCCGAACTTGTATCAATGGTATCTCATGCTCAGCAATGGTAAATGTATGCTTATCCGTATCCAGTGTTGCTTCACCATAGTTAGTCATTGTGGTAATAACAGATGCATCTGATTCTTCAAGCTTTATCAGGGTAGGTTCTTGAGAATCTACTGGTTTTGGTGGATCAGGACGGAGTAATGCACTTTCTAACTGTTGTATTGTTATTTCTTGTCCTCTCGTTTTTCTTTCTAATCCGGCAATTCTTGTTTGATCCTCACGCTGTTGTGAGCGTAACTGATCTATTTCAAAAAGCAGTACTGCGGGATTTTGTTTGTCTGGTGGAAGTCCTGCTTGCGCAAGAGGGGTAAAATAACAGGCAGGACCTTCAGGCCCGCATAATCCTTTTCCGAGTACTAATCTTTTACAATTGACAATAAGTTTTTGTTGTCCGGTTTCATCAATCTTGCCTGCTAATTGAATAGGTAGTGGCGGAATGAGCCGATATGGCAATTCGGGTGCTCCGTAACACGCTATTCCATTTTTCCCTGCATAAAAAATACGTTTTTCTTGTGGCGGCATAAGTATCTGCGTATTATACCAGAGGATAGTGCATTTTTTATATTTATGGCTAAAGTATAAAGCTATGGGTTATGTTACATAGCAAAAAGTGGTATACTACCACGTTATGGGTAGAGCTAACGATGGATCAAACGTTGTATCATCGGTTATAGTGACACCGGAGTACCGGGGCGAGGTTGATACGGGTGACAATTGTTTGATCGCCATGTATGACTCTTATGACAGGAGCTCTATTGACAAGTTTTATTATGTACTATAAAATGTACTGTATATGTTACAGATAGTAAATATTACCGATGCAAGAAAAAATCTTGCTAAACTCATTGAAAAAATTAAAGACACAAAAAAGCCAGTTATTATTGTTCAGGATAGTATTCCATCTGTTGTGATATATCCCTATGATGAAGTGATAAAAAAAGAAGAGGAAAAGGATCAGTTGTTTCAGCAACGATTTCAAGAGGTATACAAAATGGGAGAAACTGCTTTTACACAATATCTTCAAAAGAATAAGCTGCAAGCTCCTCAAAATGAGGAAGAAGCCTACGACATTATAAAAAATGCTTAAGGTAGTTATTGATACAAATGTATTTATCTCGGGTATCGTTTTTGGGGGAATTCCTCGAAAAATAATTGAGGCATGGCTTACTAAGCACTATATTTTTTGTTTATCCCCGGAATTGAAAGCAGAAATACTTATCAAATTGGAAAAAAAGTTTTCCTTGCCACAAGAAGCAATGACCAAGATCATAGAATCATTAGATACGTATAGTCAAAAATATATTCCAACCCAACATGTGACAATGTGTAAAGATCCTCAAGATAATTTTCTTTTGGAACTTGCAGATGAAGCAAAAGCAGATTATTTAGTTAGTGGAGATAAGCTTGTTGTGGCAATGAAAGTGTATAAAAATACAAAAATAATTTCTCCAAGAGAATTTTTTGATCAACTTTCAGCCTGATACCCATCCTTTAATTTGTTAAAATGAATCTCGCTGATGCCTATTTTTTTAAGACCACTTTTGAACATTGCTACTCCATGTGCTTGTTAATAAGGATCGAATCGATGATACATAGTTAGTGCCTCATCTTTTGTACTATAATCCTTTTCCTCTTCTTGTGGATGCAGTACTCATACACCTGCTATTTGGGAAGTATACAGAGCTGTTATAAATGCTATTTTATGTACAAATTCAGCTTTATTGAGCGTAAAGGGATACTGGATATGATTCTCGCGGCAAATACTGATGCATCAGATCTTAAGAATATGATCGACACTTGAAGTGTATATGACAACAACACGTGGAAAATGTAGCGATAATTAACTATGGGTTATAAAAGAGAAGTAAACATGGTATACTACCACATTATGGGTAGAGCTAAAGAAGGTTTTTATAAAGTGTATGGTGTATTCTCAGAAGCGGCAGATGTAATGGGCATCGGTCAGGCTCGAGAATTTAAGAAAAATGCAATTGCGGCAGTGCAACGCGGTGTAGATACAGCATATACGACACTTTCTGCCCAACCACAAGACTATGGCAGCTATTTTCCCGTGGGTTTACATGCATTAAACGGCAAAGAGTCGATACATGAGCATACGTGGGTAACTTCAGGACACCGCGTAGCCTTGCCCAAGGGGCAACAGCGCATTGCGGGAACTGATCTGCGGGTAACCGGCATAACGCTTCTGCAAAGAGATAGACACCCCTATTTTACTTCAGCAACAGACACTGCTAGGGAAAAGCCACAGAAAAGTAAACCTGGAGATGGGAAAGATGCCATAACCTATGCAATTGATGATAAAAAAGATACTGTTTTGGTTTTACATCCATCAGTTCCCCACCCTGTTGAAAAAGCAATTCAGGTATCACTTGGTACTGGAAATACTGAATGTACTCTGACCGTTGGTGAAGAAGAAGGCCGGGGGTATGTCTCTTATCGTGATAGTACTTTTTTTGGTTCTGAACCCGCATATTATCCCAACCGTGATGCTAGCCGTCCACCCCATCGCAACGCATTTCATACATGGCGGGATTATATGGTAGCAGGGTTAGAAGAGATTGCAGTTGCACTCGTTGTGGATAGCGCACTTGTGACAGCTCTGGGAGAGGGAAAAGGACTGAACAACACTGAGGAATTACTGGCAGTGCGTAAAAAGTTATCTACGCAAATACTAGCATGGGAAAAACAGGGTTTATCACCAACACCACATGCATTTCATCCGGGAATTAGTAAACTATTTGCTCAGTATCTACAAAGTACCTTACACTAGCGATTTATATTTTCCGTTTTTTTAGAGAATGCATAAGAAAAGTTAAGTAACAAGCAAATACGTATGATGCTGGAATAATAAGTACGGTATAGACGATAGCTGCATGGTGCCAGGAAATAAGTGCAGCTTGGTATCCAGGTGGAGCTGAAGGATGACAATGGGTAAGCGCTGCATCACAGTTTAACGTCTCAGCAGTAAAAGGAGGGGCAAACACAAATGAGAATACAAAATACAGTAGTAAGAAAAAAATCACAGTAAAGACAATCTTAAAAATACTCGGCTTCAAAAAAGACTTCATACTCTAACCTTGCAAAATCTCACCGTATTTGTCAATTATCACGTTTGCAACCAGTTCTTATCGTGTCGTTCACTTTATTTTTTGACCATCTTCATCATTTCCCGATTAAATGCGGCTAAGTCGAATGGCCATCTGGAGGTGACGAGATTACCATCAACGACAACTTCTTTGTCTTCCCAAATACCTCCCGCCTTTTTAATATCTTCAGGGACCCCATCATGCCAATAAGAAGTGAGGTGTCTCCCTTTTATCACGTCTGCATCAGCAAGTGTCCAAGGGCCATGACAAATGGATGCAACCGGTTTATTTTTTGCAAAAAAAGATTTGGTTATTTCCAACGCTTTTGCCATTTTTCTCACAGTTGCAGGGGCACCATCGGGGAATCCACCGGGAATAATAAGCAAATCATAGTCATCCGGATTTGCTTCATCAATCGTGATGTCCGGCTGTAGCGTATAGCCATTCTCTCCATGTATTTCCTCTTTTGTTGGAGCTGCCACAGCAACTTTCCATCCTTCTTCTTGCAAGCGAAAGAGTGGGACATACACTTCCATATCCTCAAATTTGTCTGCTGTGAGAACGAGTGCTTGTAATTTTTTATTCATGTAACTTGCGTTAGTATACCTAGTTATTGTGTGTTATTCAATTAGTATAATGTGTGAGCAAAAAAGCACCCTTGTTGGGACACCGGTTCAATGGCCTCCTCACCCTATGGTTTTTAAATTCTTGACACTTGGGATCATGTACGTTTGATTTTTGAGGAAATTGACATCGAAAATGTGTAAACACTTATAACATTTGATATAGTTATAAGTGTTTGATATTATCATACATATGAGTCAAACATTACCTTTAAAA
>CAZILC010000039.1:0-8319 GCA_964540055.1 uncultured Gammaproteobacteria bacterium | reverse complement strand
GAAAAAGCCTTCATACTTGTTAATGGCGTTCTTAATTCATGTGATACAATTCCAATAAAATCATCTTTCTGTTTGTCTAGCTGTTTTCGATCCGTAATATCTTCTATCACAAGAAGTATATTTTCACCATCTTTATAAAATCTTCGAGCATTCAACTGCATTACCTTATGTCCTATTAATGGAAATGTATGTTCAATTTCATAATTATCAAAGGCATTATTTTTGGGCAGTATTTCGTTTAATAGCTTGCGTAATGCTGGAATATCCCATTGACCGTCACCCAATTCGTAAATAAAATTTCCAATTGTTTGTACTTCGTTTACTTGAAACATTTCGAGGAATGCTCTATTTGTCGTTTTAACCCGTAGATCGCGGTCTAATATTAGCAGAGGTACTTGGACAGTTCGTATAATCGCTGCAGTATAATTTCGTGCTTCAGTTAGCTGTTCATTGCGGTTTTGTAATTCTTCATTAACAGTTGTAAGCTCCTCGTTGGTTGATTCAAGCTCTTCTTTACTCGTCTCAAGTTCTTCATTGATGCTTTGCAACTCTTCGTTACTTGAAAGTATCTCCTCAGATGCTGTTTGCAGCTCTTCATTGGTTGTTTCTTGTTCCTCGGTAATGGAACGCATTTGCTCACGTGTTTGGATAAGTTCTTTTTCCAATTCAGCAATCCGTTGGTCTTTCGCTCCACGTGCATTACGAAGTATTTTTTGTTGATGTGATATGAGTTCTCCTTGCCTTGTGTTCTTAGTTTCTTCAAACAAGATCAAATAATGAGATTCAAGAGTCGTCTTAAGAGGAAGTATCTCAATAGTAACATATCGTGTGTTCACGTTTTGATCTAAGGCAATATTTTCTTTTCTGAAAGAATTTCCACTTTTTCTGACTTTTGAGATTGCACTGCGAATCTCGAACCCTAAATTTCCTCTGGCCATTTTTATAAGATTAAAACTTGGTTTCCCCGGAGATGGTTCAAGATAGTCTCCAGTTGATCCACGAAACTGGATAATATCGAGATCGCTATTGAGAACAACACTTGCGGGAGTATAGTGACTTAACAGAATTGCATCTGCTTCTTTTTGGATATCAATTGAATCTATTATATTTTCATTAATATCATCAAGTTTATTTGGGTTTAGCTTTTCCAGTTTTGGAATAATTGTCCCAAAATTAAATATATTTGTTGTCAGCGTATCTTTTCTTGAATAAATTTTGTATTTTTTGTTGATTTGAGAAAAAAGTTCAGATGAATTTCCAACAGTTTCTGATTTACCAAGTATTAAATACCCCCCAGTTTTAAGGGCATAGTGAAAGGCACGAAGTATTTTTTCTTGCAAACTTAGATCGAGGTAAATCAAAAGATTACAGCAACTAATTAAATCCAGTTTGGAAAATGGAGGATCACCAAAGACATTGTGTTGCGCAAAAACGCACAACTCTCGAATAGATTTATTAATTTGGTAGACTCCATCTGTTTGCTCAAAGTATTTCGTTAAAAGCTTATTTGATATATCATGTACTTCATTCTTTGAATACGCACCAGAACGAGCTTTTTCAATGGCGGCTTTACTTAGGTCTGTCCCAAAAATTTGTACCGAATTTTTAGCAGACTTATCAGATAAAAACTCAGTTAATAACATGGCAATTGAGTAAACTTCCTCCCCTGTTGCACATCCAGGCACCCAAATCCGTATAGGATCTTGTGGTGACTTGGTTTTTATTAATCGTGGGAAAATGGTGTCACGTAAAAATTGCAATGTATATGGCTCTCTAAAAAAGCTGGTAACATTGATAAGAAGATCAGTATGAAGTGATTCTATTTCTGCACTATTTTCCTTGAGATAATCGATATACTCTTTGAGTGTTTTACTTTTATTAAGAAGCATTCGTCGTTTGATACGACGATTTATTGTTGCTTCTTTATAATGGCGAAAATCAATGCCGGAGCTTCGGCGTAGAATAAAAAAAATCTTTTGTAATTCGTCTTCATCTTCAGGAAGCGCTTGATTATCTACCAACATCTTGGGCTTTATATAAGGATTGGAATTCATTTTAATCAGTTCGCTGGCGATTCCTTCAGGGGGAAAAACAAAATCAACAAAACCAGAAGCTATAGCAGCATTTGGCATTCCTTGATATTTTGCTGTTTTATCCTGTGCAAAGGTAACTCCTCCATGACCTTTAATTTCTTTAAGTCCAAGAGTTCCATCAGACGCAGTGCCAGAGAGAATAACACCGATTGCTTTTTCTTTTTGGCTTTTGGCAAGACTAGTGAAAAATCTATCAATCGGCATATGGAGTTTATTATTTTCATTGCGATTAGTAAGGTTGAGAACTCCATCATTAATTGTCATATCTTTGTTATGTGGAATAACATACACATGATTTGACTCAACACGCATATTGTCTTTGGCTTCTTCAACTGGCATTGACGTTGCTCTTGATAAAAGATCAGCCAAAATACTCTCATGTGTGGGATCAAGATGTTGAACCAAGACAAAACCTATTCCTGAATTTGTAGGGAAAGCATGTAAAAATTGCGTCACTGCCTCAAGTCCTCCAGCCGATGCACCGATACCAACTATTGGGAAAAATTTATTTTTCGTTTTGTGGTTTGGTTTGACCATTGCTAATAGGTCAGTTTTTGTAAATCGCCAATCCCCGCGTATCCCAACGTTTAGACCTGTTAATGTTTTAGACCGTGCCCATCTTCTAATAGTACCAACATTTACACCTAAAAAATCCGCGGCTTGTTGTACATTGTAAAGTGGTGTGGAACTGGTATCATTTTTTTCGTTCATATTGGTATAACCTAGTACATCTTACTACATTTCAAGGAGAAAAGGGTGAAAGAATCAGGTAATAAGCTCAGAACTCTTACAAAGTCTCTATATAACTATGTTATGGTTACTTCACAGGAACTATCTTACAAGATAAAAATATGATCAATGGTAACAAAATATATCCACAAAGCATTGAATCTTTTAATAATGATCTAAATTCAGTGCTTAGTGAAATAGAGGAAGGGCAGTACCTTTTTGTTATTGCCGATAAAAAAAAAGCATTTCTGTTTCTTTTTAAGAGAGGCGATGTTGAAATACACAAAAATATTATGCATCCGGGAGTTCGAAAGGCAACAAAGATAGACTCAGGAGAATTGCATGGAAGAAATACTAAACTTTCAAATCATATTGAAAATCAGTTACACCGACATTTGCTATTAATAATAGAGGAAGCTGAAAAGGTTATAAAAGATAAACATATAAACGGATTATTCCTTGGAGGCCATCAACAGCTCTTTCACTCGATAGAAGAAGTACTACCTACGAAATTAAAAGAAAAAATCCGAGGTGAATTTATAACAGAACTAAATATACCTGAAGATGAACTAATAGATCATTGTAAAAATATACTTACAGAGTATTCAAAATAATAGAAAAATGAGATGTGCGAGGTGCTACCTTATTTTTCGTAGCTAATAACGGACTAAGTTTCTTTAGCTATTTCATTGAAGATAATGAGTTAAAAATCTGCAGCTTGTAATTACCTCATACCTCCATTACACTCTAGTAACGTGAAACAAAAATCGAAAAAAAGTGAAACACGAACGGTGACCAGTTGGCGTAACAAAACTATCTATCAGATATATCCACGAAGTTTTCATGCTCATAAAAATAAAGATGGTAATGGAGATTTGTTAGGAATAATTGAAAAATTAGATTATTTACAAAAATTAGGCGTGGATGTTATTTATCTATCCCCTGTTTATCCATCTCCCATGAAAGATAATGGTTATGATGTTGAAGATTATCTGGATATTAACCCCATGTTTGGCGATCAACAAACGTTTGATCAATTAATTGCTGATGTGCATAAAAAAAATATGTTGATAATGATGGATTTTGTACCAAACCATACATCTGATCAGCATGAATGGTTTAAAGAATCACGATCTTCTAAAAATAATCCAAAACGCAGTTGGTATCACTGGCGATCTATTCCCAATAATTGGATAAATGTTTTTGATAATACTGAAGGGAGTGCATGGACTCTGGATGAAAATACACAAGAGTATTATCTTCATAGCTTTCTAAAAGAGCAACCAGATCTTAATTGGGATAATCCTGAAGTCGTAGACGCAATGCACAAAATTTTGCAATTTTGGATGGATCGAGGAGTTGATGGATTTCGTATCGATGCTGGAAATTATATTATTAAACATTCAAAGTATCCAGATGAACCATTAAATCCGGATTATGTAGAGAGCATTAGTCATCCTAATGAAATTTATATACACACTGTTAGTAAAGACCAACCGCGGGGTTTTAAAAAATTAGCCGAATTGGGGAATTTTATCGGCTCCTTTGGCGGGTTTTCTATGCATGAAGTTTATGTAGGAGCTGAGGAACGTATATTACTTTACATGCTTTCAGAATATGGTTTAAGCGCTCCTTTGGATTTTGATCTTATTTTGAATAATAACTGGAACGCAATGGAAATAAAAAAAATAATATTTGATTATTATGCACAGTTAAAAAGTTCAGATATTATTCCGTTACCATTGGGAAATCATGATCAATCACGGGTTGCAACACGTCTTGGAAGCCAAAAAGATGCCAGATTAGCAGTAATGCTGCAGATGACTCTTGATTGCATACCTGTAATTTTTCAGGGGGAAGAATTAGGTATGGAAGATGTAGAAATTCCAAAAGAGAAACAACAAGATCCTTTTACAGATAAATTACGGGATCCTGCACGAACACCAATGCAATGGGATGATGGTCCAAATGCAGGTTTTATGAAAGCAAACGCAGAACCGTGGTTGCCTATTGGTAGTCATTATAAAGAAAGAAATGTTAAAAAAGAGCTTGCCGACCCGCAATCAATGCTAACTCTTTATAAAAAATTACTCGCTCTTCGTAAAAATAATCTGCTTCCTGGACGTCCTGTCTTAATCGATGTGAATAATAACAATGTGCTCTCATATTCGCGAACGACTGAAGATGGCAAACAGGTTATTATTATGTTAAATTTTTCAGATGCAACTGAAAGTATCGACATAAAATCGAATTCAGCTGTTTCAGGCAAACTGCTTCTTACAACATCTCTTGCTAAGAAAACTGAAGAATTAGTTGATTTTAAAGAGTTCGTTCTCAAACCAAAAGAAGGATATATCTTTTTACAATAATGCGCGGCTTGCTGCAGTCTCTGCCAATAACGTATTAAAATTTGCGAACTGCTTTTCAACAGTAAATTTTTCCTCGACTGTGAGATGACCCGCCTTAATAAACTTATCTCTCAGTACTTTATTACCGAGTATTTTCTCAATTTTCTGAGCTAGAACAATTGGATCATTAGGTTGAACAAGATAGCCATTAAATCCATCACTAATAATTTCAGGCATTCCGCCTGTTTTAGCGCCGATAACAGGTAGCCCACAAGCCATAGCTTCGATAAAAATTTGACCGAGAGTTTCATTCCGTTCAGCCGGAAGAACAAGGACATCTGAGCCTCTATAGATATTTGGCATTTGATCCAATTCAAACATTTTTACCTTTGTTTTATTTTCAATACCATGAATGCTAATATATCCAAGAAGCATTTCGTATGCGCTTTCAAACTCATTCTTTAAACTCTCTTCAGCTTTTGCTACTCCAATTACAAGCCGAAGTTTTGGAAAGCGAGGAGAAAGACGTGAAAATGCTTCAATAAGATTAATCATCCCTTTTTCCTTAAGCATATTTTTGCGACCGGTAATAATTCTTCCTGCAGTTAGTACAATTTTTACGTCTTTTTCAAAACCGAATTCTTTTTTCAAATTGAATGAAGAATCAGTAACAGGAGAAAAGTCATGCGTATTTACACCAAGATAATCTGTAGAAAGTTTTTTGATATCTGTTCCTTTTTGAAAACAATCACCTGTTACACTTTTACTTACACAGCTTATGTGATCCCATAAAAGCTCATTAGTTAAGGCTATCTGGAGTGGTGAATCAGGATACATATGCAAACGAAGCATTAATGGTATTTTATACAGTGTCGTTAGCATATTGAGCCGTAAACTATATCCAGCTGGTGGACCAAATATAATATTCTCTGCACAAATTACATCTATTTGATGCTTTTTTATTATCTCTTCAACTAAATCTGAAAACCCTTGAGCCTTTTTTGCAATAGATGAAGATGAATTTTTTTTTCGCGGAATGGAAAGGTTGTCGTCGTAGTAAATAGTCATATTGCCATCCTGAACTGTATGACTTTTTCCCGTTGTTGGCAAGATAAGAAATGTCTTTATTTCTTTCTGAACTTTGAAATAATTGATTAGGTTTATAACATAGCGTTCTATTCCGCCAATACTTTCAAAAGGCGAATTAGAACTAATAAATAAAACTTTCATGATAGGAAATACTGATCAAAGAGATATTTGCAAGATGAATGGAGAGTGAAAAAGATAAAGTATTGAAAGTTTGAAAAATACGATCGTTACGTCTAATCAGAATCTATTCACGGGTAAACAGATATATTACTTAATCAACTTAAAAGATCATACCATGGAAGAGAGGTAAAGTCAATTAAACTATGGGGTGATTTGCAAAATGTTTCATAGGAAGAGAAAAACTACATGGAGATCCTTTTCCTTCCGTACTTTCAATCCGCATTTTCTCTTTCATTCCCTATTTATATTGTCCTATAATATTGATTTTTAGGTCAATTTCTCCTATAATGTGGGGATGGCATACCCAGATAGAAGATATAATGAAATGATTGAGCTTGCAGCTGTTCAGCAGGTAAAAAGTGCTGTGGATGAGGTTTTAATGAGTCCGCGTTTTTTCCATGACTTACCCTATGCACGTCTATTTGCTGGAAAATTATCTACTTCTCCCATTACAACTTCCAGTGAAATTACTCCTGAACTGCTTAAAGGTAAGTGTGGCGTACTATCAGATGAAATTCTAGATAGATTAGACATGCAACAAAGTACATCCTTAGATATGAAAATAAGCGATCATCCAAAAGCAACCTCTGGACATAAATATTTATCGACTACATATAATGGAATCGAAGTCATAATAGATGCATCGATTGGTCAATATGTTAAAGGGCATACACATGTTTTTGTTGGAACAAGAGATAAATTGAAAAAACTTATTCTTGGATCTAGAGGAAATATTATTAATACTCAAAGAGATTTAGCGAACAATCCTGAAGAATTTTTTAGGAGAACGTGGGGAATAAAAAAAGGGAAAGTATGGAGAAATGGAAATGTAGCTAAAGTTCCAGCCTAATCAATATCCTATCCTCGCGGAAAATTTTATTTTTGAGTAGTCATAACAGATGCTAGTCGATAAAAACTGTTGAACATATTTGAAAAATCCGCTCCGCTCATTTGGACATGTTTGCCGAAAAAATCTACATAGGGCTTGATCAATAGCCAGAAAGCGTACAGTACTCTAAAGGGAATTTCGATAATGTGTACGACTGCTAAAACAAATCGTGTTATTTGCAGCCAAACAAAAGCAGTTGTTGAAACAATTGCCGTTACAATTGTTTTTCCAATAAATGCGATAAAATTAATCACCGCGATAGTCGCGATTACAACTGAATGAATAGCAAGGGTTACTATAAAAATAATTTGATGAACTACTACTTGTGTAAAAGCTGCAATGATTTGTCCGATTGCTATGGTGAATCCGGCAATGAAGGTAAAGCATGCGTTTAAAAAGACAAATCCTGCAATCGTAATAAAAGTTACAAATTGCGTAAGAAATCCTATTCCACGGCTTGTTTCAAAGATTATAAAGAGTAAGATATTCCCTATGAGGTTTGCGCTAAATTGCAAAAGTTGTACAAGTGAAAAAGTTCCATTTGTGACAGCTGTACTAGTTGATGTAAAGCTTTGAGAAATTGCTTTTGCAAATGCCAACGTTATCGACCAGGTGACAAATCCAATTTGTGTAAGATCAGTTAGCATCGTTTGGAAGAAAAGTAATGGATTGGTTAGTGAAAATCGCGGTAACTCAAAAGTAAATGAAATATTGGTAAATGAATCTCTAAGTGGTGTAGAAATGATCATTGTTGACATGAAGGCAATCACCATTACCAAAAGGGGCAACATTTCGGAGGCTGTTTTGTAGAATGAAAAGGAAGAAATTTCTTCGGATTTTCTTGTATATTTACGTTTTTTTCTATTTTTTATTTCAAATTTTCGCATTACTGGCGATTTTGTTTTGCTCAGAAGTATGAGCGGGCGACCAGAATCGAACTGGCGACATACAGCTTGGAAAGCTGTCGTTCTACCGCTGAACTACGCCCGCA
>CAZILC010000038.1:0-9259 GCA_964540055.1 uncultured Gammaproteobacteria bacterium | reverse complement strand
TAATGCATGCATTGACTGACACATCCGCATTCTGGATGAATAAGAAATTCAGCAGTCGGATGACGACCTAATTTTTTGATAATATCCTGCGCCTTGACCCTGGCATGCACATGACACTCTCCCGGATAAACATAGAAATTTTTCCTGCCCGTCTTTCTTGCGACATAATCACCGAGGAACATATCCGGCAAGAAAATAATCTCCCGATCTTTCGGAATTGATTCGACAACGTGCACAGCATTGGTTGATGTAACACAATAATCACTTTCGGCTTTAACTTCCGCCGTTGTATTAACATAACTTACGACTAAGGCCTTTGGATAGCGCTTTTTCCATTTGCGAAGTTCCTCGGCATCAATTGATGCTGCAAGACTGCAGCCGGCATTTGGGTCGGGAATCAAGACAGTTTTCTCTGGCGAAAAAATCGCAGCGCTTTCGGCCATGAAGTGAACACCACAAAAAACAATTAATTTCTGCGGCGCTTCTGCTGCTTTTTTGGCAATACCAAGTGAGTCTCCGACAAAATCTGCAACATCCTGAATATCCGGCACTTGATAATTATGAGCGATAATTAAAGCGTCACGTTTTTCTTTCCATTTACGAATCTCATTCATTATTTCCCGGCGCTTTTTGGGGCTTGTTTTTTGAGGATCTAAACTCGTGGGTTGCGGTATCGGAATCATGTAGTTAGTGTATAATATACACTAGCAACATGCAACAGGAAAAAACGTTTGATTTCATTGTCGTTGGATCAGGAATTGCCGGCCTCAACTCAGCACTTATATTATCTGCATACGGAAAAGTTCTGATAGTTACCAAAAAAAAATTGCATGACTCTTCTACCAATTTAGCGCAAGGTGGTATCGCCGCAGCTTTAAAAAAAGAAGACTCCCTTTCTTCACATATAAAAGATACCCTAAACGCAGGCTATAACCATAATAAAAAATCCGCTGTAGAACAGTTGGTCAAAGGTGGTGTGCAAGCTGTTGAAACTCTCGCAAATCTCGGTGTGAATTTTGATAAAAATAAAACGGGTGAATTAATTTCATCCTATGAAGCAGCACACTCTTCTCCGCGCATTGTTCATGCAACAGATTTTACCGGACAAGAAATTGAAAAAATTCTGATCGCAAATGTTTTGAAAAATAACAATATTGAGGTTTGGGAGAATACACCGGCAGTTGATCTTATTGTTAAAAATAAGTATTGTTTTGGCGTTGAAATTATTAAAAATAATTCAATAGTAAACCTTTATTCACGTGCAGTTATTCTTGCAACTGGTGGAGTAGGACAACTCTACCAATGGACAACAAATCCGGAAGTTGCAACAGGAGATGGAATTGCGATAGCTTATCGTGCGGGCGCAAGAGTAAAAGATCTCGAATTTATCCAATTTCACCCCACAGCACTTCAGGAAAATTCATCTCCCCTACTTCTCCTTTCCGAAGCATTACGGGGTGAAGGGGCAATATTATTAAATAGTAACCATCAGCGCTTTATGCCAAAATATCATTCACTAAATGAACTTGCCCCGCGTGATGTTGTAGCCCGAGCAATTTTTCAAGAACAAAAAAAAGGACAAGTCTTTCTTGACATCAGTCATCTGGAAAAAGCATTTATTCTTAAACGCTTTCCCAATATTTCTCGAGAAGTAAAAAAACGCGGATATGATCTTACAAAACAACCCATACCCGTTACTCCAGCAGCACATTTCTTATGTGGTGGAATTCAAACAGATATTTACGGCAGAACATCTATTAAAAATCTTTTTGCTTACGGTGAAACAGCTGCAACAGGAGTACATGGCGCCAACCGCCTCGCCTCAAATTCACTGCTCGAAGGAATGGTTTTCTCGGAACAAATAAAAAAATGTATCATGGACCTTCCCAAAATTTCACAAACAATCTCTCATACCTCAACTCCTCTCTCCTCCCGAACTTTCCCAATAATTAATCCCAAAATCCGCCAAATCATGTGGCAGTATGTTGGAATTGTCCGAACACAAAAGGGAATTTCATTGGCGGCAAAAAAACTTGAAAACCTGCAAAAACAGATCGAAAAAATAGATGGTGTAAACGCATCGTTATCTAAAACAAAAAGTATGCTGACAGTTGCTCTACTTATTACTAAGGCAGCCCAAAAACGTAAAAAAAGTCTCGGTACACATTTTATAAAAAATTAAATCCGGAATTTGCTAAAATACACATGATGAATTTACAAATAACAGTAGTTGTTTTTAGAATTAACAATAACTCACTCTGCATTTTTATGAAGGATAATCATCTGCCTTTTGAAAATATTTCAGAGTCAACTACTTTGGAAGAACAAGTTAAAGTTCTATTTGGAAAAAATCTTGGTTTTTCGATTGATAAAAATTATGTCGAGCAGCTCTATACTTTTTCAAATAAAAGCAAAGTAATTTCTATTGTGTATTATGTTTTGCTTTCAGAATGCGAAAAAGAAAAAGTGGAGGAAATACATTGGAAAAAAGTTACAAATAAACAATCAGTAGATCAAGAAATAATATCCTATGCTTTGCAACGATTGCGTTGGAAAATAGAATATACTAATGTCATTTACAGTCTTTTGCCCAAAACTTTTACCTTGAGTGAACTGCAAAAAACATATGAAATAATTCTGGGTAAAAAACTTGATAAAAGAAATTTCAGGAAAAAAATAATGTCCCTTAAATTTTTGAAGGCAACTGGTGAAAAAAGAGTTATCAACGCACGACCGGCACTTCTCTATACGTTTACAAAACGCACTCCGCAACTGGTAAAAGTTTTTTCTTGATAGTTATCGTAAACCTCCTATCACTTTCACCCGTTCAAGAAGTTCAGCATCTTCTAGTACTTTACCAGTTCCTCGCACAACAGATGTTAATGAATCATTTGAAACAACTACAGGCATGTGAATTTTTTCTGCCAATAATAAATCCAAACCCGCAATCTGCGCTCCACCACCTGTCAACAATACTCCTTGTTCCAGAATATCCGGCAAAAGTTCTGGTGGAGTTTCCTCCAATACATCAGCAACTGTCGTTATGATCTGTGAAAGAATCGGTGTTAATGATTCCCTAATTTCTGCTTCGGTAATTTTCAAACTTCTTGGCAATCCTGTTTCAATATCTCGACCTCTGATAATCATCATTTTTTCAAGATGCGGATTGCCCTCATTTTTTTCTCTGCTATATTTTTCAGCCACAGGCTGATCCTCCTTTGGCGGAGCTTTTTGACTTTCAACTTTTGACTTTTTTTGATAGGCGCTTCCAATTCTCATTTTAATATCTTCTGAAGTTCTTTCACCGATGATTAGTCCATGGCGCAAACGGATATAATGCAAAATTGATTGATCCATATCATCACCCGCGAGTTTGATAGAACGGCCAACGACTATACCGCCAAGTGATATAACGGCAATTTCTGTTGTTCCGCCTCCTATATCAACAACCATTGAGCCTTTGGATTGAAAAATTGAAATCCCTTCTCCAATCGCAGCTGCCATCGGTTCTTCTATAAGATATGCTTCCCGAGCCCCTGCGGATAATGCAGCTTCCCATACGGCTCGACGTTCAACTTCGGTAACACTGGATGGAATACCGATAACAACTTTTGGACGTGCTAAAAGTCTGGGCAGCGTGCTTCCCATCTCATGAACTTGCTTGATATAATACGCAATCATCGCTTCAGTCGCGTCAAAATCAGATATCACACCTCCACGAAGTGGTCTTATTGTCTGAATTGAAGACGGTGTTTTACCAAGCATTTTTTTTGCATCCGTTCCGATTGCAATAACACGTTTGGTTTTTTTATGTTTGGCAACTACAGATGGTTCACGAATGACAATACCTTTGTCCTTGACAAAAACCAATGTATTGGCTGTCCCAAGATCAATTCCGATATCGTGAGAAAATAAACTGAAAAACTTATTAAGTGGAGAAATAGCCATACAAATACCCTGCCAATTCTACCAGCTTACTACAGCCAAGTAAACTGGCTTGCTCATGTTATACCAATATGATACGATTTAATAAATTTGCCAATGAAATTTCTCTCTTACTGCACCAGGACAATTGAATACTCCTTTTACGTTCTTTTTTTCCTCGTACCATTAGTTTTCGCCGGTGATACTTCAGAACTTTTTGAATTAAATAAAATGTGGCTGACATTTGGTCTAACTATCATTATTAGCACCGCATGGATTACAAAAATGATAATTCAAAAAAGAGTTGCAATTCAAAGGACTCCTCTTGATATTTTATTTCTGCTTTTTGTAATTTCGCAGATTATCTCCAGCATCTTTTCGCTGGATCAGCAGGTATCTTGGTGGGGATATTATTCACGATTTAACGGTGGATTACTTTCGACGTTCTGTTACTACATACTTTATTATGCATTTGCCAGCAATTTAAAAGTAAAACATGTTTGGCGAACAATGCTTATCAGCCTCTTCTCCGGACTTGCAGTTTCTCTGTGGGGATTACCTTCTCATTTCGGTGCAGATCCGACCTGTCTTGTTTTCCGAGGAACCTTTGATACATCTTGCTGGACCTATCAATTCCAACCGACAATCCGCGCATTTTCAACTCTTGGACAGCCTGCATGGCTTGCGGCTTATATGGCGTTTCTTTTGCCAGTTGCGGTTGCGTATGTTTTAAAGAATAAAAATAAAATAGGAACCTTAATCGCCTACATCCTTTTGGCTGTCCTCTTTTATTTATTATTAATTTATAGTGACACCCGAGCCGGATTTATTGCGTTCTGGATCGGAAATATTTTTTTCTGGATTGCAGTATATGTAAAAAAACTTTTCTCCCAACAAGTTTTTATTAAATACTTTCTCATCGTTAATATTCTTTTTGCCTTTTGCAATTTCCTTTTCGGCAGCCCACTTGGAGAATTAAGTAAATTCACGTTGCCCGTCCTCACTCAGTCTCATGCTCCTGCTGCCGCTCCTGCACCCGCAGCTCAAACTCCACAAACGCCAAATACTGCACAAGCAACTCCAGCTCCATCGAGTGGTTCAGGATTTGAGGATAGTATTACCGACTCTGGGAAAATCCGTTTGCTGGTTTGGAATGGTGCACTAAAAGCCTGGGAAAATAATCCAATTTTTGGAACCGGAGTTGAGACATATGCATTTGCGTACTATAAATATAAATCTCCGGCTCACAATCTAACCTCGGAATGGGACTATTTATATAATAAGGCTCACAATGAGTATCTCAATTATCTTGCCACAACCGGCATTGTGGGCTTAGGCACCTATCTTGCCTTTATTGCTTTCTTTTTCTTTTTTGCAGCGAAATGGTATCTAATGACGATGCATAAAAAACAGCATGAGAAATATACTCAAGAAGCAATGACTTCACAAACTGCACTTCTAGTAATCGGTACTATTGCTGGCTATATTACCATGCTGGTTACCAACTTTTTCGGCTTTTCTGTTGTTATCATTAATCTTTATATCTTCATAGCTCCGTTATTTGTCTTAATGCTTTTAGGTTTGGTAAAAGAAGAGCACCAATTACTTTTGCCCGGTAATGCAACTGCAGATTCCGGCGAATATATTTCACCATACCAGTGGACTGCTATATTGATTTTTATGGGAATTGCTGTCTGGATGATATTTGGACTTATCTGGTACAGACAAGCTGATATCGCCTATGCTTTAGGAAATAATCTGGATAAAGTAGGTCAATATCAACAAGCGTATCCGCAGTTGTCGCAAGCAGTACAGATGGAACCTGGAGAAGCAGTATATCAAGATGAATATTCGATTAATTTAGCTGCTTTGGCCGCAGGTTTATATGAACAAAAAGATACTACTCAGGCAGCTCAAGCCGCGCAAAATGCAATTAATTTAAGTAATGATATTATCGCGCATCATCCAAATAATGTCGTATATTGGAAAGACCGTGTCCGGCTTTTTTACACACTATCTGCAACCGATCAGACCGACGCACCAACGTATTTGCAATATGCTGTTCAGGCAATTAATACAGCCAAGTCTCTGGCGCCCACCGATGCAAAAATTGCTTATAATCAAGGCGTTTTATACGGACAAGCCGGGGATATATCCCAAGGTATTCAAATTCTCAATGATACAATTAAACTAAAACCTGATTATACTGACGCATATATCGCACTCGGACTTTTCTATCACCAGCAAGCTGTCGATCAATCCGGCAAAGTAATAAAACCTGATATGCAGCAAAAAGCAATTGCAACCTATGAGTATGTCCTTACGAATTTGAGTCCCTCAAATAAAGAAGTTAAGAAAAATTTGGAACAGTGGCGCTCGCAATAATATAAACTTTTACTCTTCTTCAAAATGACTATCAAGCTACTTTATGCTATACTAGAGCCTGAAAAATGATGAAAATAGTACAAGCGCCGTCCCAAGTTCTATCCCGTACGGCAAAACCAGTCGAAAAGGTTGATAAAACAATTAAAAAATTGCTCAAAGAGATGGAGCAAACGCTTCTCGCACAAACAGATCCGGAAGGAGTCGGTTTGGCCGCACCACAAGTCGGTGAATCCTTGCAGATTTTTATTGTAAAACAGGATCCTGATTCCCCTTTTATGACATTCATCAACCCAGTAATTATCAAAACTTTTGAAAAACCGGTTGATGCATCAGCGGAGATAAAACAAAGTAAAAAAACTGAGAATGCAAAAGCGAAAGCAAAAGTTGATAAGGGTGTACAGCTTGAAGGATGTCTCTCTCTTAAAGATGTCTGGGGAGTGGTCAAAAGGCCATTCGGAGTTGAAGTTACCTTCCAAGATGAAACAGGAGAAAAACATCATCAAAAATTTGATGGATTTCTCGCAACAATCATTCAACATGAAGTTGATCATCTGAATGGTGTTTTATTTCCAAAACGCGTTCTTGAACAAACAAATCCCCTCTATCATTCTGTTAAAAATGCTAAAGGCGAGATCGAATTTGAAGAAATAGAAATATAAAATTTTCTATTGAAAATAAATGGAAAATAAAATGAGAATCATTTTCTTCGGTACTCCACAAGATGTTGTCCCAGTTGTTGAAAATCTGAAAAAAAACTTTGCTGTTGTCGCAATTGTTACTACTCCTGATCAAAAAGCAGGAAGAAAACAGTTGCTAACGCCGTCACCTGTTAAACAATTTGCAGAAAAAAACCAAATAGCGGTTTTAACGCCTCAAAAATTTAACATTGAAACACAAGAACAATTGCAACATTTAAAACCCGATCTTTTCGTCGTTGCCGCGTATGGCAAAATTATTCCAAACAATATATTAACAATTCCCAAACACAGTTCTATAAACATTCACCCTTCATTGCTACCCAAATACCGTGGTCCGACGCCAATTCAAACTACGTTATTACATGGAGACAAACAATCGGGAATTACTTTTATGCTAATGGATGACAAAATGGATCACGGTCCGATACTCCATCAAATCCCATTTACCCTCGAAAGCACCGATACATTCGGTTGGCTTATGCAAAGTAAATTTGCTCAAGCTGGACAAATCTTACCGCATGTGATTGAGGAATATTTAGCGGGCAACCTCAAACCCACACCCCAAGATGAATCACAGGCGACATATACAAAAATAATTACCAAACAAGATGGTTTTATCGATATACCAGATTTGGAAAATCTTACGTCTTATGAAATTGAAAAAGGGAAATTAGAAATCGATCGGAAGATTCGGGCTTTTTATCCTTGGCCAGGAGTCTGGACAAAAGTAACAATTAAGAATCAAGAAGTAAGAATAAAGTTATTGCCAAAACAGCAAGTGCAGATTGAAGGGAAAAACCCTATGAACGTCAAAGACTTTGTTAATGGATATCCTGAGATGAAAGAAAAGATGCAAAAAATCTTCTATTGAGTAATTTGCTATGCGGTTGCTTGTGGAGTTTCTGCAGGAGCGTCTATAATATCTTGTGTCTTAATTTTCTTAATACTCCGAAGACACTTGGTACACAATTTAAGACGGACAAAACCTGTTGTCGTCTTGATACGTGCACTATGCAAATTTGGTTTAAAAACCCGTGGTGTGCGGCGTTTTGAATGAGACACATTGTGCCCGTACATTACACCTTTGCCGCAATACATACATTTCATTGCCATAGGTAGATATGATATCATATTACCGAAGTTATCTCAAGCCCAGAAGACTCACAAATATAATATGGACATAATCTTAGTCATTTTCATTCTTATTTACTCGGCCATACTGCATGAGATCATGCATGGTCTTATTGCCTATCGTCTTGGAGATCCGACAGCTAAATTACTAGGACGACTGACGCTGAATCCTGTGAAACACCTAGATATTTTTTATAGTGTTTTACTCCCACTTGGATTGTATTTGAGCCATTTACCGGTTATCGGCGGAGCAAAACCTGTCCCTGTTGATGTATTTAATCTTCGTGACGGCATGAAAGACTTTGCACTTGTATCACTTGCTGGACCATTAACTAACATTATTCTGGCAATCATAGGAAGTATTATTGCTCATCTTGCATTTCCCCAAACAACATTTTTTGAGTTGGGAAATGCCAATTTTTTCGGTTTGTTTCTTTATTACGTTATTCAAATTAATCTTGCATTGGGGATTTTTAATCTCATGCCAATTCCGCCTCTTGATGGATCCAGGATAGTTGCGTTACTCTTGCCCGAAAAAACAGCAGAAGCATATCTATCGCTGGGTAACGGTGGATTTGGAATTATGATTCTTATATTACTTTTCTATGTGCTGGGGTTTGGAACACTTCTTTACTCACTCATGAATGGAGCACTAAAACTTCTTGGATTTTGAAGCTTAATCACACAGTAAAATATTGTCATAACTTGATAAGAATTCTTGTCAAGACCTTGACTTTTCACAGGACCGGAAATATACTTAGGATGCTCTTTGATACTGGGATTGGCTGTATAATTTTTCTCTACTTCTACATTCCTGAGGTATCTAGCGTAAGCTGGAGACGGGGTGCATTTTATTTGCCTGCGGGTAAATAAAGAGCCTTCCTAGTTGTAACTTCGGGAAAAATACCAACCAATGCCGTATCAAAAGAGCATTTAAAAAACTTACTTCTAAAATTCTTTTTACTCTTTTTTTAAAGAGAAAATGAGTTTGTCCTTCTAAGTAAACCTTGCTCAAGTTCCCTGTCTCTGATAAAATTGCATATACCGTTTTAATCTGCGTTGGCAGATTGCCGTCTTAGCTCAGCGGTAGAGCAGCTGTTTTGTAAACAGCAGGTCGTCGG
>CAZILC010000037.1:0-10305 GCA_964540055.1 uncultured Gammaproteobacteria bacterium | reverse complement strand
TGCTGCCGAGCAGGGATTCGAACCCCAATACCATCCTCCAGAGGGACGTGTCCTACCATTAGACGACTCGGCACTATTAATCCATTTTTATTCTTCTTTTTAGAATTATTCTCTGATATGTCCTTTCTCTATGACAATTCGCACAAACTAAATCACATTTTTCAATTTCCTTTAAAATCTTATTTTTAGAATAACTATGATAATTTATCATAGCATTAATGGTTGCAATCTTAGATATACTATCTCTGTGATCAAAATCCATCACATAGTGCGGATATAAGATTCCACAATCCATGCAAGGTTTTTGCTTTAACTCGATTACAAAATCGTATAATAACTTTCTCCTCTTCTCATTTTTAATTTTATAAAGTTCCTTATTCCGTAAATAATATCTCTTATGACTGTCTCTCCTTTTTCCAATATCTTTGTATGGCATCGTATAAGTAAAAGGGATAGGAAACTAAAGTTAGGATTCAAATCCGTTAAAGTATTTTACTAAAATATGTATAGAAAATCTATACTAAGCAATTAGCTATGGTGTATAGTACAATACTAAAAAATGTAACAAGTAAGATCTCCTTAGAATTTCAAATAAAAATAATTAAAATCCCTAATGATGGATTAATTTGAGGACATAGGGGAAGAAAATAAGAGTACCGATTATTGCGGCAGCAAAAGCGGTCACCAACACCATTCCAGCAGCGACATCTTTGGCAATTTTTGCTTCCTGTCTATGTTCTTTGGTAATCAAATCAACCATTTTTTCAATTGCCGAATTAATCATTTCGGCTGTTATCACCATCATCATAGTCAAACCCAAAATAGCCATTTCATAGGGTGAAACCCGAAGCGCAATACTTGCATTAATTACCAAAAATGCTACAACCAAATGCACGAGAAGATTTTGATCATTTTTGAAAGCATAATGTACTCCTTCAAAAGCGTATTTAAATGATTTTATAAATCGTCGACCATTAATCATAGTTATACGTGCACATACTGATGAATAAAGAGATACATTCCCAATGATAACAAAATTCCAAAGCAAGCGCCAACTATTGTTTCTGGAAGCGTGTGTCTTTTTATCCGCAATCTTGCCCACGCAACTGCCGGAATAAGAAGTAAAAGTAAATAGTAAAACCCTTGATACACAATTCCCATCGTAAAAAGAAGCGCTGCAACGGTTGAAACATGAAAACTAATTTTAAGACGAGTATTAATAACTGCCATAATTAAAACTCCCACTAAGAAACCTGCAGTAACGATTATGAGAATTTTGGGTCCGTTTAGCAATGCCAATCCCCCTAAATAAATAATGGTCATAAGTATTCCGACGGTAAAAAGTAATGGTCTTTGTTTTCTGACAGACACATCAAGATCGGTAAAAAATTTTTTATGAACTCCATACACGACAAAAAAAGAAATTGCGATGAGAAAAATCATTGTATAGACAGTCCAAGCCATTGCAACAACAACATCCCCGGTAGTTTTATAAACAAGCACCAGAGGCAGGAAAACAAGCATCATTACCGGGTTAAAAAGAAATGATAAAACTTGAGCAAGAGATGTTAACATGATTACTTTTGACGTAAACGGGCAAGCGTTGTCTCTTTTCCGAGAATCTCAAGAGATTCAGGAAGCGGTAATCCCCGTTCTTGTCCTGTTATAATTGTATACAAAACCGGCATCCGAATGCCATGGGTTTTTAAAACCACACGAAGTGATTCAAGAATTGCTTCTTTATTCCAATTTTCTATAGATTGAAACTCTGTTTGCAAAGACTTGGCAACTTCTTTGGTTTCGTCTGTAATGACAAACTGAGAATCCGGAAGAAAATGCTTTGCTAATGGATAAAATTGCTTAAGTGTTTCAATACGAGATTGCGCGAGCTCTACTATTTTTGAAAACATCAACGCATCGATCTTTGCAAATGCTTTTTTATCATCACCATAGGTTAATTGAAACTGGTGAAGTAGTTCTACCAGGCGATCAACAGAAAGCATTCGAATATATTCCCCGTTCATCCACGTTAACTTAACAAGATCAAAAATCGGTCCGACTTGTCTGATGTCTTTCAAATCAAACATCTTTATAAATTCATCAAGTGAAAAAATTTCTTTTTCCTCAGGATGCGACCATCCCATTAAAGCTAAAAAGTTAAGAATTGCCCCTGGTAAATATCCTTCTTCTTGAAACCATAGTACATTTGTATGACCATGCCTTTTGGATAATTTAGATTTGTCGGGATTTCGAAGATTTGGTGTATGATACAATTTTGGAACTTCCCAGCCAAAATACTGATAGAGTAAAACGTGTTTGGGTGCAGAAGATAGCCACTCCTCACCCCGGACAACATGGGTAATCCCCATCACATGATCATCAACTGTTGCGGCTAAATGATAGGTGGGAAAGCCATCGGATTTTATGAGCACTTGCTCGGTAACTTGCTCGGGAGTAAATACAACATCACCTCTGATTTCATCATGGACAATAACATTTTCATTTTTTGGCACACGCATTCTGACAATCCAGTCTCCCCGTTGTATCATTTCTGCAATTGTTTTTGGTGGTGCTTCTTTGGTTTCTAAAACTTCTTGAATTGATGTTTTTTGCGTATAATCTTTTTTTTGTCCAGCGTCGGATTTGGGATAATACGCAAAATAAGCTTTATCAGTATCCAGCAACTCCTGAGCAAACTTATGATAAATTTCGAGTCTTTCGGATTGCCGGTACGGACCAAACTCACCATTTTTGCGCGGGCTTTCATCCTCAGTTAACCCGAACCAATCAATCGCTTTAAAAATAATTTCTTCTGCTCCCTCAACAAATCGTGATCTGTCAGTATCTTCAATACGAATGAGAAATTTTCCGTGATGTTTCTTCGCAAATGCGAAATTAAAAAGAGCTTGATAAATAGTTCCTATATGCGGATACCCTGTAGGACTTGGTGCAATACGAGTTCGTACCATAACTGAAACTAACTTGCATTGTATCTTAAATCTAACATATACTCAACATATGACCCTTCATGACACAACGGAATTTTCAAAAAAAGCTGGTATTGCTATTTCAATAGGATTGGGTGTTATCCTGATAATAGTTATCTTTGTAAAAATCGGAAAATTTATTAATACTGCACTTAATCCTCCAAGAATCGCTCAACCAAATGAAGCGTTTGGGAAAATACCTCCAATTGAATTCGGAAAAAGTACCGTAAAAGGTGAATTTACCTATTCATTAAATACAGTAAACGGTTCACTTCCGGATAATTTTCCTGATAGATTGGTAGTTTATCAAATGATAGTACCCCAGCCGAATCTATTAAACCTAGATAACGCTAAAAAAATTATCGCCAATTTAGGAATTACCGATCAGCTAGGAAATCCATTACCTGAAATTCCCCGGGGTGGCCCTAATTATGAATGGGATGAACAAAACGGTTTTCAAAGAAAAATTATATTCAATATTATTAATGATTCATTCACAATGTCTTCGACCTATCTGACATCCCTCACTGTTTTAAATGCACAATTTCTTGGTGATCAAAATGTTGCCGTATCCACAGTTCAAGATTTTCTGGGTAATTTAGGTACTTTTCCAACAGACATTGATTTGGATTTGACACAGAATCCAAATCCGGATATCGATTACACCACAACACCACAATTGTTCTCTATTCTCAGCGGACAACTAAATCCGACAACGAGTTTATCAAACACCCAAATAATTAGAGTTGATCTCTATCAGAAAGAAGTTGATTACTCATTAACAGCCGGACTTAATCAGGATCTTTCTCATTTCAACAATTTTGATGAAAAAATGCCGATTATGTATCCTCACCCACCTTATTCAACGATGAATTTTCTTATTGGATCAGGGGATAATTCGCCTGCTGTTGTGTCTGCCATGTATAATCATCAAGTCGCCAATTTGCAACCCGATAAACAAGCAACGTATCCAATCAAAACAGCCCAAGCTGCTTTTGACGATCTAAAAAAAGGCAATGGTTATATTGCAGCATATAATGGGTCAGATAGTCAGATTTTGATTAGTAAAGTATATCTTGCCTATTTTATAGGCGAATCCCAGCAGGATTATCTGGAACCGATTGTTGTTTTTGAAGGACAAAATGGCTTCTTTGCGTATGTACCGGCAGTTACTAATGAGGCTCTTCAGTAAAGTGAAAATTATTTCTTCGGCATAGGTGGAACTACATATTTTACATTGGTATCGATAAAATTCAAGAGCAAACTGGTGTCTGTAAACCTCCCGTCACTATCCATAACGACAATGATATATTCATGACCATTCTTTTTGACCGATGTTACAAGTACTTCCCCAGCTCCTTCAGTCGTACCTGTTTTGATCCCATTTACTCCATCGATCCCGAGTAGTTCATTGGTATTGGTCAGCGGATAAGCTCGAGAATAATTACTTGTATAAATTGTTTTATATTTCGTTGAGGTTATATCGGCAAAAGTTGGATTGGAAATTGCATACGAAGATAAACGTGCCATATCAACAACAGTTGAATAATCTGCATCATCGTCAAGACCAATGGGATCATCATAATGAGTATTAATAAGATGCAGACTTTGTGCTTTTTCATTCATTTTTTTGACAAAAGCGCTTACTCCTCCAGGATAATTATCTGCTATGGCTCGAGCGGCATCATTTGCTGAAGGCAAAAGCATAGCATACATAAGGTCAATAAAACGGAACTGCTCACCTGGTACAAAATTCAAGCCGGAACCGGGTACATATTTCGATTTGATTGTTAAGATATCATCAGGTTTGTAATAGTCTAAGGCAACAAGTGATGTCATAATCTTCGTTGTCGAAGCCATGGAAAATCGTAATTGAGGATTTTTTGAATAAAAAATTACTTGTGAATCCCGATCCAGAATTAATGCAGCTTTTGCTGAAATAGTAGGTGCACCTACCGTTTGAACATACGGATAGGGATTAAGAATTGTAGATTGGTCGGTGGTAATAGGCTGTTGTTTGGAAATTGATATGAATAATTGGTTATTAAACAAAGATAAAATAATAAGAATTACCAGGAGAATAAGCGGGAAAAGAATTAATTGCACGTCTGCATCATGTTTTTTCATCCAGCTGGAAATAGTCTGATTAAATTGGTTTGCTTTTTTCTCTTTTTGTTCCTTCTGCTTTCTTTGGGGCAATTTTATTTTCAGACTAAATCGTTTTTTCTTTTCTGCTGATTGAGTAACTGGTTTGTCCGCTAACCCTTGAGAAGTATCTTTTTGTTCGGATTGCGTTTTTAAAGCCTTAGCATGTAGTTTATTGGGATGCTTCGTGTGTTTAAATTTTCTAGGCTTTTTCTTTTGATAAACTCGTTTGGCTTTTGGTTTCATGTTAAACTAGGTGGCAATATACCACGCTAAATACAAGGAATTTTCCTCTGCTAATTTATTGTAGATGTTTCATGAAAAAATAAAAAGTGCAGGTTATTTTTTCTTAACGGTGAGGCCAAGTTCGTCTAATTGCAATTTCGAAACTTCGGATGGTGCATCCATCACAGCTGTTCTGCCCGTTGAAGTCATGGGAAATGCAACTGTTTCTTTCATGGAGGTTTCCCCTGCAAGTATCATTACATGACGGTCAAGACCGAGCGCAATACCTCCATGTGGTGGAGTTCCAAAAGAAAATGCCTCCAGCATATGCCCCACACTTTGTTCGATTTCTTTTTCTGAATACCCCATTATTTTATACGTTGCTCGCAACAACTCTGTTTTATGAGCACGGATACTACCACCGCCAACTTCTAATCCATTACAAATCAAGTCATATTGTGAAGTCCGAATCTGATCAATTTTTTCCCCTTTTAAAAACCATTCTACATGTTCCGCAACCGGCATACTGAAAGGATTGTGGGTAAATGTCCAGCCGGATTTGCTGTCACGAACCTCAGCAGCATCTTTTTTATCGACTTTTTTGAAAAACGGGAAATTTATCACCCAGGCAAATGCAAGAATATTTTCTTCTTTTTCTTTTTCAGTTCTCAAATCAAATTTATCAGAACCGTACTTTTCCATAGCGTCTTTGTAATCAATAATAGGAAACTTTTCGTCTCTTAACTTACCACCGACAGCTTTAACTGCTTCTTTCACAACTTCTTCTACTGTTTGCATTACTTCTTCACGTGTAACGAAACTCATCTCGATATCCACTTGTGTATGCTCAAATCCACGATCTGCACGTAAATCCTCATCCCTTATACAGCGTGGGAACTGGTAATACTTTTCAAATCCTGCGGTCATCAATAATTGTTTATATTGCTGCGGACTTTGCGGCAAAGCATAAAACTTACCGGGCTGAAACCGTGAAGGGACAAGAAAATCGCGGGAGCCTTCCTGCGTTGATTTTGTGAGCATTGGAGTCTCAATTTCAACAAAATCTTTTTTCATTAATGCGTATCTCATCGAGTTTGTGTAATCGGAACGTAAACGCATTATTTTCTGCATACGATCACGGCGCAAATCTATATAACGATAACGCAATCGAACTTCCTCACTGATTTCATGCCCATCAGTATCAATTTGAATCGGCAGTTCTTCAGCTTTATTTAAAATAGTATATTCTTCAACATCAACTTCGACTGTTCCTGTTTCAATGTTTGGGTTAACCATTCTTTCAGGACGCTTTTTAACTTTTCCGACAATCTCAATCACCGACTCAGGTGTCAACTCACCCATTTTGTTAAATCCGACACACTGCACAATACCGGTTCTGTCACGAAGATCAATGAACGTAAGCTTCCCATGATCCCGTTTGGTCGCCACCCACCCTTGGAGCCTGATCTGCTTATCAACGTTATTTACTGTGTCTTTAACTAATGTTCGATCAAGTGTATTTGCCATAATCTTACAAAAAATTTAACTCTTGTATGATACAACGAAATGAGATTCTTGACAAGCTAACAGAAAAGAGATAAAATTTTCTGCTATAGGATTAGAATATGGGTGAATTACCAAGTAGAAGACCAGAAAATCGAAGAAAAAGATCACCACGAGGAGCCTTAGTTCCTGGTAGAAGAGAAGGTAATGTTGTTGAATTGCGTCCAGCAACCATACCTCCAGGTGCTCAATTACATGGAGAACCTCGCTTAGGATTACCACCTGAAGTTGCTGCCGCGGCAAGGCATCTTATCGAAGTTTATTCCGCTATGCAGGTACATCCTACAGATGTAGCCAGAATGAGAGCTGAGATGGATCCTCCACATAGAGATTTACCCAAACGTCATCAGTTAGGAATAGTATGGGCAATGGATCGAATTGCTGAAGAAACTAAAGAGGCCGGTTAAATTATTCCCCCTTCGTCAATACTTGACAACAAACAATATTCCAGATATACTCAAATTGTATGAAATTCGTAAGAAACAATTATTTTCACTTTGTCTCTCTGCGCCTTGTCATTCTTGCGAATGATTGAGATTTGTGATGTTACAATTAACAAAAGCATCCAAATCTCCCACAAGTCGGGAGATTTTTTTTTAAATAACAATTATGGCAACACCACAAGAAGCATTAGCAGCAATAGGATCAGATTGGAGAGTTTGGAGAAATCTTCAACAAAGATCTCCCAGAAAGGCAGCAGATGCAGTAGATAGCGCTTTTACCCCTGCGCATTTACGAACTGTTCGACAAGAACGTGTAGTATTTGAGCTGCAAGCACAAAAAGATAAAAGAGATGCAAGAGACAAAAACGTAGGTATGGCACACGGAGCTCGAATTCACACCTCAAACGGTGCACGAAATGGTAATGTTACCTATCAAAGAAGACGAGGAGCATAATTAGATATTGATATCTTTGACCTTCAACTGCAGCTTTGTCTCCCCATTCCAGGTATTCTCATCTAGAACATAGGCAACATCGAGTTTGTCCCCCGGTTTGATTTTTGTCCCTAATTCCCCCATCCCAAACGCAATTGCTTCAAACGTATTTGATTCTTGTTTTAAAACCAATTTTAAATGATTCCCTTCTTTCCCCAAAACTCTAAAACTCTCAACAGTCACTTCTCTGGTTACAAATACCGGTTCCGGATTTGCCATCCCGAATGGCGAAAGCTTCTTGATACTTTCAAATAACTCTTTTGTTAAAACTGCAAACGGTAATTCACAATCAATTTTAAGTTTCCTTACTAGTAAATCCTCCTCAATCATCGCCATCGCTTTTTCTTCCAGTGCTTTTTGTAACATTTCAATTTTTTCAGTCTCTACCGTAAATCCAGCAGCCATCGGATGCCCGCCGACATTGACGAAATGCTCAATGTGCAAACGTAGAAATTCAATTACATTAAACCCGCTGATCGAGCGAACTGATGCTTTACTAATTGTTTTACCAAGTGATAAAACAATCGATGGCCGATAAAACGCTTCAACCAGTCTTCCAGCAACAAGTCCAATAATCCCCTCTTCATAACTCTCATGTCCTATCATAAGAATTTTTCTATTCCCTATTCCCATTTCTTTAATCCCTGATACCGCATGTTCGGTTGCATCCTTAAGAAGCTGCTGCCTTTCACGATTGGTCAATTCCAACTTTGCCGCAAGTTCTGAAGCGCGTTCTTTATTCTTCGTACAAAGGAGTCTTAAACTATCCATTGCCGAATCAATTCTCCCCGAAGCATTCAAACGCGGCCCGATAATATATCCTATTTCATAAACCCCAATTGATTTCTGATCAATCTTGGCAAGTTGAAATAACGCAAGCAAACCGGGACGCTTTGTATCGTGCAATTTTTTTAATCCAGCTGTCACAATCGCGCGATTTGCGCCCGTTAATGGAACCAAATCCGCAACGGTTCCAAGTGCTGCAAGCTCTAAATGGGTATCCTCTAAATCTTTTTCTTTACTCTTGAATCCTAAATCTTTAATTTCTTTCGTTAAGAGATATGCTACCCCAGCACCGCATAATTTTGTCGTATGAACGATAGCATAGGCATCCGGCAATTTCTCCGAAACAGTATGATGATCGGTAATAATTACATCGATATTATTATCGTTTGCAAAAGTAACTGCATCATTTGCTACAATGCCATTATCAACAGTGATAATTAAACTGATATTTGAAACTTGCTGCATGAGATTGGTAATACCAATTTTTGAAAGTCCGTATCCTTCTTCTTTCCTGTCAGGAATATACGGGATACATGTCGCACCCAGTGCATACAGCGTCTCCCACAGAATCGCACTCCCTGTAATCCCATCAACATCATAATCCCCAAATACAACAACCTGTTCTTTATTTGTAATAGCTTTTTCGATTCTCGTTAATGCTTTTTTCAATTGTGTTGAATCAATTTCAACAGTTTTCGGAGTAACTTTCTCTAAATCAGGATGCAAAAAAGCATCAATTTCTTTTTTGTCTGTTAAACCTCTGTTTTCTAATAAAATAGTAACTATATCGTCAATTTTGAGTATTGAACTTTGACTTTTGAATTTATGAAGCGTTTCCCACTTTTTCATATTACTGTAATCCTTCTTCTCTCATCCACTGTGCAATCTGTGGTGGAATTTGTTTGTATTCTTTTTTCAACCAATGATCTTCTTCGCCCATCGAATATAGTTTCTTTTTGCTGCGCAGTAAGTTAAAAAATGAAATTGATTGTTTTGGATTAACAAAATTATCTTTATCCGCGTATATAACCAAAGTCGGAACGGATATCTTACCAATATGCAATTCTCTTTTTCGAAAATATAACTCTGATGCGAAGCGAGGTTTCGCAATTACATATGAGAGAACTAACAATACATTTTTAGGAAAAATATGACGAGGATTGAAGGTAAAAAATCCATTTACTGTAATAAGCCCAACGATCTTCTCATTGTGTAAGGATGCAATTGCTGCAGATAATCCTCCCAAACTATAACCATACATTATTATCTTTTGATAGTGAGGAGAGAAATAATCAAGTACTGTTTTAATATCCCGATCACGTTGTCGTAAACTTAAAAATCTTTCCCCTTCGCTTTCTCCTTCTCCGCTAAAATCAAAACCAAAAACACTTGCGCCCGTTTTTGAAGAAATATCAGATAGGTATTCAGGAAGAATTTTTTGCAAATAAGGATCAGGTGTAGTTGATCCTCCAATTCCATAACAAACAATTATGAGTGTTTTTGAAGTTCCATTATATAAATAACCGATCATTTTTTCATTTCTATTGTTGTGTATTATTACTCTCTGCGATTTCATCTGATATACTATACCAAATATGCATATCAACATTCCACCTGCCATCTATGATATTTACAAAACTTTTCATGATGCGGGATTTAAGCT
>CAZILC010000036.1:0-11576 GCA_964540055.1 uncultured Gammaproteobacteria bacterium | reverse complement strand
CAAGTATACAATGCAAGCCGATATGATCGGAAAGAAAGCTTTTTTGACCATTTGAGAGTGATTCTTTCTCAACAAAAGCTGTGTCGGTTGCACGTATTTTGATGTTCTTGTGAGCGGATGTAACAAAAATAAAATCACATCTGCTTTGCGGTGACCGGTAAAAATAACTGACCCGATCCGGATAGTATGTAGGTATTTCATCTTTTTCAAAGACATCAGTGAGTTTGGTGTTATGCAATAAAGCAGTATATAGCTGTGAATGCTTGGCAATATTAAAATCTCCTGCAAGGATAATCGATGCATTATTTTGAGAAAACTTGTTAGCAACTCTTGCAACCTCTTCAGACTGATTTTTAATCAAGGGATACAAAAGATTTTCCGGAGTAAGCTCATGGGTATTATCAGAACTCAGATGGGTTGTTAGGATACGAAGGTTGGAATCCTTAATTTCTGCTGAAAGAATCCCCTGTTGGGCAAGCTTGGTATATACCGGTACATGCGTTTTTTCCGGATAGGAAAAAGACACAAAATCAGGTTTAACAAGCTTAAATTTGGAGAAAATTACCAAACCACCTCGTGGTCCGAAAGGATTTTTTTGATACACGACATAGGGAAAATTACGAAGAATTGTTTTAAATACAAAAAGGTGGTAATAGGTGAAGATTTCCTGCAGGCAAATAATATCGTAATCACCAATATTCATAAGATGCGCGGCCCTTCTATAACGATTGGAAATCTTCGGCGCAAATACCGGTGTACCTAGCGTGTTAAACGTTAACAGTGAGAGTTTATTATAACTATTTGTCGTAGACATAATTCAATCGTAATTGCATTATATACTTATTTTTTTATTTTAACAGGCACGATTTTTAAATTCCTATACGTATTGATCATTTCAAATAGTGTCAAAAGTGAAAAATACACTATTCCCCAGATAACTGCTGAATAAACGGTAAAAAAGTAGCTAATCCCAAAAATTATTGCATAGACTGTCATATTCTTTTCATTTGCAACTAAGCTTTTTGCATATGCTTTTGATGCGAGAGAAATGGTAAAAAGTATTGGAATAAACCATTGGTTAGTTAGATAGCCGATTAAAAAAGTTCCTAGGCTGAAAAAACAAATAATAGAAAGATATCGTAGGTTGTTTAACGCTCTGTCATATAAGGTATTGTTCTTTAGTACTAAGCCAAGATCCTCTGGGTGTAATTTAAACTTTATCAATACCATACTTGCAGCAAGCGTTGCTAATTCAATAAAAAAATAAAAAAAACTTGTGTTATCAATAAAGTCTTTGTTAGCTGTCGGATTAATCAGCGCTTGAGCGAAGAGAAACACCAGGGAAATATTACCTAACAAAGGACCAAATGCAGACAGATTCATATTACTCTATAGTAAATTATTTTCAGGTCTAAATAAATACTGAAGTTGTAAAAAATTTTCCTGTGAGATATTATAAAATCTCTCATGAAATTCTTTGGTTACGTTGTTGCTGTTCTTGCTTTAGCGTTGTCTATAACAGTTGGGATGTGTTATTACTTTAATGTCGATTTTATTCAAAAAATCCACATTAATTCTCCAATCCCTGATTTTTTGATGCTGAGCAATAATAATCAGGTAAATTTACTTGAATTATGGTCACCGGTCACAACAGTTGTTCATGGAGATACTGGAAGTCTTCCCGATCTCACTGCTGAATCAATCCTTATGTATGATCTGACGGAAAATAAAATACTTTATGAAAAAGATCCTGAAGTAAAACATCCCATGGCCTCACTGACCAAGATAATGACGGCAGTCATCGCGATTGAGAATCAGAAATGGGACGATAAATATACCGTTACCAAAGATGATATCGTGGGAGAAGATAGTATGGGAGTGAGTCCTGGTGAAGTATACGATTTTTCAGATATTCTTCACGGGTTACTTTTGCCGTCAGGCAATGATGCGGCCGAAGTTTTTGCGCATAATTATCAGTATGGAAGGGTCGGATTTGTGAACGCGATGAATAACAAAGCAAAAGCCCTGGGAATGCTCAACACGCATTATACAAATCCTTCAGGACTGCAAGGAGATGGAGATCAATATACGACTGCCTATGATCTTCTCATTCTCACTCGTTATGCATTGGAACAGTATCCTGAATTTGCAGATACTGTTGCAACGTCAACATACACGATCCCACAAACCGGAACGCATAAGGAATTGGATCTTGCAAATGAAACCAATTTACTAGCAACCTATCCAGGTGTCAAAGGGGTAAAAACCGGCTATACTCCTGAAGCTGGACTATGTCTGGTTACCTATCTTGATTATGGTGGACATAAAATAATTGGTATTATTCTCAACAGCCAAAATAGACGGGGGGAGATGAAAGATCTGCTTGATTACTCCCTCAAAACTGTCGGTGTGACTCCCCCGCCCTATACTCCAAATGAGTAAGAATTGGACATACCAATTGTTCAGGTTAATCATGCTATAATGTTTGGGTATGGATTTTTTTAGCTCCTTTGATCAATTTGATGATATTGTCATAGGCTTTCTCGTCAATCAAAGCTATCTTGCGCCGATCATTCTTTTGATGCTTGAAGAGATGGGTATTCCTCTTCCTTTTGCTGATATTGTGATTGCCTATACCGGTTATCAGGTTGGGGTTGGGAGAATTCCATATGCTGCTGCGTATATCATTCTGTTAATTGCAGATCTGGCTGGAGCGACTATTCTTTATTTCCTCGCAAAACGATATGGGAAGAAAATTATAGGAAAATTCGGACATTTCATCGATTTGGATCTAAAAAAACTTGATACATTTGAAGGATATTTTCGAAAATACGGACCAGTTGCTATTATCATTGGTAGACACATCTATGGATTTAAAGTTCCGATTACGTTATTTTCGGGTATCTCAAAAATGCGGTATACCACTTTCATATTGAGTGTTGCCGTCTCAGACAGTTTCTGGATTCCGTTTTATCTCCAGCTTGGTAACAAACTCGGTCCAAAGACCATCAAATTATTCCATGTTTATCATTTCAATCACTGGTATTATATATTACTCCTGGTGCCGCTTGGGTTGGCCTTGCTTCCGTTCTTCCTCATGAGAAAAGGCAAAGAGAAAAAAGAAGACTAAGCAATTTTCGATTTGCATCAGTTGAGCAATTTCTTATATTATTTTTAATATGGCAAAAATAATTCGAAAGCGAAAGACTCGCAAAATACTTAAGTGGCAGGAATTTTTTCTTGGAGTTTTGACAGGTGCACTATTTGTGTTTTTGGGAGCCTTAGCGTATTTAGGCATACAAAATTACCTGCATGAACGATATCTTGCAGAGCACCCAATCCTCGATACGAAAAAAACTCTTGTTAAAGTTTTGCCACCAGAGGTGAAAAAAGAAATGAAAAGTGCAACTCCTTCAGCAACATTTCGAGTTCCAATCCTACTCTATCATTATGTAGAAGTAATTCAGGACAAACGAGATAAACTTCGAGCAGAACTTAATATACAGCCATCTGTCTTTGATGAACAGGTAAAGACACTGAAAGACGCGGGCTATACTTTTATGACGGCAAAAGAACTTGGTGAAGTTCTTGATGGTAAAATGCAGTTACCGAAGAAGCCTGTTTTAGTAACGTTTGATGATGGTCACTGGGATGTTGCGACTGATGTGCTTCCAATTCTACAAAAATATCACGTCAAAGCAACTGCGTATATTATTACTGGTTTTATCGGAGGATCTGATTTTATGTCGGCATCCCAGCTTGATACGGTTGTAAAGAGTGGCTTGGTTGATGTTGGTGCGCATACGGTTCACCACATAGCGTTAAAAGGAAGGCCGCATGATGAGGTACAAAAAGAAATTGATGAGAGTAAAACATGGCTTGAGGCAAATTATCATATTTCGGTTGTCTCTTTTGCTTACCCTGACGGCTCATTTGACTTACAGTCTGCACAATTGGTAAAAGATGATGGTTTTACAACGGCTGTTTCAACGGTTCCTGGCATTGAACAGAATCAGGCCAATAGATTTTTTATGTACCGGCTTCGTCCGGGATACAGAACAGGACAGAGTTTATTAAATTACCTCGAACAGTCTTCTTTTAGAGCTTTCTAAGCGTGTGGGATACCAATTGTAAGAATAGTTCTCTTTTTGTCATGTAACCGACATCTTTGTCCCCGGGGCGTCAAGCTTTAATTAAGAATCAGAGTATAGTATATAAGTATGTTACTTCACAAAAGTACACATCCGAATAACCACTCTCCGCCTTTTAATATAGAAATTTATAACCCACCAGACGAAGATTTTTAAAACTACAGTACTTTAATTCTGTAGTTTTTTTATGCAGCAAGTGGACTAGAATTTCTGTGTGTAAAACGATCAAAAAGTGGTTCTTCTTTCATCATGAGTGTAGACTTATATTAACTAATTTTTGCTGAGGGGACGAGGGAGAGGCCGAGGTATTTTTCGATGTCTTCTGCGGTGATGCTTTGAATCTCTGGGTCGCGTTCTTCCTGCTTGTAGAACATCGGATAATAACCAGGCATGGCCCGGTAGACTGCTTCTCGGACTGTCAGGATCTTGGATTGTGATTTCATAATGCTAATTGTAGCTTTATTTCCATAGAGTACGAGATCAACACCCGTGAGTGGCACATTTTTACCTTTAGCAGCTTGTAAAAACGCGAGACTATCATTATTCATTGAGAGATCATTGGTTCGAAGGTCTGCAATATCCTCACTATATTCATTTTCGCCTGCTTCTTTAATCATCTTTATAAATGCTTGTTTCATTTCGGTAAGATACGTTGTCTGTGTCTGTCCGCCGACCAATCTGATACCGTAATAAAAGGCGAGTACCATAAATGACATTAGTGTACTTGGAATAAGTTCCTTTTCGCGAATTGCATTTCTCAGCCCTTCAGGTGTCAGTTCGATTTTGTAGCTGCCGTCTTCAGTTTGTAGATAATTTCCTTCTTTCCATAACTGAACTCTGTATTTAGCACCTTTTGGTAATGCCCAGAAGAGATACGTACCAATTTTATCCTTGGTTGAAAAACCTCGAAGTATTCCGTCAAAGTATTTTAAGATAAGATCATGATATTCAGGTGTAAAAAGAATTTTATTGATCAAAGTATTCTGATCCAGATGATACGTATCAAGAAGTTTATTGACAATCATTTCCTGTTCTATATAAACCAGATTTGGAGCGTCCGGATGATATTTCATAATCTTTTTCCAGAGAGCAAAATTTGTTTTGGTAACTTGATCTGAGAAAGTTTTTTGTTTGAGTACTGAGGTGTCTGCGTAGATTTCGTAGAGGAGGAGTTTGAGTTCATGGCTTTCTTGCATGCTTATGGTATTCTCTCGCTCCCATACATCCATGCGCTTATAGGCATTTTCAAGATTGCCTGTTGCATAGGCTGGATAATGAATAACAGGACAGGGTCTAACAGCCCGTGGGTAAAATGGAAGTTGATTTTGTACAACTCCATTTGCTGTTTTACTATGAAAAAGAAGACATCGTGGGGCTGAAAAATTATCAAAGGAGATATTTGCGCATCCAAGAACAATAATATTTTTCACAATTTCATCCCCGTTGAGATACGGAAGTGCTTCATGAATGTTGCTGTTGACCATACCGGATTCACTGAGCGGGCCGTGATGATCAGTGGTGGTAAGTCGGTAAAGTGCTTCAAGCTGCTTTTTGCAGCTTTCAGCTGTTTCTTTATCTATGAGTCTTGCTACCTCTTCCGTAAAAGCGGTAATAAATTCTTGTTTTTTAGCATCATTTTGAAGAACTGGATTAGGATCATTATATCTTTTTGCGTAGTCAAAAAGCGTCATGTTACCATAGTTTTCTACAATGACTTTAAGCTCTGGTTTACTTTGAAATATTTTTTCCCGCAATTTGTCAAACAGCTCTTCAGTGATGTTACTGTCTTGGGGAATAAAATTATCTTGATATTTATTAATAGAAATAGAACGTTGCATAATAGTAAAAAAACACGAAAATAATTAGCCGTAAAAAAGATCAGGGTAAATTGGAGAACCTTATTTGAGGTAGATAAATACTAGCTTGTTGTCTGGACATGACGACATTATATACCTGGTATTGTCAGTTGTCTAGGGGCAGTTTGAGGCTAAATGTATCGAACTAGGTCACCTTTTTGTCAGGTAAATGTTAGAAGCACTTCTAAATAATTTTAAACTGTTTTTTTAGCTGAGTCAACTTTTCATAAAGATCACTTGCAAATCGTACATCTGATACATCCATATTCCAGGCTTTTTTCGTGAGGATGAATGGTTCCATTTGTTCACCCCCCAATGCGCTATGGCTTCCCACCTGATTTTCAAAGGTTATTTGTACATTATCTTTATATGTCCCGAAAAAAATGATATCCCCTGCTGTTTTATTTTCATTTAAACGGTGCAATTGATTTTTAACTAGCGCCGGATCACCAAAAGTAGCTAAGAATTGTTTAAGCGGTCCATTTCCTAATTTCGGGTGTAAAATATATGTTTTTTTATTCGTGATAATGATATCCCGATTCGCATCCTTTACTAAGAGAAACGCAATTTCAGGCATATTTGTGAGAAATGCAAGTAATTTCGGATAATGTTTTTTTAATTTTGTATACGGTAGTCGTTCTGAGGTATTTTTAATATAGACATTTGCCAGTTGCCCCGAAAATACAAACAGAATATGGCCGTCAATATGATGAGACGGTGTAATGGTTTTTCCCGGTAATTCTTCAATAATATAATTTGGCAGGATTCTTGAAAGTTTGTCTGCCAAATGTTCATGCTCGAGTGAGACAAACGGAATTGTCTCGATGTTTCCATGGTCTGAAAGAAAAACGAATTCGTAATCAGTATCACCAAATGTGTGATATTTGGTAATATAGCGGATTGAGTGGTCAATCTGATAAATAGTTTTGTAACTCAAGGGATCATTTGGGCCGAAAGCATGAGCTATTTCATCATAGGAATAAAATCCGGCGAAGATTATGGGAAATTCTTTCTGCATTGCCCGACGTACCGCAAATCTTGTTATGTGATGAATGAACAATTCATTAATAATGTCTAATAAAAAATAAAAAACCGAGACAGGCGCTTTTCTAAAATATGATCGAATAAGTTCGATTAGTGAATCCACCAGGAGTACAAAACTGTTAAATAGCCAGTCGATTATCCTGATGGGATTTCTATACCATCGAAGTAATAATGCAGCTCTGCTGTGAAATGGACTATATGCGAGTTTTTCTTTGTATGAAAGCGTTAATGCTTCACTTGCTCCAGCGGAATAACACGCTGCAATACATGCTCCTCCCTGCAAAAGCGGTGGATTTTTTTTGAAATATCTGTGAGAAACAAATTGAAATGTGGTATTTGATCCAAACGTGATGAGTTTTCCAATCTTTTTATCCCACCACCGAAATCCTGGGATATTCTGATTGTCACCATACAGAACTCCTGCCTGGCAATAGGGAGTGGTACTTGGTAAACCGCACCAATATTTATCTATTTTGTACTTATGTTTTTTTAAATACCTGGAAAAGTATGGAAGATATCCCTTTTCCAGAGATCTTTTAAGCATCGAATAGCTTACGCCATCAATGTGAATGATTACTAATCCCTTTTTCATGGTGAGTCGAATTTTATTACGGCAGGGATATATTTGCAAATACCGGTATGTGATCTGAGCCTTGGATCTCCAGACTCCATGACTTGTAGTGTAATTTTGATAACGTATTATCACGGATAAAGATGGCGTCTAATTTGTGTTTGGCAAGATATTTTCTTTTGAATCTCGCATCGGTGAATGTCCATTTGATTTCTGTTGTCAGATCAATAAATCCGGCTTTCTGAGTCGTTTCCTTAATACTCGTCCACTGCGGCACATTAAAATATTTAAAGGTATTTATATCCCCTGCAATTATTTCGATATCCACTTTTTCTCTGGTGTTTGCGTCATTCAGAATAAAATTCATTTGCTTTTTTTTGCTTGCGAAGCCGACAATATCAAAATGGACGACATAGATTCTGAAAGATTTATTATAGATGGTGCCTTCAAGAAGTATACTGATTCTTTTTTGGAACACATTGCGCAGAAAAATTGCCAGTCTGTGTTCTTTGTCATAAATTCTTTTATATTGAGCCTGCAGTCGTGATCCCTTATGAAATGGCGGTAAATCGAGAATATCAAAGGTTTTGACTTGAATTTTTTTCTTATTCCAGATAATTGCATTTGCTTGGGGAAATTCTTTAAGTTTCTGAGCGGTTGCTTGAAAATAGGTATAGTTCTCCCCCATTATTTGGGAAATCAAACTTGCGTCTTCAAAGCCATTATGAAGTGAGGCTTCCTGAAGCATAAGAAAATCAATGTCCACAAAATCTTCGGTATTTTTTATACTTGTAAGGATGTCTTTAAGCTCAATCCCGTAATGAAGATTCCAGGTAGCAAGGCTGATATTTTTATTCATGCTGCCACTGATTATAGATATCCAATCACACGAGGTCAAATCACACAACCAATCCCAATTCTTCTCTTCTCATATCCAAAACAAAATTTGCTAATGATTGAAATGCATTCTGTGTAACAAGATCGAGATCAGTGATACGATAATCCCAGTCGGATCTAATTCTTTCATCAAAGGGAATTGCCTGTACTGGTCCATCAAATGGAAAACCTCCTACTTTTCTTTCTTCGTCATCAAAATCAACTATTTTCGAGTCATCAAGAAATTTATCAAATTCATCCGCAGTCATATTTGGATCAACTCCACTTACTACAATAATCGCATTTTGTCTTTTCATACGAAAAGCTTCGCCATCTTGTTGATTCATACCTGAGGCTATTTTCTCTAAACGTTTGAAATTTCTACCAACCATATCCCACGTTTCTATAGAATCCGCTTTTACTGTAAAAATAAGTTGATCAGCACTTGTTACAAAATGTCTCGCGGCCGCGTCTCCATCAACATCTCCAACCTGATTACCAAAATCATAAATATTATAATCAGAAAAAAGTCTACCTCCTTGGGTAATACGCAGTGCATCATCTTGTGTTAACCCATCAGAAAAAGCCAAAAATCCAACTCCGCGACGTGATTCTCTCATATTCCTCAGCAAACGAATATCTTCGGCTTCTCTTTTCATTATTGCTGCTAATTGAGCTTCAATAATTTTTTCTGGAGTTTTACCGGTATTATCGTCAAATGCTTTACGTAGCTCTCTTGCTCTCTCCGTTTGAATTCCTCTTGAGGCTAGTGCTAATTCTCTCATATTTGCCAATCGATCCTCTGTCGAATGGCCGAATCGGCGATGTACTCTTCCATCAGGATTAGCATCTAGTATGGTAGTTGTTCTATCTGTTGCGTAAGCTAAAGCGAGACCGAGGAAAACTGAAGTTACAGTTTTGGCGCTACTTTTTGTACTAATAACTGCAACATCTACATTAGGTACTTTTGAGGCAAATCTCCTTGTAGTTTCAATATTTTCTAAACGTTGACTTTTTAGCCAACTGAGATGCTCTTCTTGTTGTGCTTTCTCTCCTGCTAATTGTACCTCTTTTTCATATGCTTGGCGAGCTCCAGGTCTGAAACCAGCAAATCTTGGGCCCTGTCGTACATTTCCATTTGCAAGAGCGGGATCTACAGGTTCAGTTCTGCCGGTAATCCGAAAGGATGCACCAGCAGGTCTATGTAATCGGCCATCCCCGCCAAAAGGAGGGCCTGGTACTTCACCACCACGAATTGCCATGTTCAGTTGCATTCTATTCCTAATTAATGCAGGTGTCAATAATATATTTTTATACCTTACAGCAGCTTGAATAATACTCATAAATTAAGTACAATTACGTAACTAGATATTAGCCGAGGTGGTGGAATGGCAGACACGGAGGCCTTAAGAGCCTTTGCCCTTAAAAGGCGTGCGGGTTCGACTCCCGCTCTCGGCACCATTAACTTTTTAATTAAACTCGGGGACTAGCTCAGTTGGCTAGAGCGCGCGGTTTGGGACCGTGAGGTCGGAGGTTCGAGTCCTCTGTCCCCGACACAACTCCAACTATAAATGTAATAGAACATTTAGGAGAAATTATAAGCGAAGAATTTGTTGAAGTTTAATAAAATTATTTATTTTTTGCCTCACGCACAGTTTTCAAATTTTTTGTCCAAGTAATTAACTGGTTGAGCATATTTGCAGCTCCCTCATTATGACCATCCATTTTGAGTTTGCCTTTTTCATCTAGCTGTGTCCAATATAGTGGAATATGAACACCATTTCGAATGGGGACCATTTGTAGTTCTACAACAACTTGGCGCAATTGTTGAACTGAACGTGTTCCTCCTGCAACACCGCCATAACTCATGAAAGCTATTGGTTTATTATTCCATTCCTTGTATACATAATCTATTGCGTTTTTAAGAACCGCAGGATACCCATGATTATATTCTGGAACCACCATCAGATACCCATCTGCTTCCCCGATCTTGCTTGCCCATTTTTTTCCTAATTTGCTGACATAATCTGCCTTATGAATTTCCATCATCCCTGGAGATACTGGTTCATCAAAAAAAGGAAGGGGCCAATCACGAAGATCAATTAATTCTGCATCAACATCTGTTTTCTCTTTAAGTTTTTTAAATATCCACTGTGCAGGTTGCTCGACAAATCTTCCCTGACGAGTACTTCCCATAATTACTTGAATTTTTACCATGAAATGATTGTATATCGGGTTCTTCATTAAGTAAAGTAGTTACCTTTTGGGAAGTATATACTAGCATTTTATAAAATAAAAACGTTAATTAGCTCTCTATTTTTTGTCCTATCTAATAAATTTACTTTACTTTTCGTGGGCTAACATTGCGGGTATGCCTGGATTATCTAAGAGTTTTTATTGAAAAATTGTATCCTACAACTTTTTACTTTACCGGTAATGAAATATTAAATGTTGATCCTTTTCCTTCAGTGCTTTCTACCCAGATCTTGCCTTTGTGTTGTGTGATAATTTCACTAGAAATATATAAACCAAGCCCCAGTCCTGATACTGCTTTCTCTTTATTAGAATCTACTCGAAAAAAACGATCAAAAATTTTTCTTTGTTCTTCTTTTGGAATTCCCATGCCAAAATCTTTAACTGATACTATTACGTTATCGGTCTCTTGATTACAAGAAATCTCCACCTTATCTGCGTTTGGAGAATATTTGATTGCGTTTGAAATGAGATTTATTAACACTTGTGCAATACGTTCACGATCAGCATAAATAGTCGCGTGTGCGTTTGCGTTATTTATCAGGTTGTGTGTTTTTGTGGTATATTGAAAATCTGAAATAGTATTACTTATTAATTCATCAATTAAAAAATATTTTTTGTGTAATGCTAACATGTGCGTCTGCAGTTTGTAGACATTGACAAATGATGCCATCAGCTGTGAAAGTGTCTCCATTTGTTGTATCATCTTTGATAAGTAGAAGGTTCCTTTAGTATCCATATTCTGTTTTAAATGTTTTTCCAAAAGTTGGGAAAAAGCCTTCATACTTGTTAATGGCGTTCTTAATTCATGTGATACAATTCCAA
>CAZILC010000035.1:0-11648 GCA_964540055.1 uncultured Gammaproteobacteria bacterium | reverse complement strand
TTCCACCTGCCATCTATGATATTTACAAAACTTTTCATGATGCGGGATTTAAGCTGTATCTTGTGGGTGGACCGGTTAGAGATTTATTGCAAAGTAAACCGGTCAAAGATTGGGATATGACAACTGATGCAAACCCTGAAGAAATGCTCAAACTTTTTGCTGACGCTTTTTATGATAACGCTTTCGGGACAGTCGGTATTCCGGTTGAAGCATTAAAAGAAACCGAACACTCGGGAGTTGTAGAAGTAACTACCTTTAGAACAGAACGCGGCTATTCGGATAACCGCCATCCAACGGAAGTAAAATGGGGAAAAACAATTGAAGAAGATCTTGCTCGGCGAGACTTTACGATGAACGCAATTGCGATCGAGTTATCAGATATTCCGATTGAGATACAGTCTGCAACTTTTATTGATCCATTCAATGGGCAAGCTGATATTACAAACAAGCTTATCCGAGCAGTTGGCGATCCAAATGAACGTTTTAAAGAAGACGCTCTGAGACTTATGCGAGCAATCCGTTTTGCTGCACAACTTGGATTTGAGATAGAAGAAAAAACGTTACAAGCGATTACTAATGATGCACCATTACTGGCAAAAATTTCAGGTGAACGAATAAGAGATGAATTACTGAAATTACTCGCAAGTGAGTATCCCTATGAAGGTGTTATGTTATTAAAAAATACCGGCTTGCTAGAACAAATACTTCCTGAGTTAATCGAAGGTATTGGTATTTCACAAGCCAGACCAGGAAGACATCATAAAGACGATGTTTTTACACATAATATTTTGTCTCTCAAATTTTGTACCTCCACTGATCCAATCGTCAGATTTGCAACACTCATCCATGATGTAGGAAAGCCACATGTTGCAGCAACGGATCAAGACGGTTATGTCATTTTTCATAATCACGAAATTGTCGGCGCGCGAATAGCTTATGAAATTTGTGACCGGCTGCGTTTTTCAAAAAAGCAGAAAACAAAAGTTACCAAACTCATCCGCTGGCATATGTTTACTGTTGATGAACATATTACCGATAGCGCTGTTCGAAGATTTATCAGACGAATTGGTGTTGAGAATGTTAAAGATATGATGGACCTTCGCGTGGGAGATAGACTTGGTGGCGGGACGCAAACTGCTGAGAGTTGGCGCTTAAAACTTTTTAAACAGCGCGTCGAAGAACAACTTGCACCAGCTCCATTTTCAATTAATGATTTGGCAATTGATGGGAATGATGTTATGAAAGAATTAAACATAAAACCCAGCAAAAAAATTGGAGAAATTTTGCAAAAACTATTTGAAGAAGTGGATGAAGATTTATCTAAAAATACCAAAGAATATTTACTCCAAAGAATAAAATCTTTATAAAACTTGCAATTTCTTTAATTTTTCATATAATGGAAAAAGCTGAGTAAGATTTGCCCGCTTTTCTCATGTTTTTGAAGTTCGGTCTATGATACTTATTTACAAACATTAACCACTGCTATTCTTCAGAAATTCCGGAATAACGTGTTTTCTTTTCAGCGTACTTATTTCATGTTTTTGTGTAAAATAAACATGGAATTAAAAAATTATGAATCAAAAGATTCCAAAAAATCCAATTTTATTTGATATTTTTGCAAGTAAACCACATAAAAAGTGGGTAATTGCTGCGATTGCTTTTGCTTTTTTAGCAAATTTTACAAATCGGTTAAATGTAATAGTTCTTGGAAAATTAACGGATGCCGCATCAGGACATAAAGACATTCATGCTCTTTGGGTATGGACGATTGTTTTCCCGGTTATTTATTTAGTGGCACAATGTATATGGCGTCTGAGTGGTTTTACCGGAATGCGATGGATTTTACGTATGCGAACTACTATCTATGAAACGCTCTATACCTATTTGTCGCTTCACAATAAAGATTATTTTAATAGCCGGTTTGCAGGCTCTTTGACCAATAAAATTTCCAATGCAGTTGAAGGATCCAACAGTCTTGTTGTAAATATACTTTGGAATTTTACTCCCCTTGTACTTACCATTTTCTGGTATACCATTTTTACGGGAATTAGCTATTGGTTCTTGGGACTTATTATCGCTCTATGGTCAACGTTCTTTATCGGCATCAATATATGGTTTGTAAAGAAGCTTCAACCATACTCCTTTAAATCAGCGTATTCACTATCAACTTTGAAAGGAAGATTGGTTGATTCATTGTCAAATATATCACTCGTCCAAGAGTATGCAAATATCACCGGTGAGAAAAAATATATGAATAAATATATTAAAAGACAATATGATACAGGATTGGCACATTGGTCATTAAGTGAATGGATTTTGGTAGCAAACGGTTTTTTCATTGCGGTTTTCGCATTCGGTATGATTGCTTCATCAGTGTATTTATTTCAACATGGTATTGTCACAGTAGGAATTATTGTTATGGTTGTGGCAATTGTTGCTGATCTGGCAAATCAATTCTTTTTCATCGGACAGGAAATGTCAAACTCAACAAGATATTATGGAGAAATTAAAGAAGGTTTGGAAGAAATATTGCAGGAACATGTAATCAAAGAAAATTTGAGTGCAATTCCACTACAATCTTCTGGAAATGAAATAATCTTCAAAGATGTTTCATTTAAATACGACAATAACAACATTTTTGATGACTTTTCTCTAGCTATAAAAAGAGGTGAAAAAATTGGACTTGTCGGAAGAAGCGGCGCAGGCAAATCAACCTTTGTTGCGTTACTTCTGCGGCATTTCGATGTAAACAAAGGGAGTATACTAATTGACGGACAAAAAATTTCAGAAGTTACACTTGAAAGTCTTCGAAAAGCTATCGCGTATGTACCACAGGATTCGTTTCTATTCCACCGAACGATTAGAGAAAATATTAGTTATGGCACACAAGATGCAGCTTTTGAGGCAATTAAACACGCAGCAAAACTTGCTCAAGCTGATAATTTCATCATGAAATTGCCGCATAAATATGAAACACTCGTTGGTGAACGGGGAGTTAAATTATCCGGTGGTCAAAGGCAGCGAATATCCATAGCCCGGGCTTTTCTTAAGAACGCACCAATATTAGTTCTTGATGAAGCAACGAGCAGTTTGGATAGTGAAAGCGAGCATGCAATCCAACTTTCGCTTGAAAAATTAATGGAAGGAAGAACTGTTATCGCAATCGCACACCGTCTTTCAACGCTTAAAAAAATGAATAGAATTATTGTTATTGAATCAGGTAAAATCGTCGAGGATGGAGATCCAAATGAATTATTACAGCAAAAAAACAGTGTTTTCAAAACAATGTGGAATCATCAGGTGAAAGGATTTATTCTCGATGAACAATAACAAGGTACTTGAGGTGAAAAACCTAACAAAAAAATTCGGCAATTTTACAGCAGTAGATAATATATCCTTTTCAGTAGAAAAAGGTACAGTTCTAGGATTTCTAGGACCAAATGGTGCCGGAAAAACTACAACTATTCAGATTTTGATGGGTATTACCAAAATTAATGGAGGAAGCATTTCTTATTTTGGTAAAGATTTTCTAAAAAATCGAGAATATTGTTTACAACGAATTAATTACACGTCTGCATATAACAATCTTCAGGGGAAAATTACTGTTATGGAAAATCTGACTGTGTATTCTTATTTGTATGGAGTTAAAAATCCAAAACAAAAAATTTTACAGCTCGCCGAATATTTTGAAATAACGCATTTATTGAATCAAATTTTCTGGAATTTATCAGCAGGACAAAAAACTCGAGTAAACTTGGTCAAATCTTTGATTAATGATCCGGAATTATTATTAATGGATGAACCAACCGCTTCACTGGATCCGGATATTGCAGATAAAACATTAACTTTAATTGAAACGCTTAAAGAAGAAAAACAATTAACAATTCTTTTCACCAGTCATAATATGGATGAGGTTACTAGGGTAAGTGATACTGTTATCTTTTTGGATCATGGAAAAATAGTCGCACAAGATGCGCCTTTAAAACTTACCAAACAATTTGGAAAAGCTAAATTACAACTAATATTTGAAGGAGAGAAAGTTGAATTCACAAATTATCTTAAGAAACAGGGACAATCATTTGCCTTTGCTTCAAAAAATACTGTCGTAATCGACACTGAAGAAAAGCTCATTCCCAAATTGATTTTCGGAATCAGTAATACCAATATTTATATTATTGATATAGAAGTGAAAAAACCAACGCTTGAAGATGTGTTCTTAGGAATTGCCCGAAAAGGAAATTAATTATGAAATTACATAGAGTCATCGGAATTTTATTACAGGAATTATATATCACACGACATTCATATGAAGTCATACTTGATATATTTTATTTTTCAATTATCAATATTGTTGTGTTTGGATTTGTTTCAGTCTTTTTAGTAGGACAAGCAAAATCTCAAGTTGCACAATATATAATAACCGGAATGATCCTCTGGGAAATTATTCGTGTTTCCCAATATACACTTTCTTTGGGAAGTTTGTGGGAAATCTGGTCGAGAAATTTAAGCAATCTTTTTGTAACACCTCTGAATCTTAAAGAATATCTGGGAGCGCAAATGCTATCAGGTGCAGTAAAAGCGATAATTGTATTTTTTACTATTTCCTTCATCGCACTTTTTGTATTCCATTTCAATATTTTCCAATTGGGAAGTCTTAATCTTGTAATCTTTTTTATAAACTTAGTTCTTTTTTCCTGGGCAATTGGACTTTTTATCTTGGCTCTTATTTTTCGATATGGAACACGCATTCAAGCTTTTGCGTGGAGTCTTATTTTTCTTTTCCAACCGCTTTGCGCGACTATTTTTCCCGTAAAAATTCTCCCAGTCCAAATACAATATATTTCTTATTTACTTCCACCGACGTATGTTTTTGAGGCTGCCAGACAGGCTTTATCTTCAAATGCAATTAACTGGGAATATGCTGCAATATCTTTTATTCTCAATCTTATTTATTTTGCTCTTTCAATTATTTTTTTTAATTTTATGTTCAATAGATCAAAAGATGTGGGCCAATTTGCCCGAAATGAAAACTGATAAGTAATTTGTTATAATACAGATATGACCAAAGCACAGCTCAAAGAAGAACTCAAACAATCAATGCTCGCAAAAAATGCTGAGAAGACATCGACACTTCGCATGATTGTTTCTGCCCTTGGCTATTATGAAATAGAAAAAGGCGGCGCCGGGTATGAAGCAACTGAGGAAGATCTTGAATCGGTTCTCCAAAAACAAGCCAAACAACGCCGCGATTCCATCGAACAATTTAAAGCCGGCGGACGAGATGAACTTGCAGAAAAAGAAGCCAGTGAATTAAAAATTATAGAATCCTATCTTCCCCAGCAAATGAGTGAAGAGGAAGTAAAGAAACTTGTTGATGAGGCTGTTGCTTCAACTGGAGCAACAAGCCCAACAGATATGGGCAAAGTCATGGGAGCACTCATGCCAAAGGTAAAAGGTAAAGCAGACGGGACGCTTGTTAGCAGACTCGTTAAAGAAAAATTGGTATAAAATATTTTAATTTGGGTTAAATCATTCCTTGTCTCATTGCAGTTCTTATAGCTTCAAGTTCTCCGACATTAATATCATTTTTATACCGAACATTTAAAATTTCTTGATTCCCAAAATTAGCGGCTAAAAAAGCATTAACTTGTTCCGGAGTAGTTCCTGGTGGAGTTGTTGTCAATAAAGTATTAGTGCCAACCCTATACATAAAAAGAGTTTGAGCACGTGCGTTTTCTGCAAACGATGTTTGCCCAAGTTTTATTCCTGTTTTACCTTCAGACTCTAAATGAGCTACTTCTGTTATCACATCTTCAGCCCAAGCTAACACAGCTCTACTTGAATCTCGAGGATCATGATATGTTCTTACGATATGTCCAACATTATTAACATCAACTAAACCTTTTGCACGATATAATTCTTTGTCTCTTGAAATTCTACCAATCTGAGCTTCTACGTCAGAAGCCTGACGGTTTGAATTGCCACCAGTTCGAAATTGTAAATCAAGTCTATGTATCCCATCTTTATTGACAATAGCATAATTTCTTCTTCCTATTTCACCACCATTTGTGATGGTATCAAATAACCTTCGCTGATAATGGTCATTTTGTAGAAAATCTAAAAATGTTGGCACCGTATGATGATAAACACGAACACCATTCACAAATTCAAAGGGATATTCAGCAACAGTTATCAAACGATCTCTGCGTCCAAAAATTGTACCGGATAATATCCTTCTATCCTTTCCAGTTCCTCTACGTTCTATATCTTTCCCACTACTCATAAACAGAGATTTTATCACACAAGAATAAATAATTACAACTATGAGCTAAGATATATTGAATATTTAAAGGTACATGTGGAAATTATCGACGGTTTCTTCTTTTATCAACCCATTCCTGCCAGACGACAAGAAGTTGTGAGGCGTTAAATATGGAAGAATACGTTCCTGAGGCAATACCGATAAGCATCGCAACGACAAACCAGCGGATCGTGGTTCCTCCGAAAATTAATAAGGTAAACAAAACAAGCATCGCAGTAATTGATGTATTTAAGGATCGAACAATTGTCTGCAAAATTGAATCATTAACAATCTGTGGGAACGGTGCTGAAATATTTCTTCTGAGATTCTCGCGAATACGGTCAAAAACGACAATCGTATCATGAACGGAAAATCCGATAACTGTGAGAAGAGCTGTCACGAACAAACTGTCTATTTCAACATTAAAGAAATGCCCGAGAATTGAGAAAATCCCGATAACAACCAACGCATCATGCAACAGCGCAATAATTGCACAAATACCAAACCTCCAACTACTCATCGGTTTTCGGACACTTCTGAAAGCATATGCTATAAAAAGAACGATTAGCAAACTTGCAATCACGATTGCATTAAAAGCATTTGATGTGATCTCTTTACCGATCACCGGACCGATGGTTTCAAATTGATCCTGCTTTGCTCCACTCGTATTTTTCTGAAGCAGTTGAAATGTCTTTGCATCCTGTTTGTCATCCATTGGTTTGGTGCGAACCGTTACCGATTTTCCAGCAGGAGTAATTGAAACAATCTCAATTTTCTCAGTTGCAAACGTCTTTTTGATGCCGTCAATTGTCTTTTGATTTACCGTTTGTGGATACGAAATTATCATCTCCGAACCTCCGGTAAAATCAATGGAGAGATTGAGCCCCCATAAGAATAACGAGATTACTCCCGGAATGATAATAAGCAGTGAAAAGGCAAAATACCAATTTCTTTTTCCAACAATATTCATAATTATTTTTTATAAAATACCTGTAAAAACGTTCGCGTTACAAAAATGGCTGAAAACATGGAGACAAGAATTCCGAGTGCTAGGGTCACCGCAAATCCTCTCACAACACCTGTTCCAAAATAGAATAAGACAGCGCTCGTTATAAGACTTGAAATATTGGAATCCCGAATTGAAGGCCAAGCACGAGCAAATCCAAGATCTATTGCCGCAACCATCGTTCTTCCCCGTCGTAATTCTTCTTTCATACGTTCAAAAATAAGAATATTTGCATCAACCGCGATACCCACAGACAAGATGAAACCGGCAATGCCGGCAAGCGTAAGTGTCACAGGAATAAGTCTGAATAACGATAAAACGAGTAACGAATAGATTGTCAAAGCAACACTCGCGATGACACCCAGTCTACCATACAACACAACCATAAAGATAATAATAACAAGAAATCCCAAAATTCCGGCAATAAAGCTCGCTTGGAGGGATGTTTGTCCAAGTGTCGCACCAATCGCTTGTTGCTGAAGAACACTTAGTGAAATAGGTAAAGCACCGGCATTTAACTGAATTGCCAGATTATTTGCCAGATCAGTTGTAAAATTTCCTGTGATAACAGCATTTCCACCGACGATCGGCTGTTGGACGCGTGGTGCTTCAATTACTTGCTGATCAAGTGCAATTGCCACAATTTTGTTGACGTTTCGTGATGTAATATCTGCGAATTTTTTCGCGCCTTCTGAGGTAAATGTCAATTGTACTTGGGGAGTTCCGCTGTTGGTATTAAAAGTAACGGCAGCATTTTTCAAATCATTTCCGCTCAAATCTGTCTTTTTAGCATTTCCCCCCACGGCTTCTGTCACCCCGATCGGGCGTCCAGCCTGCAGATCCTGCATTGCTGATTGTGTGGCAATTTGCGCTGACTGACTTGCAGTAAGTGTTGTCCCTGATCCTTCCCAAAAGGTTAATTTTGCTGTCTTACCGACAAGATTTACTGCCTGATTGACATCTGTTACACCCGGAATTTCAACAAGAATCCGGTATTCATTACCAAGTTTTTCTGTCTGAACAACCGGTTCTGAAACGCCGAAAAAATTGATTCTTTTTTCAATAACAGTTTTAGCTGAATCCAAAGCACTATCCCGCTCTGACTCCGGGACATCTTTCATGTCAGCTTTGAAAGTAATACTACTTCCACCTTGTAGATCAAGTCCCAGCCGGAAGGCTAAATTTCGTGCTTTTTGAATTACGGGAATTCCTGGATATGCATAGTGAACCGGGACGGATTTAAAATTTACGGGATTTGGTAAAGAAAAATTTAACGTTACGGGAACGGTGGCATTTATGATAATTGCCAGAAGTGTCAAAATCCCGACGAATAAAAGTGCTAGCCGTGAACGTTGTTTCACGCCAAAAGCCCCTCCTCATCACCAATTATCATCACACGTGAACCTGAAAGAATAGCGACCAAAAAAGGATCATTCCTTTGTTTACGGAATTTAAATTCGTCTTCAGTCATGGCAGTATAATTTATTTCAGTCCCAAGTCTCATTTCTTCATTGCGAACAAGCATAGAAAGTTCAGGCAAAACAATTGTGCCTACCACAATTAAATCCACATCTTCGGGATTATCTTTAATTCTTCTGACAAATTTTCCAGAAAACATTGCAAATTTGATTTTGCCTAATTTAGGACGATTCTCAAGAATTTGTTGTCCCAATCCGATCGTTTTTGCCCCAACCTTCAAAAGATCAAAATAAAAAGGATATTCTTTATTGAGAGAGTAGTAAACACGGTTGGCGCGCTGTTCTCTTTTCAGAACTCCTTTTTTCTCAAGTGAAATAAGCTCACGTCTGACCGCGTTGATTTCTTCTTCGGTGCGCCTCACACATTCACGGACATGATACATATCATGTGGGGAGGTTAAAAAAAGATTCAGCAGCTTAATACGGGTTTTAGATGTAATAAGATCAGAGAACATACACTATGATTTATGGGCGAGATTAGGATATTATAGCAAATATTTACTCAATTGGAATGGGGATAAATCTCTACTTTACTGTATTATTTTACATCAACTTCTGCACCAGTGCCAAGAACTTCAAACCATAATTTTCCAGCAGTAAAGGAAATTTCCTTACCACTTGCGTCTGTTAAAATTGTTCTGCTCTTGCGGTCTTCTTTTTTCCAGGTAGCTTTCGTCTCTTTTCCATTCATAAATACCAATGCTTTGCCTGATCCCGTCGTTCCAAACAACTGATGAGCACCCTGATCATAACCATCATTTGCATCCTGCTCAGTCTGGAAAAGCACGATGACATTTGTCGCTGACAATTGTTTGTGGGTGTTGCGGTCAATATGCTTCTCTCCTCCGTTCTCACGGTAATATACATTATCTTTCGGATTGTATGTCCATATAACCGAATAGTCCGGTCCGGACCAAGGGATCGAAATTACCTGACTTGTTCCCTTCGCTTCTGGAGCATCTTCAAATTTATACGGTACAAAATTACTATCCCAGGATTTATTCTCTTTATCGACATTAGTTATACCACGTGACTTTCCAACAGCCCACAATTTAGTCGACACAGAATACATCGTATGTTCTGTAGCTGCCTCATGACCCAAACGAGTCTCATCACGATAATAAACTGGAAAACCAATTGCAAATTGATTCAAATCGTTATAACCACCCCAGCCATAATCATTTATTTGTCCCAACGCATTCGCAGGGCCAGGAGTATTAGCACCACCCACATGCGCGTACAATGGATAATTACCATATTCTGAAGCCCAATCCAGGAAATATGTCCTCGCAGAACGAACAGGCCCGATAATGCCCGGATCCTGACAGTAAAAGACATTCATGGTTCGGGTTATGCCGCCTTCGGCAACTGCTTCGTATGTCACATCAGCAGCATTGATACCTGATTGTGGACGTGCTGGCTGACTATTTTCAATCATTACAACCAATGGCTCATGAGTTTTCCACCATGCTTCCTGATCTTTACCATACTTTACACCGTTGAGTGGACACATTTCTGTCTTTGGAGCATTGGGATCAAACGTAAGAGCTTTATAATCATTATCTACTTTCCCAAGTGATTCTGGATTAACGTTAGCGGCTTGCTGAGGACTCATTCCTACTTGTTTAGAAAAATAGAAGTAGGAAACTCCCGCGGACAAGAGAAATATAATGACTGAGAGCAGGATCAGAACATTTTTATTCATAGATCATTTCAATTCTGCTGCCATATGCAGAGCTTTTTTTTCTTCATCCGATAATTCATGTTCGGTACTTCTTCCTTTTACTACTTTTTTGGTATACCAACGTGTACCATTTCGTGAATATAAAGCAGTGATAATTATACCTGTATCGAATGAATCAACAAGAGCCAAAATAAAACTTTGATCGCCCCCGGTATCTTTAAAAGGATTAAATCGCAACAGACCGATCTTCTGAATATGGTATCTCTCGTCTTTTTCTATTTTAGCACACTGCGCCATAATCTTTGCAATATCTTCTTTTGCTTTTTGCTGAGTACTGACGAGACTTCCAAGTATTTCATCCAACGTTTTTTTAGAACCTCCTTGTGTTAACAAAAGATAATTTTTTTTCAATCGATACCAATAATAAGAAAGCCCAAAAAGCCAGACAAAAATGATGAGAATTAAGAGATAGATTATCATAGCAGCCTTTTTCGATCAAAACTCTTCACTTTTAGCCTTGAACTTTTAGGTTAATTCATATTAACCTCTTGACAGCCTCGGTGTCAATAGTGTAACCTAGGCTCATTCATGCCTAAAAAGAGAAAAACACGTAAAGAGAAATTACACCACGATCAGAAGAGACAGACCGTTCATGAATCGTCTGCATCAGTAGTTTCATCATCAAAAACAGACGCTCAAAAGCAAGAATCCATTACACCCGGTATGACATTTTCTCTTCCCGAAACTCAGAAGCAATCTACACAAACTCCTCCTAAAACAAAACAATCTGCTGAACCGATTACGATAGCACATAGTGAATATGGCTACCTCAGTAATGATCTTATGCGAACAGCACTTTTGACAGGAGCAATTATCTTTGCAGAACTTTTTATTAAATTATTTATCGTACATTAAAAACAAAAGGTATTCGGGCACCATGAGTAGCACGAGTATTACGAGCATATTCTGTTCGTGATACCCGTGGTACACGTGATTCTCGCGTTACCGTATTTCTCGAAGGGAGGTGAATTGATTAATGGCATCAATGTATTGTGTTAAATGTCGCGCTAAAAGAGACGTCGACAATCCAGAACAAGTTACCATGAAGAACGGCAAACCAGCTCTTAAAGCTAAGTGCCCAGTTTGTGGTACAGGTATGTACAAGATTGGTTCAAAATA
>CAZILC010000034.1:0-11948 GCA_964540055.1 uncultured Gammaproteobacteria bacterium | reverse complement strand
AATTTTGGAACATGTCTTAACCCACAATGGTCACAAACCCAAGTAAATTATAATGCAAATCCAGAACACGGCGTAATCGGTGTTGGTTCTTTTGCAGGTACTGATACTATCTATGAATCAAATGGAAACGTTATGCAATGTCTTTGTACCAATTCCGGTGCAGGATATCAAACAAACTGGTTGAAAGCCAGTGGCCTTTCACAATACCAGATCGATGATCTGAAAACGCAGGGCTGGATATATATTCCAGACGGCAGTGAAGGCTGGGGTCTTGATAAAGGTCCTTACATGGCTAAAAATATCTCATACACTTGTACTGCATGTACACCAACTCCGACTGTCTCTGAAACACCAACTCCTACTGTGACCCCTACAGCAGGTCCAACAGAAACACCAACACCTGGTCCATCTGCGACACCAACAAGTGCAGTTGGAGCTGCCAGTGCAAACAATCTCGCTGGAACCGGTAGTTCACTTTTGATCTATGCTTCTCTTCTTGCAGGTGCTGCATCCCTTATCCTTGGGATGATTATCAGAAAGTTAAATAATAAATAAACTTTTGATTACTGCATTGCAGTAGAAAGGCACACATGAAGAAAATTCTCTCCTGGTTTTTCATAATCCAAGCACTTTCTCTACTTACAGCTGGCGTGTACGCCTATTACGTTACCCAAGCACCAACGCTTGCATTTAGTAATTATTCAGTACAAAGTGTGGTTTCAAACCAGATACAACAGGCTCCAAAGAGAATAACAATCTCAGATCTTGGGATTGATTTGCCGGTATATCAGGCGACAATTGAAAACAATGTCTGGCCAACAACGACCAAGGGTGCCTCGTATTTAACAACATCTCCAATCCCCGGAAACAGAGGAAATAGTGTGATTTATGCTCATAACTGGACAAGTTTGTTTGGTAATTTGCGAAATGCTAAAGTTGGAGAAAAAGTAGTAGTTACGTATCCAGATAATACGAAAAAGACCTTTGTTATAGCATATTTATCAATTGTTCCATCCAATCAATCATCAATTCTTGCGCGATCAAACGATAAACGAATTACGCTTTATACCTGTACTGGATTTCTTGATTCACAGAGATTCGTTGCAGTCGCAATCCTCCAAAGTTAACAGTTTTATTTTAAGCTGCTTGTTGGTCAGGCGTGGTAATAAACTCCTGTAGCCCTGTAAGGTCCAATCTTCGATATTTAATTTTACGCATTTGTACGTTGGGATCTCGGATATCACGCAGTAATTGTCTAATTATTGGTCTAAATGGCAGTAAACCTCGCTCTTCTTCAAAAGACGAAAGTCCTTCTTCCGTTCTTCTTTGCTGATCTTTTAATGCTTCATATTCTGTAGTTTTACTCCTGCCGAAAGTTTCAACCGTTACACCATTAGTACTTTCCCCGGTTCGTTGTCTTGCCTCTAAATACTCAGATTCTTTCGTTTTATAATTAAGCGTACCTGGGCCTTCACCATCACTTATCCATTGCTGCAGAACGTCTAATGGAACTCCCTGTCTCAGAGCATCAAATTCTGGGCTACCTGGTCTAAATCCCAACGATAACCATTGTTTGAGATCCTGGGGATCTACTTGTACTGTTGTAACTTCCCGATTTGGTCCTGATTTGACTGCTTGCGGCTTTTCAAGTTGAGTTATACGATGCTTTATAAGTTCGTGTAAAACACTAACTGATAGATAATCCATCAGGTCAGTAAAACGCTGTGAATTAACTCCTGTTATTTCATCTGGTATTTCCCCTACTGGTTTTGTTGTTCTGGTATGGAGAATGGTTTGACCGAGATGGATAAGACGGGTGGCATAGTTTGACATACCATTGCTTTTACTAAATCTGGTTCTTAATGTCGATGAAAATAATAAATCCCAAGAAGGGGTATTAATGCTGCCTGCTATGGTTTCAACAGTATTTCTTATGCGGGTAGTTTGTTGTCTCAATAATTCAGGGTCCTGATGTGACATAGTTGCATAAAAGTGTGGTTCTAACAATGGATCGAGTAAGGGTCTATATATTTCTGTTGCAGCTTCATCTGCGAGATCGCTGATAGGCATGGCTGGTTCCACTATGATTTTCACCGGCTCGTCAGTAAGTTCTGGTGCACTCGGTCCTTGTGGTATGAGCTCTACAAGAGGTACTATTGCATCTTTTACCTGTTGGTTTTCTTGTGGCTTGGCATCTGGTTCAAAAACAGTTTCTTCCTGTTTTTTTCTGAACGTATCAGTTATAGCAAGTCGAGGATCATATCCTTCTGCGCGTACAAAAGCCTCTCCATATGCTGGTGATACTTCAACAGTTACTTCTGGCAGATGTTTTCTAAAAGCTTTTCTTACCGCCAATACATTTTTCATAGCCGGACGGTCTGTTTGATTCTCATCGAAAAGTAATTCTTCCAGATGAGGGTAATACAATCTACGGGATGCATAATATAATAATAGAAAAGCTAGGCGCGCATTATTACCCTCAAGGAATGTTCCGTCCGGAAGAGTGATACTATCATTTTGTTCTACCCGTCGGCTTGTATACTCAAATTCTTCTTTTGAAACATATCGTATATCTCGTGCCAATGCTTCATCAAGAACCTCAGCATACGGGCGATCAGCTTGTGTCATTGCAAGATCAAAATTTTTAATTCCGTAATAGAAAATTCCATTATTCCTAATAGATTCGACAATTGGCTTACCGTCAATGACAAGTGTTTTTTCAAGCCATCTTTTTGCTGATCCCATACGTTCTTTCGCCTCGCCATCTTTAAGTGGCGCTTCATCTTTAGTAATATCTGCAATGATTTCCTGATTGGTTTTCCATTCTCCTGGATGGCCATTTAAGAATGAAAGTATTTTTAGGCCATCGTGCACAGGACGTGAGATCGGGATACCTGTTCTTTCATATAAAGAAATAAATTCATTATTTAGGAAAATATATTCATCTCCGGTATGTACTTGAAGTGAAACTGAGGGTTTTGGTTTCCCTTCAGATTCAATTTGTTTTGTTGCGTGAGCTTCAAAGAAAGTTTGATCTGACATTCTGTCCCTTGAAATAGTAAGTTTATATTCTAAGGGATTTTTTTTAAGGGAGTCTCTCACTCTGGTATTGATATATAAATATGCTTTATCTCGCTGAGTATCAGTGAACATTTCTTCTGGATACATAAGAGGTGCTAGCGTATCAAGATCTAACGGATTCCCCTCACTCACTCCGGTAAGGAGTCGTATAGCACGGGCCATCACACCAGAGTATGTTTTCCCTCCACGCTCCAATACTGTATCTCGTGGCTGTAATTGGTCCGCATGAGCCTCTTTTTCCGCCTCAGCTATAACGGAAAGGCCATTCCCACCAGATGCTTTAGAGAAAGCATCTGCCGTGGTATACACAGGATCTGATCGGACTTGCTGCAACACATCCCGTCTGACGGCAGTAAAGATATTCCGGTCAAATCTGTTTTGTACCGAGGCCTGCTCCAGATGAGATAACGCTCCTAAAATTCTTTGTGATGTAGTTCGCGCCATTGAAAATAATTCAACCGCAGTCGGAGTTCTCAGGTCTAAAGGATGACCTGGAGTATGACTCCTCAAAGAAGTTGCAAGGTCGGTTAAAGGCCCACGATCTAGGACAGTAATTGTATTAGCAATTTGTTCTTTTCCCATATTATAATTATCCCATAATATATGATTTTAGTAAAGAGCAAGCAGGCATAAGTGATCTTTGTCACATTAGTTGCTTTTTGCTTAACTAATTCTTAATAATATAGTAGAGAATGAAAAATTTGGTGCAGTATTATGCTTCTTTTTTCTCCCCGCGCGGATTTACGCTTATTGAATTATTAATCGTCATCGTCATTATTGGTGCACTTGCTGTCAGTGTCTTTGTCGCATTAAATCCCGTTAAACGCTTAATTGATGCGAGGGATGCTCGAAGAAGTATTGATGTTACTACCATTTCAAAAGCAATTCGTTCCTATGAAGTAGATCATACCGGTTTTCCGCCGAGTATGAGTGGCATGACTCTTAATACGGATTACCAGATAGGAAACGCAGCTTCGGGAAGTTGTACGCAAATTCATACTGGAGGATGCAACATCTCGGGCACTAATTGTATTAATCTCGCAACTGATTTGGCCCAATATCTCAAAACAATTCCGACAGATCCAATAGGTGGAGCAAATACTGCCGCGGATACGGGTTATGCAGTAAATTTAGACGCTAGTAATTCCATAACGGTTAAAGCATGTAGGACGGGAATTGGTACAACTGAAGGTATTGCTGATATTTCAGAACCTCCATTAAACTGGCCCGATCTTATACAAAACCCTTCCTTTGAAAGCGGCACCGGTCCTTGGTTTTTTAGCGTACAAGGAACTGCAACGGGTACGTACACTGTCGATAATACCACCTCTGCAGTTGGTGCAAACTCTGCAAAAATTGTTGCAACGACAATTGATGCCAATAGTTGGGATTTGCAATTAGTCTCCAATACTATTTCCTTGGTTGCCGGGCAGACCTATCAGATTTCTTTTTATGCAAAAAGAGATGCCTCTGCGCATACTATTCTGATTTATGAACAACAACATTATAGTCCGTATGGTACGTATTATACGAAGTCGTATAACCTTACAACTTCATGGACACAATATACAACGACATTTGTTGCTCCGGCAACGGATAGCAATACGGTATTGAATATCAATGTGGGAAGTAACACAGGAACAGTGTGGTTTGATGATATCCATCTCCAATAGCTACTTGTGACAAGTAACCGGGAGTTTGATCTGATGTGGGATGCCACTAGTAAATCTGCCTGCTATCACTTTATTAACATTAATAGTAAGTGTTGTTGTAAAGGTTGCATTTTTTGAGAACGCACAATCCTTGAGGTTTGGCTGATACGAAAATGTATTTGTGCCTTTTGCTAACTGGAAATTATATAACCCGTCGAGATTGGCAATGCCATTGAGTCTCGTTGCAAGAGGTTTAGTTGCATGTGGTGTTGATCCAACAGATGCGGTAATATGATAGAGATTGTCCTCAGGAACTGAAAGATCAGCTGTGAACAGATACGTATCCCCAACCTTTATTTCTTTGAAATTGGTAACCGTAATTGCGTTGAGAAATAGTTGTTCTTGCAACAAGGTATATAGTCCATACAGGCTATATACGATAACAGGCGATGCGAGTAACAAAATAAAGAGCGGTAATTTCAAACCCACGCTAAACTTTTTTTGATGATTTCGGGCATAGATGAGTTGTATTCCTTTAAAGAACAGGTAGGTAAAAAGCGGAGTAAGAATAGGAAACGGAAGGTATAACATCGGATCTGTCCAGATAAGTCCTTGAGAAATGGTGATAAAAAATACCCATTCAACAGAAATCACCCATCCTAGAAACATACCGAATAGTAGGCCAATCAATTCTATCCATAAAGGAAAAGGGTTGGTTTTATTGTTGCTGTCATCAATTCGATGTCCGACAAAAAGGGTGATGATTGCAACCGGTGTAGCCAGAATGATAAAGATAATTCGAGTCATGTCCAAAAGAAACGGACCGCCGTATTGGAGGATCGGACTTTTTGTCAGTGAACAGATTACAAGCAGTGAGATGAGGAGTAAAAAAAGTGCTGTAATACTCAGAAGTACATTTTTAAATTTATATTTATAGCCACGATATGCTGGAGAAGTTGTAGTTGTTGGCATTTTAGTGATCTAGTATAGTCTGTCATGTGCGTATAGGTAAGTCAATATTAGAGAGTACTGGTGTCGAAAGATTCAGGAATTATTACATTGAAAATGATAATTTGAAGAGTAATTTGAAGCTAATTTGACTGGGTGAGCCACCAACTTTACCTGTGGAACACCTAATCGATACTCTTTTAGTTCATTTTACTAGGTTGATTGAGATTTATTTATAATAGAATGTAATAGATATTGTTGCGTTAAGAAGAATGTTTTATCTTTGATTCTTCATTTATTTTTTCATCCAGAAAAATTTTAACTAGAGATTGATAAGGGACATCTTTCTTATTTGCTAATCTTTTTAAAGAATTAAGTAACGATTCACTAACTCTAATTGTAATTGTTTTCGTAGATGGTTTAAGTTTTGGAAATACAGGATTAATTACTGCTTTTTTTACATCAAAATAGTCAGTTAATTCATGAGTTGCCCAAAATTCTCGCTCTTCATCTTCATTTTTAAATTCAGGTAATTTTTTTACTGTATTCATTCTCTTTATCCTTTCTTTTAGTTTTTATTCTTGCCCTCTTCTTTACTATATGTTTCTTTATCTTTTTTACCTTGGTCTCTTGCTGAAATTATTCTAATTTTATTATTTCGAATTGTGAAATAAATAGCAAGTTTTCTATCCTCATTCGTTTTTCCTAATGCTCCATAGCGTTTTTCTTTTGCCGTTGAATGTTGCTCGTCATAAAAAATGATAAGCGGCAGATTAAAAAATATTGCCTCACATTCATCTTTTTCAACACTATGTTTATTTTTATTTTTTTCACTATTACCTTTATCCCACTCAAATCCTTCAATTTTTGAGAAATCAATCATTATCTATGTATTTAACCATACAATACTTTTAAATGTATGTCAAGTTAAATATTTCTTTTATTAATGAGAACTTGTATTTTATATTCTGAAAGTCAAAGTGAATTAACAATGTAAGGAGTCGGGATTTTTAGCCTCTATTCAGAGGTTTTGCAATGGTTGGATATCGAGTGATAATGCCTCGTACCATATTGTGCTGAGCATGTGCGGCTCGTTGTTCAAACGTGAAATGACTTTCGGGCATAAAGGGATGTACGAGTGCAAGTTCTGTCAGTCTGAGTCTGTCTGCAATAGGATCAATACCTAAATAAAATGTACTATATGGATGCGTTAGTGCAGCTTCTGCCGGTTTATTTCCGAGAAATCGTTGCGCATTGGCAAGTTGCCGATCAGTTAACCTTAGTAAAGTGCTATCTATATCGCTCAGACCGTCTAGGAGTTTGGGATCTTCTGGCTTGTGGAAATGCACCCTGGCTTCGATTTCAGCAACAGTATAATCAAGCAGAGTATTCGCCTGATATAAATCAAACCAATCAGTAAACGCAATTTGGCCAGCATCCTCAGGCGTATCTACCACATGGTCCATAAGATATAAACCTAAATTAACATAAGCGTGTTCTTTTAAGTGATCACGGTGCTTTGCCTCTATTGCAAATGGTGATTGCGACCAGATTTCTCTCATACCATGCATTATACATCTCGTACTTTGGGTAGCTGCACTACCTTTTTACCTACGTGAGTATCTAACTATAGGTTGACGATTTTTTTGAAGTATGGGATAATATTCCACTATGGGATTAGTTGAGGCAGGAAAACGACGATTACGTACATCACGGGCACCATCTGAAACTACCAGAAAAGGTATGACAGAACACCGGGCACGAAGTGACAAGATTACCCGAATGAAGGATTATGGTATGGGAATAAATGCTGCTCTTGTCTTTTTTGCATCTGAGGCTATATGGATTGAAAGTCCCATTCATTCACCAGTTTTTTCCTTAGGAGAAGCATCTGCTATGACAATTGGTGGTGTAGTAACAATTGGATCATTAATTGCTTCTGCAAGAAAGGAATCAAAAGAAAATATCTATAGACTTGATGAGAGAAGTCATGGAATTGATGGAGACAGATATGTGTATGAAGGAGCTACGTTAGTAGATGGAGATGTCACCCTCAACAAAGGAGACAACTTTTATTATATTAACCTCCCTGAATTAACCGTGCCTGGTGAGAAGCCACCCACTGGCGTGCAAAAAGGACTCATGAGTGCCTTTTATACGCAGGTACTACGAGATATTCGACAAGATATAACAGCTGATGAAACCCTTGCGGGATGTGCTGGGATAGTTATTGATGCGGGTAATACGGATATTACTACATCCCTGACTCATGAACCCGCACGAACAAGAAGAGCAGATATCTTCTCGGGGAAACAATTTATCAAGGTACAAGACCCGGACAGTTTGTGTACCCTCATCAGTCCTGAAGCATTCGAAGCCTTGCCACTAGATCGTACTCCACAACAGGAATTACGACGCAAATTTATCACCATTATGGATGGTCTCAAAGGTGATGTAAAGGGAACAACCATTGAAGCGCGCATTCGGGAGTATGTAGAGCACAATCAGTTTTCTGATACTACTATGCATGACTATCTTTTTAGGTCATTCATGCAAGTAGCAGAGGGCGAATATACTGAACCAACACGGGGTGTGAGAAGAGGATGGAGATACGACGAACAAGATGTACAAGAGAGTGCCTATACCCGTTTGGCCCTTGAACCAGTTGATACGACACCTGTCACCCTTACAGCCTGAAGACGGTGGACCCGAAATTCTTATTTCACCAACTACTTCTGCTGTGGCACTGTTTAAAATATATCCAAATGGTTTACGAGAACAAGTACCACTTGTGTTGGATGAAGAACTTGAAAAGGTGCTTAAGTCAGAAGCTCGTGGTAAACCGATACAGTTACTCTATCAGTTATGGGAATTGCAAAAAGAGTTCACAAAGATGGAATTACACAATGCTGACCTACAACCAGTTGAGCATGACGCAAAAGCTGGAGCAACCCAACAAGTCCCTGAAAAACCACTCCTTGAACAACTTCATGAGGCAGGGATTCACATCAATTCGATATTTCAGGAAACGAAGATGAAACGAAAAGAAAAGAAGCAGTATTTGAAAAAGAAGAGAAGGAGAACGCCATTTACACAGAGGTATGGATTGCATGCGGGAAGAAATGCAGCAGTAGGGTTAGTCACCGGTTTAGCACTCGCCGGTGTCATCGCACCGCTTGCTGTGGGTACAGAACCTGTGCCTGCAAATCCCACACAAAGTACACATGCGTATATTGGTCCAGGAGATATTTCAGGTAAGATTGGCTTTATTGAACAAGATACGACAAATAAAACTATTTGGGATATTTCCTATCATGGGGTTGAACCAGAGAGTTATTATGTCACCGATATTGCAAGTGTTTTTGCCAACAACTCCTGGCAGCATTCGCTTGGCGATTCGGGAATTCCTATCCACTTGCCCAAGTCCCCTGATTCACAGTACTATACTGAGCTTACCGGTATTGCATCAACAGCAAGTAGCCGGGTATTTAATTTGCCTGAATCACTTGCAACGAGGGTTGACTCGTTACGAGTAACTGATACCAAAGGAAAAGAGGTACCGATTGTTGCGTTTCAAAACGATGATGGGTTAGTAACTGTTGCCGTACCGGGAAGAACAGCAGAAACTTTGTTAGTCCAAGAAACATTGGTTGCGACAGACACCGTTGCTGATATGCCCCATGCAGTGGAGCCGATTGCAAAAATTGACGTGAAGAAGCTATCATCTGTTGCAAGACGAAAACTGGTGAAAAAGCATTATGGAGAAGTGTTTGATGCGTTTTCCAAAGATACCTATTCAATTAATCCGCCTGATGCTGCTCTCTTACACCACACTGATGGATCAGCAGAGAGTTTTATTAATGCTGCAGTTCGTTTATCCGGAAGTGATTGTGCCATTGCTAATACAGAACTCGCCTTAGTTTCCTCACTCTATTCGGATCCATTTTTTCTCAATGAAGCAATTGGTTTTATTGCTCAAGCTAACGATCCGCAAGGGACCACTGCACGACTTGATAGTTTACATAGCCATGAATTTACTCTTACTGCCTTTGGAACAGGACCGCTTGATGTTACCCCTGCAACACCGGGAAAGGATACTTCAACACAAATGTATCTGCATGCATTAAACAAAGATACGCAAAAAGGAGCAAGTATCCAAGATCAGTGGCAAACATATGTTAGTGCTGAAAAGGCATACGAAAAAGAAGAAAAAGCACATGCTGAACAACTCGTGGCGCTTGAAGCAATTATGGGATTGGCACTTTTGGGTGGAGTAAGCCTCGGAGGAGTAAAAGGTGCTCGAGTACTCAGACCTTATATTACTGCAGATTCGATTGCTAAAGTACGGGAAACTATGTCCTTTTGGTTAGGCAGTATTGATGAGAAGGCGTTAGCACAAGCCTATGATATTCTGCCGTGGATTTCACATGGCAACACACAAGGTCAGCATACCGTTCCTTCTGCGATGACTGTGTTTGCCTCTGACCATGAAGGGCTTTCGAAAATCCGGTCAAATACAACGCATGCAGGTTTAGAGGAGTACAGACGTAATCATAAACACTATGCAGAAACATTAGGTCTTACAAAAAGTGAAAGAAAAAAACTCCGAACCATTGCTCGCATGGCAAAATAAGAAACTGGTTTTCTCATGGGTTGCTACAATACCTGATGTGAGTATAATAGCCATATGAGTAATAATGCTCGGTTATTAGGAGGAATACTCATTGTGGGCTTACTACTCCAATTTTTTAATCTCTCCCCTTTCACTGTCTATCCTGATTCATTTCAAAATGTGATTGTAGCTGCGAATATCAAAGCCTATGGCAGTGTCACTGGATTCTTAGGACCGCATGGGATGTTCTATCCTGATTTTTTTATGTGGACCCGGCCGTTGTTTCCGCTTCTGATAAACGTTATTGCAACATTCGGTTTACCACCTCTTATTGCTGCTCGTTGTATCGCATTTGTTTTTGGAATTCTCGCAATACCGATCGCCTATTTGTTGGTAAAAAAAGTGTTTCCAGCTAACGGCAATACGTTTGGTCTTATTGCTGCAACGCTTCTTGCATTTTCCTACAATCACACAGTGTGGTCGGGACTCGTGATGACAGAATCGATCGGAGTCTTTTGTATGCTTGTGTTCCTCTGGCAGTTCTTCTCAACGAGTGCTAAAGCGACGGGTTTTTTATCAGTGCAAACTATTGTTACCGGTTTTCTATTTGCGGTCGCTGTTTTGGCACGGTATGAATATAGCATTATCGCAGTACCGGTTGTCTTGTATGTTATTAAAAAATCTCCTCAACCACGTGTCTATCTCACAACAGTTTTTGGAACTTCCTTCCTCTGTTTGTTACTCAGTGGTTTTATTTTATATCCAGTGCAATCGGTTTTCCAGGTACTTGTGCAGCAGATGTCTGGTTTGGTTTTTAAAACAGTTCTGGTTGTTGTGGTTCTCGTTGGAGTATTTATTCTCAATCGTTTTATACCCAAAAAGTACAGGAACAAATTTGTTTTTATGCTACCACATGCAATAACTATACTTCTGGGATTTTTATTTTTGGTTTTTGTACTGCTTCTTATCTTTCATCAAACGAGTATTTTTGGCATTGATGTCACCATGTTTACTGATTTTTTCAAACATGATTTTCTCCTTTCGCTTTTTGCATTCATTGGACTGGTGAAAATGCTTGATGATACAAAAGAACTGACCCGTGCCTATTTTGTCTTGGTATCTCTAGCACTTCTGGGATATATGTATTATCAAATCAATCCAGAAATGGAGCGCTACATGACGCATCTTATTCCGTTTCTCTTGATTCCGGCATCCTATGGCATTGTGTATTTTTTCAGAACAGCATTTATTAATCAGACGCAACACATGCGGATTTTTTTGCGCTCAGTATTTTTGGTAGTAGTTTTTGGACAAATCATTATTTCGCTTTTTGGTTTTCGAAATCTCAATGATCCCTCATGGTTTGAGCCCTCGTATCAGGAAATGGCCGCTCGGTTAACTGGAAAATATGTATCTGGCAATCCCCTTTTGCTTACATCGCTCCCCGAACCCTATTATTATTTTCTTCATTTGGACACGCAAAGTATTGCAGATACATATCCCTATCTGTATATTCCCCCATCTGAAAACAAGAGAACGGTTGTCATTGTTGAAGATATGGGAATGCGGGATGTCTTCCCGAATTTTACTCGGGTGCTGGATACAAAATTGCAGAACTATCGTATTGCTTCTTTTTGGGTACATGAGCGGTATCA
>CAZILC010000033.1:0-12019 GCA_964540055.1 uncultured Gammaproteobacteria bacterium | reverse complement strand
ATGCCCAATACAGCACCGCAAGACCAGATCTCTCCTGAGACATATCTTGGATCCAAACGTATGGAATTTTATTACCCCAGCTCAACACTTGGCAATGGAACCAGTAACTATACGCTGTCAAACTCAGTTCCTCAGAATACCTTTAGTCTCGGTGGCCAATGGACAATCACTGAAGAAAACGCTGTAACCGGTAAAAATGCAACCCTCACGTATAATTTCACAGCAGAAAACGTGTACTTAGTCCTTAGGCCAAGCACTTCTGCTAATAAATCAACGGTAAAAGTCTTTATAGATAACAAACCAGTTGATGCCACAAATGCAGGAGCTGATGTGAAAGATGGAATGCTTACAGTTCCTACTGACAGGCTTTACCATCTAATAAATCTTCATGGAAAAACTGAGAATCACCTCTTGAAACTTGAATTCCAAACTCCCGGCATCCAAACTTTTGCTTTCACTTTTGGTTGAACCGCTAGTGTGCGAATGCAACAGTTTGACCTCTTCCGATAGCGTTTTCATACTTAACAATACGCTAAATGGTGGTAATATAAACAAATGCCCAGAAAACTAGCAGGATACCTCCTGCTTTCTTTGCTATCGTTTTTTTTCTTTACAGTCATATTTAACGTCATCGCAATCGCTCAAGTATCCGCACAAAAATCACCATCAGAAATTACACAATCTGAAATAGTACCAACTCCTACTATATATAATGCTCCGCAAAATTCATCGGACAAGCAACCTCCTTTAGTATCTTCTCCTACACCAACAATTACGCCAGTACAACAAGCGAATTCCACCTCTGTTTCAAAAGAAACACAAACCACATCGCCAACCGAAACACCTGTGCCGCCCACAGCTACGCCAACACCAACCGACATACCAACAGCTACACCTACTCCATCACCAACAGCCGCCCCAATTACAACATCATCAACTGATCCACAATCACTTTACGGCAAATATGGTTCCCAATATAGTGTCAGTGCAGATGAATTGAGGAAAATTGCAAGCTGTGAGTCAGGAGAACGTGCAGACGCCCAATCTCCGAACGGTGACTATGTGGGCATGTATCAATTTGCTGCAAGTTCCTGGTCTTCAACGCGCTCCGCAATGGGTTTGGATCCAAATCCTGATTTAAGAGCAAATGCTGAAGAAGCAATCAAAACAGCCGCTTTTATGCTCTCCCGAGGCCAAGAAAATGCCTGGCCAAATTGCCACTAATCTTTAAAAAAGGCTTTTAAATCATCTAAGAGCGGCGCACAATATTTTTTTCTGTTTCACTAGAAATACCTCTAAAATAAAGATCCAATTTCGTTGAAACCAAGAAAAAAATGTTGTGCGGAGCGAAAAGCGGTTTTAAACAACTCCCAAACTAAAACTAACTACTCAGAAAGATACTCACTGCAATTAAAATTCCCACAATAAAAAGTGCAAAAAGTACATGCTTAAATTTTGACTGCTTAACATAGAGTTTGTGATAATCCCTTGTAGGAATTGCAAAATCATTTGCTGCAATCGCTTCTGGTGTATAGTCTTGATTTATCATTATAAAAATTGGCCTCAGATATGACAAAGCCCGCCTTTATTGCTTGTTTCTCGCTGCCTTAGAAACGAGCAGGCGGGTTTGCCTATCTGTTGCTCTGCGTGTCATAAATCTCTCTTCTCAATGATCTACATCATAATAAAGCACCCGTGTAAGAAATATATATGAATATACGTAAGAAGCGGGTAAACAAATTAGCCATGAAATTTGCTACCCGAACAACAATCTGTTATAGTTAATGACAATCTTGATGAAGAAACGCCCAGTACTCCATCAACTTGCCTCTCTTTGTATCGCTGCAAGCGTATTTTTTTTGGCCGCAACTCCTACTCACGCTGATACATTTAACCCCCCACAGCAATTGTCTTTTCCTGGCCTTACCTTCTCATCTCCCCTCTCCTTTTCCCACCCGCTTTCTCTTCATGAATCATCAATAATTTCATTTACTCCTCACACTGCAAAACTAATCCTTACCAAAGAAACTAAAAAAAAGCCACTTGAAGCAATTGTTCTTAGCCCTACTCTTGCGGCAATTCAAGCCACAACCACACCAGAGACTCAAACTGAAACTCCAACACCTACAACACCGGTAATTGATGTAAAAGCAACAGCAACCGAAATTGAACAAACTCCAACGTCAACTCCCACTCCTCAACCAACTACTCCTGCAATATCTACTACTAACTACTCAGCCGCTCCCCAATCTAATCCCGGCGGATTAAACGCAGATATTCTTTTCTCGATGGTAAATACGTACCGCGCATCTCAAGGACTCCCTGCTTTTCAACAGGATGCGAAAACATGCAGTCTTGCCCAACAACGTGCTCCTATGATTGCAGGAGAAATTGCCTCGGGAACCATGCATAGTGGACTGCGTGCAATGAATATTCCTTATTGGAACACAGAAAACATTATCTCTATGAATTCAGAACAGGCTGCGTTTAATTGGTGGATAAATGACCCAATTCATCATGATGCCATTGTAAGCCACAATACCTATAGTTGTGTTGCCTGTTCGGGAAACAGCTGCGCAGAAGAATTCACCAGTTACGTAGCAAAATAAATGTACTAAATATTAAACAAGTCCCGGGAAGAAATCTTTCTTAATTTGCTTTTGCGCAACTCCCAAACCTTTAAGTACTGCTTCGTATGACACCACCATTGCATGAGGGCCCGATAGATAAAATGTCCTCTCCAGAAAATCAGGCACTTCAACCTTGATCATTTCCGTATCAATTCTCCCGACTTTCCCCTGCCAGTTCGGAGGGATCTGACCTGTTACTGTATAAACTGTTTTAATCCCTAATTGTCTTTGTGCCTGATTAAAAACATCGGCATACGCAATTTCATCGGCATGCTTATTTGCGTAAAACATAATAATTGGACGTTTTTCATTCTTATCAATCAAGTACTTTAGCATACTTCGAAATGGTGTAATTCCGATCCCACCGGCAATAAACACCAATTTTTTACTTTTATCTTTGGGCATAGTAAAATCTCCTGCTATTTGACCTCCTACAATCCTATCGTTAGGCTGTAACCCAATCAAAGCTCTTTTAAAACTGCTGCCGTTTGGATAAAAACGAACACCGAGCAGCACATTCTTCTCAGTCGGTGAGGAAGCAATGGTAAAGTAGCGCCTATTTCCCCTGCTGTCAGTTTTTGGATGTTGAAGCGTCCACTCCATATATTGCCCAGGGACAAAACTAAACTGCTTTCCATGAGAAAAAATGAAATCATAAATATCAGAACTTATTTGCTTTTTTTCAAGAAGAGGTGCCACAATTTTTGTCTTGGGACTCACAAAATACGTATAGATATTGCCGATCACAAGTGCTATCTCAGGAGTTGTATAAAAGCTTCCGATATGGAATTGTGGTGCAAACAAAATACCAACAAGTGCACCATACAATGATTGTAATTTCTTTGTCGGGGGGGTCGTTAACGGCTCTGTTAACATCACAAACGCAAAAAAGAAAAGTGAGGATGCAGCGAGGGATTCCTGTAGGGCTCTGAATAAATCCTGCCCTTTAACGATTGTAAAGATACCAATGGTCGCAAAAGTCGCGAGGAAAAAATAAAATAACATATCACCTCTTCGAATCTTTCGGACGATGAGCAACCCAAGAAGCTCAAACGGCAGCATTGGTAAAGTCCCAACCCACCAGCTCGCCGAACCGACACCGGCTATTGCTGTGATAGTAACCGCAATAGCAGCAGGATTGAAAAGATGTTTTTTCCCAATTGCGAGAATATATTTTGAGGCCATTGCAAGAACTGCTGCCCAGAAAAGAAAGAGTGTACTATTCATAGACTGCGCGGGAGTAAGGATCAAGGCTAAAATCAACGCTGTAATATAAACCGACTCAACATTGGTCGGAGCCGAAAATACTTTTCCAAATAGCTTATTGGTCAACCAGCAAACTGCTGTTAGAAATACCGTTGAGAACAATAACAGAAATGGATTAAAACGAAGAATGCCAAATACACAATAAATAAAAGCCACACCAAGAAGTAATAATAAATAGTACACCAGAAGCCGGTACATGGTGATCTTATCCAAAAAATTGTCAATCAGTTTCATACTTTTTATTTCACCTGAAATTCCTTAAGAATATCTTAATAATTTGTTAACAGCATTAACTTTTTGCCTGAGATAATGCAGATTTCATAGATTCAACGAATGCCTGGCTTGTTTGTGTTGCGCCTGATACGACATCAACTTGCGCTGATTGGGCTTGTATTGCCTCCTGAGTAAGCGTTGGTTCTGCTTGCTGGTTAATCTCAATCGATTCTGAACGATCATTGGGAGCCTGCAAAAATTGCACGCCACTTATTTTGCCACTTGTTATGGTAACCTGTACCTGAAGCGGTCCATAAAAAGCATCCGCAACGGTACCTGTGTAAGAACCGTCTTTATATTGACCTGCTTGTTGAGGCACTGGAGTGGTAGTTGGAGGAACTGAGGTTGGTTGTGCATTTGACGAAGACGGCTGCATATCAGCACTTGATGGCGTTGGAGTAGCTGAAACAGGTGTGGAAGTTGGTGTGGCGGTAACTTTTTTCCCAATCGTATTTGTAGCAATAGGATTCTGTACATCCCCTTTCACCCGTATCGTCCAGGCATACAGAATAAAACTGATGATAACAAATACTGACAGAAAAATTTTCTTCATAGGATATTCTATTCTATCATGAGACTACTATATATTAGTAATAGTATGGGCCTTTACGGATATTGGGGTCACCCCGGCCGAATCCCTCAGAATCCATCCCACGGCCTTGTACCCAAACATTGGGGATTTCAAAACCTACATATTCAGGAACAAATACAGTTTCACGACGGGATGGTTTATCGACAAGTACTAACGATGTAATTGAAGCAGGATCTTTACTCTTTAGAAGTGTCGTTACAGCAGCTAATGTTTTCCCCGTATCAGCGATATCGTCAATCAAAAGTATCGTTCGATTTTTTGGATTAATTTCCACATCAAATTCCACTCGAGGATCATAGGAGGCTGTATCACCAGTCTGATAACTGCTGACTTTCATATAAGTGACACGTGTATCCGTTTTACCCAATGTATGTAGCCTTTCGAGTATATCCACAGTCAACCAAGCAGCACCTGTTAACAAACCGACAAGCAGCAATTGTTTATTCTCATATGCGTTATCGAGCTGCGCTGCAAGCTCATCTAAACGCTCCTCAATTGCCTTTTCCGGAATAATGATATCGCCTTCTTTATACTCCTTCGGATCTTTAAATGTTATTTTCATAAGTGACTCTTTTGCTTCGCAAAATAAAAAACAGGTAGAGCTGCCAACTGCAAGATAATCGATAAAATAACAACTGAAATCAGAGACCAATCATAAAGAAACCCCATTGCTGCGCTTCCAAGAAACCATGCTGTTCCAAAAACAGTATCGAACAAGCCAAAACCAGTACTTCTTTTATCTTTTGCAATTACAGGAGTAATGATAGCTTTCAACAACGATTCCTGAACTCCTAACCCTAATCCCCACAATATCATACCAAACAATGCCCACCAAAACGTGCCTAAAAAGACGAAAGGCGCAAAAAATGCTGCAAAGAAAAAAGAGATCAGTACGATACTTATTCCCTTTTTATCAAAGAGTTTGCCAAAAACGAGCGCAGTGATCGCCCCAATAGCCATCGCAAGAGAATAGAATATTGGAATTACATTCTCAGAGACAACTGCGGACTGCTGGAAATGAAACGCAATAAGTGAAAAATCAACAAACCCTGCTGCAATCAACGCACCGGCAATTGAGTATAACCAAAACGCTTTTGAAAAACCTTTCGTTTTGAGCATTTTTGCCTCCTTCTCTTCCAGCTCATGAGGCTTTGGATAAAGAATACGGGCAACAATTAATACGAGAAAGCTCAACACAGCAGGAAAAAGTAAAAAAGCATAACCATTTTTATATCCTCCGTGTAAGAAAAGCACTAATGAAACAATTAACGGTCCAAGCGTCGCGCCAATTTGATCGAGCGCTTCATGCATACCAAATACCCAACCACTACCCAGTGATTTTCCCGCGTATGAAAGCATTGCTTCCATTGAAGGTTTTCGAATTGCCCGTCCCATTCTTTCAGCTATTATTAATGCCGCAGCCATAGGCCAATTTCCGGCAAGTGCGAGAGCAGGAACAGCAAAAAGATTGATGCCATAGCCAATAAAAGCAAAAGCCCAATATTTGTGTGTCTTATCAGCAAAGAAACCCGTAAGTGATCGAAATCCATATCCGATAAATTCACCTACACCTGCAACAATCCCAACAACAGCGCCACTGGCACCAAGCGATCCAAGAAATGCTCCGTTAATACTTCTTGCACCTTCATAGGTCATATCAGCAAAAAGACTTAGGATACCAATAATAAAAACAAATCGAAAAGCGTGGCGTGTGAGGGATTTTTTAGACATATACCAATTATAGCAGGGTGTTTTTCTTTACTAATTCAAACTAAAACGCATTTGGATTATGCAGTAACATTGCACGGGTCATAACATCTGCCAATGTTCCTGCTTGCGTATAAGCTTTGCCGGATAACTGAACGGTCTGAGAAGTATTCCCCTTAGCAATTGAATCCACGATTGCAAGCGTTCCGGTAATATGGTCTGTCATTGCATTCCCTACTTCATCTGCAGCTGTGCTTTGTCCTGCTCCGAAAATATTTCCAATCTTCTGAGAAATTGTCTGCAAGTTCTTTTTTGCTGAGTTCATTTTTGCCGTATCATTATCTTTTCGTGCCAAAGTGTAATTTTGATATTCCTGCATATGCTGTGTCCAAAGCGTAACAAAAGAATTCCTAGCATTCGTACCATATGCCTGTTGAACATACTCTGCAATCTGATTTCCATTCGTAGTCATTTGCTGCATAAGCCCTGTTGTATTTGCACCCTCATAGAGTGCTGTAAGCGTAAGCGCACCGACTGCCGCGTGCTCATGTATGAGATTATTCATCTGGAGTCGAAGATTACTGGCTGGAGAATTAAATGCTGTATTAATCTCCTGTGTGCTTCGTGCGTTCATCGCAGGATTTGCATTCGTAGGCGTTTGCGATGATGCCATCACATGTCCCACAAATTTAATTAAAGTTCCTACAACTATTACGGTAATAAATGTCGTGATAAATGCTTTTTTCATATTATTCTCTTCTAGGAACTTTTGCTCCTTCCTTTCTGGCTTTGGACAAACCTATTGCGACTGCTTGTTTTGGATTAGTAACTTTTTCGCCTGAGTTGCCATTTTTCAATTTACCCTGATGCATCTCATGCATTGCTTCTTTTACATCCTGTTGTGATTTTTTCCCGTATTGAGACATGGTAGGTTTCTACCTTACAGCCCTGAGGTAACAAGATGTTTAAAGAATCGTAAGAGAGCTTTAAGAAGTGGGCTATTCCTTTTCAAGAAGCTGAACAATGTGCTGCCAGAATTGCTCAACACCATTTGGCTCCAATTCAACTTTTTGCTGCGCCCTTTCGTAATGAAGCATAGTCTCAAAAAGTTTTTGCTGTAATCCCCAGTTCGTAAAAAATGCAGCCTGGGAGGAATCAGCTGGCAGCCTAAGCGCTCGCCAGTGATGAGCCTTCTTTTTAAGTTCATCAGGTACAGAATCATTATTCTTTGCACATTGCCAAAGCTTCATATTCTCTTGCTTACTTGGCATCAATCCATGATTGCGCAGGAACTGAAGATTATCATACTCTTGACCACCCACAGGATGAGCAAACAACATAACCACCCCACCACGTTCCTTCGGAGTTGCAAGAGTTTTAAACGCCTGTTCACTTGGTTTGGTCACCTCTATTGCCATCGTAGTTTCCGAATACGCCTTCTCATAATTGTCTACAGTCTTCATATCAAATGGCGAGGTATACAATTTTACATATGACAATGATGACAAAGATTGAATCAGATCTGACGTATATTTGGCTTCACGTGAGGTAACATGAAAATAATATCTCTGTGAGAGCTGATGCATTGCTTTAATATAACCAGCTGAGAAAGAGATGCCGACTGCAGCCCCTGAAATTGGGAGAGAGATATGGATCTTTTTTGTTCCTGCCGGATCAACTTGTTGTAATCGTTCCTGCTGTTCTTCAGCTGATAAAATCTCCGCAAACTTAGGACTAATCGGATATGCTGATACAATAACCGGGACAATAGGCAGATGCACATCCCGTGCATATGTGAGAAGCTTAGTTCTAGTATACTGACTAGGCACAAATAACACATCAGCATCATGGACATACCAGATTGGCTGTGGACTATCGTCGGTAACCTGGACAACAAGCACAATTGTTATCCCCATTTCTTTCTCAAGCCGGCTTTTAATAGCGCCTAATTGATGGCCCAATGTCGTATGGGTTGCGACCAATAATACTTTTTTTGGAACAGTTAACCGTTCACTTAATATTGTTTTTAATTGCTGGTACAACAACGTTGTTTGGGACCTAATAACCATTCGACCAAGCACGGCAAAAGGTTTATTAAGTGGCGGCAACTCAACAAGTTCCATAGCTTTTCGGGTAAAGGGATGAATGCTGACAAAACGGTACATAGCGCTTACCGATGGATCCTGAGCACCAAGAAGAATGGGCATTGTATCTTTGGGTAACCCATGATAGAGAGCATCAGTGACACGCAAATGACCAAGTCCGGTTGGAGAGGTGGCAAAAATAATCGCAAGTTGTGGATCCGTAAGAACATGAAGATTTGCCATAACGATAGTGTAGCAAATAATGATTAGTTATATGTATGAGGTTCACCCAAAGTTTACAAGCAATTCCGATCGTCTTTTAAATGTTTTTACTTCTTTTATGAGAAATGCGCTTGCAAAGAGTAATTGGATTCCAATGAGAACTTCTTGCATAACCAATCCGGGATACCAGAACAATACCAAAAAGGAAACGAAAAACAGAACTAAAGAGGCAGGAAGATATTGCTTCAACTCCCGTTTCTGCTCTGAATAAATATGATTATAGAGCTTCTTTCCCTCAGTAGAAACCGAAAATTTCCCAATCCGCCCTTTAATCATTTTCAGATCATAGGAATATAAAGCTAAGGCAACAATCTGAAATAGAAACAAAAAGAAAAACCAAAAAACAGGATGCGTGAGGTTGGTAATCGCAACGATTTCAATAATACTGGCTAAAAAATACAAAAAGCTATGGACAAGATCTATCGGCCAGTCAATAAAACTTACCGCATGAATTATCGCACCTGACCAGAAAATAAGAATAAACAGAAACGCAACAGCAATATATGGCCAGACAGCAACTTGCATAGCCTTCATCGGTTCAACTGCAGATGTCGCGAGGGTGACAAGAGCAACCCCTTGAATAACACTAATAAGAAGAAATTCCACATCAAGTGCAATATGATCCAAATCTTCTTTTCTTTTTTTAGTAATTTGTGCGCTCATATTCATAGTTATTTTGCGTTATTTTCATTCCATTTCATCCGTGCGGTAACTAACTTTTCTATTAAAGGCTTTGGTAGTTCTCCGCCTAAGGGGAGATGCACTGCTGATTTTGTGGTTCCATAATTTTTCAATTCTTCTGCGTGCTGCTCAATTATGGGAGGCGGAATATATAACCCGATATGATTTTTCGACAAAGCAAAATACACCAATCGTCCTTTATATTCAAAAAATGGCATACCATAACTGATCCGTTCTTTGGCAAATGGCGCAATTTCTTTTATAAAAAAGCGCAATTCGTTAAGTTTTTCTCTCATCTTAACCGGCGCCTGTGCAATATACTCATCAACAGTGGTTGGTTTCATAGGTTATTCTGAGGATTTAGCAACTTTATTAATATTTTTCCTGAACCTGAAATACCTGCTTGCACCCAAAATTCCGATCACAACTGCTGAAAAGATAAATATCCATCCAAAAAGCACAGACCAGAATGTGTCAAAAAATTTTATCAACGAAAGTCCGGTTATGACCATAGTTAAAGAGGTACGTGTATACGCTAAAAAAGATCGTTCATTTGAAAGGGTTGTTCTATCTATTGCAAGGTGATCACGTAAAATGAGTTCTTTTTCCGAAAAAGTATCATACGGAGTAAGTCGCATTACTCCATTATAGCAAATGAAACATTCCTTCAGATTGTTTTTATCCAAAGTGCTCCAAGATAAATTGAAGAAATAACTGAAACAACGGTTACACATTGCCACCAGATCTGATAGACAAACCAGATTGAATCGTTTTTAAATAGTTTATAGCCCCGAAGCGTATGAGGAGGATTACGATTAATAGTCGAAAATTGCTGATTAAACCAATAGATAGTCTCCCCCAAACTTCTGACCAAATAAAAAACCGAAATAATCAAAAGAAAAAGCAACCAGCTTTTAATGATAAGAAGAATCGTCAATGAAACAAGAAACCAGAAAAGGCCGAATACGACAGCATCTGCCCACACAAAAATCCCCATCCAGTAAAAAAACTTTGTCAGGCCATAGACATTATTTCTTTTCGACTCATATACTCCTTTACAAAACAAAAACAAGGCCAACAAAGCCAGAATTGAAAGAAAAAGTATTTGCCACGTATTCACGAAGTCATTATAGCAAAGTGGGGAAATTATCGAATCTTTACGAGTGATACTTTTGCAAGATATATGAAGGAAAGAACTGATGCAGCAAGAATCATCCAGTCTTTAAGTGTATGTACCTCAAAAATATCATGAAAGGTTAATAAATCAACCAAAACCAAAAGCACAACAACTGCAATCAGAATAATATTATTTCTTTTCATATCGCTATTATACCAGAGGGTTGCACGTGCACTTTGAAAGAATAACCTAATTCATAACTCTGAAGAGGCCAAGATGCAGCAAAAGAAAAAGAAGTAGGGTAATTCCCGCAAAAACACCAACTGTTTTAAGAAAGAGATTTACTGCTTGTTTTTTGTGTCCATCCAGAAGCAGGAGAAGCGGTTGATAGACAAACAAATACCCCATTACAGCTGCAGAGAGTGTAAAAAGAGAAATCATGGCAACAGGTATAAGAAACGATTTTCCGTCGCCAAATAATTCCTTCCCAAAGAAAGGTATCGTCGCAACGACTGCAATATATATCGTTGCACACAATGCGTTGATAAAAGGATTTTTAGTCATACAGTATTTTTATTTGATTCCAAACCTCTTCACAGCTCTGGCGTGAGCTCGCTGTGCTTCTACTTCACGATTATGAGGTTGTGCATCAGTCGTGAGAGAATCTAAGAGATTTTGTGCATCTTGTGCTATTTTTTCGACAGCTTTGTTAAAGGCAACTTCATTAACCTTTGACGGATGATGAAATCCGGAGAGTTTTCTTACAAATTGGAGTGAAGCATTTTCTATTTCTTCTGTTGTAGCAGGAGGGTCAAAATTGAATAAAATCTTAATATTTCGGCACATAGCTGTAAACCTTAAAACCTATTTTCTAGTACTATTTAGTAGGAGCATATTCAATGATCCACTCAATACCATATTTATCTCGAAACATACCAGCATAGGAACCCCATGGACTGTCTCCGATAGGTCCTTCTACTTCTCCTCCTTCTGAAAGGCCATTGAATAATCTGTCAGCTTCTTCTTTACTTTCTGTACTTACCAAAATTTTGCTTCGATTTTCATGCTCATTTACTCGTCCCAGAACCTCTGGAACATCATTGGCTATAAGCATTGTATTGTTACCGATAGGTAATGCAATATACATTATTTTATTTTCCTCTGTTTCTGCTACATGAGACGTATCACCCTCGATATCTTTGAAACGCACCACTTTCGTAAACTCTCCACCAAAAACAGATTTATAAAAGGTAAATGCTTCCTCTGCATTACCATTGAAGTTAATCCAAGGATTTATTGTAGCCATACTGTAATACTACTAAATGCTAACGTGCTCCGCGACTAGGACTCGAACCTAGAACCTCGAAGTTACTATATGGACTATCTC
>CAZILC010000032.1:0-12737 GCA_964540055.1 uncultured Gammaproteobacteria bacterium | reverse complement strand
ACGTGGAGATGCCTAGTAGCTTGACTCATAAAGAGTTGCTGTGAATTCACATCGAATTCCTGAAGAGATGTATAAGGAGCATCTTTTCTAAACTTTATGCCAATATCCATAGGTGCTTTTGCGTGAGGATAAATATGATAATACGTCATAGAAGGAACCCCTAGAGAGGGCACACCATTTTTGATTGGCTTAGCTGGTTCTTCAATATACATATGTTCTTTTGTTGCATAGACAATGGTTGGATTGACAACAACTGGTCTGCCATGATCAAAACCAACATTGGTATATACTTTAATTTCCGGTTTTTCTTCGAGATTTTCTACTCTTACTATCCCTGGATTTGGCGGAATGCTAACGCGAAAATCTCCCGGATTTACCGTGGGGTCTGGGTTTTTATCAGTATAAATCAGAACACTTGTCCCTGGATACATTATTCCTATTTTAGGATGCGCTGCAGCAATAAACGTAGGTTCCGCAAGTTCTGCTGTGAAGGCAATCATAGGGTCTTTAGGGTCATCATCAGGAATACTATTTAAACTTTTGTATGCGTATTCTCTCGTCTCTTCAAGAAGACTTACCGCACTGGCAAATTGTTCACGTCTCATAGAGTAGAGATGCATTGTATCATACAGAGATAATTATTATAAGTCGTAAATATTTTTATCCAGGGTTCAAACAAATAGAATTATTTGAAATTGATTGATTATATAGGATTTGGTATACTCCGTTTTTATGGTTCAACCGGATAGAATTGAAAGAAGATATGCCCATCTAGTGCCTACGATATTTCGTGATGAAGTCGAACCTCATAAATTAGAGGTGAGACCTATGGTTTTGGGTGGAGCTGATGCATATAGTATCGGTTTTCATGGCAGGGCTGTAGGTTTTGCGTACAGGATGCATCCATCATTGGACCCCATTCCACAACGGCTACCGTCTCGCGGTTTTGGTATTGCACCCATAGACCATACAGAAATCACCTTATCATTTGGAAGACTAGGAACAGATATGTTTAATTCCCTTCAGATACATAAAATCGACAAAAGTACCTATGTAACAACATCAGAGTTTGATCAGAATTTTGTTACTGGTAAAGAGCCGGTCTTTATTGGTGTAGATTATAGCAAAGGCAAGCAGCTACAACTGAGGAAAAATTTAAATCATATAGATGCAAGATACTGTACTCTATCACTTGTGAGACCAGCAAATGAATCAGAACCAGTGTTACTTGTTGAAAATCTTTCACGAAATGGTAGCTGGATACAAGTAAAATCAACAAGAGGAGAATTTATCGTGAATCCTTATATCGATTTTTATGATACACCTGCAGATCCACGTAATGGGCTTGAAAATATAAAGCCACTCAGAAGTAAATAAAGGATCTACTTAGAATGAAAGTGCATCAAGGAGCTTGTTGAATAAGGATTCTTGTGTCTGAATAACTTGTCCGTTTTCTGTTGAGACATAGACTGTTTTAGGAAGCGTTACAGGAATGATGCCAAATACTTTTTTCTGACTTGATCCATTAACCGCAAAGGCTGTTTGATTATGAATTTGTGTTATAGAGATAGGTTGATTTGCTTCACTACTTGCTCCATGCTGGGACACTTCTGAGAGAACTTTTTTGGATATGAGCATTTTTATTGCCTGGTCCGGCATAACATTTCCGTGCTCTCCATTTGCTGAGTGTGAGCTGCTGTTATCGGGTATGCCATTGAGATGTGCATGCATTTCTTCATGCTTGTTAGGTTTTGGCGGTCTGTTGGCAGTTCCCTTTCTATGATGTTCCAAAAAACCAGCTGGCGGGGTAATTGTGCCTGAGGGACTAAAATGACCAAATTGTTCGTGCTGTTGAGGTGGTCCATCATGGAATAAAGGCTGACCAGATGGAGGAGGTGGAGGTTGTGTTATAGCATCATTTTGTTCAGGCTGCTCCGCTGATTGCTCATCTGCAATCGTTTGGGTTCCTAAGACTTGGGGAGTTTGGATTGCGTTAAAGGTGAGTGCTACGGTAATCACCAAAACAAAAACAATAATGGTACCTGTTGCAATATGGAGACCAACAAGCGAGGGAGCACTTTTTTTAGGTTGTGTTCGTTTTACGGCTGTTTTATGCTGTTTTGATTTCATCTGTATTTTATTATTGGCAGAATTCATCGGAGTTTGTCAATGTGTAAACTTGCGAATTGAAAAAATAACGGCTACAATACACATGTAATGGCTGAAAATGAACCAAAATTTAGTAGTATGAGGACTTTTCGTAAAGCGTTCGGTAAAGCTGTGGGAGCTAGAGATGATGCAATTCGTCTTGCCACTACTGAGACAAGTTTTCTTGGTCGTCGTGCACATGCTGAAGCAGTTCCTCGATTGACTGAAGAAATTAATATAGTGGCTCGCCGTTTCCCTCTGCAAGGACCTCGAAAGCGAGGATAAAATAATACATTTTTCTTCCCAATTACTATCTACTCGCTTGAGCTAATCTATTTAGTGCGGGTCGGGCGACTGCTACCATGAGTCTTCTGCTTGCATTTTTTTGTTTAACACCTTGAATTTCATAGAAAATTCCTGCTCGAGCATTATCCATTGACCCTAAACGAACTATGTCTTGTGCACCTTTTGCTGTTCCGAATACATTATGTGGGTAGGTATTAACTGCTGCCATAACTACTGTTTGATGCCGTGGTGCTTCTTTTTCCGCATTTTCCGCGCTGTTTAAAATATTGTATTTCCTCTTAAGAGTATCGGCACCAAAATTTTTCCAATAGTGGTTATCTGGACTTAATATATTTGCTATATTTCCCGTATCTTCAGGGCGTAACCCGTATAGCCAATATTCTTCGAAAACCAAGCTGGGTCGCAAGCCTAATTCCTTGAAATATTGTGCGAATAGTGCGCGTGCATTGAGATTGCGGGAATAGGTTATCTGATCGGTAAAATCTCCCATCAGTTGTGTTCTGCGGGCTATAATTCCTTCTGCATCATCGGGAGAGATTACTTTGATTTTTCCTCCGCTCATTTCTTGTGCCTGTTTAACAGCATCAAGTTCTTGACCACTCGTTCCATCAGCAGGCGTAAGTAAGAATGGATTAGCAGGTGTATTCTCAGCTGCTTGTTGGACAACACTTCTCGACCGTATGTTCCCTTCCTTATCTCTAGGTAAGTCTGTAATTGAGCTCGCAGGAGCGGGTAATTCACGAATTGCTGTGAATAAATCTACTGATATGAGCGGTCTTGGCGTCGGTTGTTCCGAAGGCGTTGCTAAGTTAATTGCTGGTTCACTATAAGCTTCATGTGTCATGTCGGGTATAGTAACATTTTGAGCTTGTTTTGGCAAGTATAAATTCGTACTTTGGGTCGAAAAATAATAAAATTTTCGGTAGAGCTGTTCTATTTTATTGTATTTTGTTCTACTTGTTTTGTTATTTATTTTGCAGTAGAGTTAAATATGAAAGATATGTCTACTGTAAATGCTGATCTCATGCCAATCATGTTGCTTTGTATTATAGTCGGGTGTTTGGGTTTTCTTATAGGAATTCAATTTGCAAAGACAAAATGGTATAAAAAGCAAACCGGCATCGGACGCAAGAAATAAACTTCACAATTTTGCGTTTGACATATCATTCCCCCATAGGGCATTATTAGTGCACATTTCGGATGAGTAAAAAAAATTCAAGTATTATTTTGGCAATTCTCTTTATCATTCTCGTTGGGCTATTGATATTTGTCGCTCTAAAAGCCTCACCAAAATCTGTCACGCCACCAGGACCAGTTTCTCCTACCGCAACGCCTGAACAAACGCTAGGGATTTCTCATACTGTAAATCCAAATGCACAATGTCATAGTAATGGAGTTTTACCTGACCCAAATTGTACTCCGGGGGCTGTAAATCCTGATGTGACACAAGCTAATATTCATCAAACCATCTGTGTTTCCGGCTATACAAAAACCATCAGACCACCTGCAAGTTATACAAATCATTTGAAAAAAGAACAAATCAGACAGTATGGGTATGCAGACACAATGCTTCATGATTATGAGGAAGATCATCTGATTAGTCTTGAAATTGGCGGCGCACCGTCTGATCCCAGAAATCTCTGGCCTGAACCGGGAAGTTCACCCAATCCTAAGGATAAAATTGAAAATTTGTGTCATGAGAAAGTTTGTAGCGGTGAAATAAGTCTTGCTGACGCGCAACACCAGATTGCAACAAATTGGCAAAGTGCCTGTCAGTAAGTGTCACCGTAACAACTTTACTCTATTTGCTACATCAGCTCTCGTTAAAGGACGGGTTTTTTTTCTTCGCAAGGATTGATTCATTGCATCCTGTGCTTTATTCTTTTTATTTAAGTATCTCTCGACAACATCAATTGCTCTGTCATGCCCTTCAAACACTACCATAACAGGACGCTCCCTAAGAAGTAGTGAAGGGTATTCCGGCTCTGTTTTAATAATACTCTCAAAATCTAACGTTGCATTTCTACTTGCAGCCATTGCCACTCCAAATTTTTTAATTCTACTCATCGTTTTGGGTGTAATCCCAAGTGGTGCTGCAATTTTTCTAGCAAGATCCTGATCAGGGTGTGGCTCCTTAAGTAATACATCCATAAAATTGCCAAGTTTGGCGCGAGTCACCGGACAGGCTATACTATCATCTTCATCAGACACAAGAATGCCACTGCGCATTACATAATTAACAAAACCTGAAGAACTAGTAACTTCATCTGCTGTTGGTAATTCATATGTTAGTTTAGTCGGGGAAATCTGGTTCCTTTGATATTCTTCGTATGGCGAGATAATGCCTCTGACTATTCTAGCTGCATTGGTAATAAATGGAGGCAGCTGGCCATTTTCTATGGGATCATCTGATCGGTGTACCAACCAGTATGGTAATCCATGTATGCCATGTAAAACAGTCAAGATACCATCTACCGTAGTTTTAAATTTATACGAATAGATATTATCTCGAAGAAGAGACACCAGACCTAACGAATCTCCATAGTTTTGTAATACTTCAGTATACGCTGCAAAATCTGCTTTTTTCCCAACGCGCCCGCCATCATGTCTCCATACCTCATAACGAGTAGGGACATTTGCCGGATTGAAGTCGTCATCAACAATTGCTCTTCCTGTATATGAATAAAGCGATATTTGAAAATCTGCCAAGGTTACCGGTTCCGTCGTTCCAAATTTTAGAATGCGGGATTGTACCTCTTGGCGCCAATTGGTTCCTTGTTCAACCATAAATACGCATTATAACACGCAAATTGTTTCATTCAATGAAAATTATGAATTGTTTTTATTTCGGAAGATAGAGGAATCTGGGGTGGTAGTCGGCTTTAACGCCATTAACGTTGTAGGAGACCAGAATTTGTCCTGGAGGGGCTACTTGTTCTGGATGGACTGCGACGCCGTAGGTTACCGTTCCTGAGGGGCTTGGGGCGTCCCATTTGCCATTTATTTTCCAAACACCCGTTGGAGAACCCGCTGTGAGTCGTTCGATTTGGGTACCGCCTTTCTGATCCCCTACTTTGGTAAAAACATCCCATGTGGAGCCGTTTTGGAGAAGTGCGATAACCGTACCAAGATTGTTGGATGCGGGAATAATATTGTTATATACTTTCCAGGAGCCAGGAGATGCTAATTTCCCAAATGGGACAAATGCCATGTCCCCTACTTTACAATTTTTTGAGTTACTGCAGCTGACATTGTGCGTTCCTGAGATCCAAAAGCCGCTGCCAGTTCGGACAACTCCACCCCAGTTGGTTTTACCAGTTGAACCACCAGGGATCTGAACAATTCGTTCATATGCAAGTGTGTTGGCGTTAAACACTGCTACATAAATTCCCTGAATGCTAAATGGCACAACTCCTTTGATTCGCTCACCCAATACATAGAGTGATCCCCCATCAACAATCGGTGTTGCCATCCAAAAATACGTGTCATCAGACCAATTGGGGACCTGCTGCCAGGGCTTATTGCTTATTTTGCCGGCAACCGGGGTGAAATTGAGGCTGTTTGGAGCTTGTTTGACAAAAGCGTTGTGCGGATAATAAATTGTTCCGACTACTGATTTGTCATTAATTTTGGTAGTATCACCAAATGCCCAGAGAATTTGTCCACTGGGGAGTTTGACCGATTGGGTGTTGTCCGCGTAGATAACATTGGCAATGGCGCTATTCCATTGGCTTGTTGGAAACCCATTTGTCGGTGTGCTGGCGTTGGAATGGTACTGAGTACTTGTTGCGCCTATGACGCCTGCAGTGATAAATGCGAGTAGTCCGGTGAAAAAAAGTATCGCAATTTTAAGATCATTGAAACCGGAACTTTTTGTCTTTTTAGCCATACTAAAATATGGTAGATGAACTCCTTTTCTCTGTCAATATTTACCTTCGCCTGAGGATGTGAGCTCTGTTGAAACTGGTGAAGACTGTTTGTCCTTCTTTTCCTTGCGGCGTCAACCCTGTATCTTGTGCGGGATTGGGAATATCATAGGGATACCAGTTCCACAGATAGATTCCATCAACGGCGCCTTGTGCATATGGGATAGCGTTAAATACTGCCTGATACCAATCTGCCTGAACCCTTTCATTGGCAGCTCCTCCGGTATCTTGGGGATTTGCCCATGCGCCATTACTTGATGCACAGCCCAGTTCTGTAAGAAGAAAAGGTTTACCAAATTGTTGTGATAGTTGTCCGTATTGAGAAAATCGTTGCCGCCAAAAAGCTGAAAGATTTTGTGGTGTTTGTGGACCCGTCAGTGGTGAATAGTCATCAACGCCGATGTAATCAAGGTCTGGATACCAGGAAAAAGCTTCATTATAATTTGCAGCGTAGGTTACTTTACCGCCATATTCATTACGAACCATGCTCACTATTCTTCCCCATTGATCAGCATTGGGAGACAGACCTTTTAATTCTGTACCAACACTAAAAACCTCAACATCGTTCGCAGCAGCTATTTGGGCATAGGAGCGGATAAAATTACCATAGGAATCAAACCACGCTCTACGCCCAGCTCTATCAAAACCGGTTCCGATATTTTCACGAGGGGTGTTATCGAGTGAATCAACATGTGGTTTGAGAAGTACTGTCATGCCCATTTCATGAGCTCGTCTGATCGTATCAGTTATTTCTCCATCACTGGATGTTTTTTGAGGATGTTTATAAATAGTAGTCGCATTACTTCCTTCCTGATACCCTGTTGGTACAAGAGAAACTGCACTGGCACCTGTCCCATCAATTTTTTGTAACTGAGCAATTCCTTCTGAGCTTCCAAGTTGCCCTGTCGTATAACTTGTAAATGTCATACCACTTTGGAATCCCTTAATTTTTCTATTTCGAGGTAAAGTATCAGGTATGCCATTCGTTGTTGGCGGTGCAGATTCACTTGTTGAAGCAGGAGGCTGTGTTGTTACACTTGGTGAAGCTTTTGGATATTCTCTACTTGGATGGCCTTGACCAATATGTAGAACCTTAAGATCAAGCACTCCTAATCCAGCTCCGGCTAAGCCTGTTAATCCAGCAGTTAATAACCATCTGCGACTTACTACGGGGCCTGATCTATCGTTACTCCCTGGAGGACCTTCTGCACTCATTAGGAGTGATTGTAGATAGTAAAAGTTATAGATACTTAAGTGCTACGCAAGAGTTATGTAACAAAAAGTTAACATTATTTATATCGAAACCTATAACTGAACAGTCATTGCCTTTTTTGCGTTTGAAAAACATCCTATAACGTACTATAATACCCCCATGGCACGTAAAGAAGGGCAACAATTTGGGAGAGAAACACTCCGGCGAAGACTCGCAAGAAGAGGAAGAACATGGTTAAACACAGTGGGTGCTCTGGGTGCTATCGCGCCGGGTGTATTAAATCTTACCCACTCGCCTTCAGCTTTTGCAGCTGAAACACCAGTACATGGTGGGCAATCCGTTGCAGCAACACGTATAGATGCACAATCTTCACAGGCTCTGCCTGGAACAAGAGAAGCTAAGATAGGTCCGAATACGACGTTTTGGTCGTTGGCTCAAAATAGTCTACCAGATGGTACGCTTTTACATGTTGTTAAAATAGTTTCCAAACTTGATACTGGATATGCAAATATAGACTCGACTGCTGAACCAACTTCATTAGTACCTGATTCAAAGATACCTGTTGCAAATAGGCGGACCGCTAAATTTGCTGAAGATTTAGCCACGAAAAAGCTTCCCGCAGATGCACCTCAAGAAGCAAAAATTGTACAAGGAGAACTTCGAAAATTAGGTAATGTCGATCAGGATACTCCAGAAGCAGAAATTACTGCTGATGTAACAGTTGCAACAGCTATGACAGAATTAGTGAGGAATGGAGGAGAACAAACAGTATTCCATGAGAAAAAACCAAGGAAAACACCAACCGATGATTTAACTCATCAAGCGCAGTCTCCTTTCCCCCATGGTTCTCAAAGTGAAAACGCAATTCAAGCCACGCAAGCACCTGAGCATGCCACACCTCAAGCTGGCACATCTGCCTGGGGGAAAATAGAGCAATTTTTTGGAGAGAAAAATTCTCTTATTCTACCCGGTGCACTAACTGGTTTGGGTTTAGCCGCTATAACAGGAGAAACTTTTGTGCTCCGTAGAAGAATAAAAGATGAAAGAGAAACAGTGGATCTGAAAATTTTTAGTGGTGAAAGAATTGGACGACTCGTCGAAGGTGATGACCCCGCTTTGAAGGATATGATCGTGAAAGGTCAACAAGAGGGTGATATTACAGTATTTGCATATGCTAAAAATGAATATCATGGAGGTTGGCAGCAGAAGCTTCGTTCTTCAATAATTGATCCATGGAGTGAAGAACTGGTAAGCGAAGGAAAAGAAGGAAAAGTCGCTGATGCAAATAAATTCTTAGGAACAATTATTTCCAACCTTGCAGAACGAACTACAAATTGGGAAAAAAGAGGTGCTAACGTACAAATAGCAACTGCTTGGGTTACTATTACCGAGCAAGCCGGTGCAAAGTTGCTTGCCCTTATGGAAGCAACGCAAAGCAGGGATCCTCAGGAATTCGCATCGGATTGGGTAACAAATTTGCGTACAGCGGTAACGCAAATTATTGAAGTAAATAATGGTGCTGTCGGTAATGATGAAACGAAGAAAAATGTCGATTTGGTACTCAATGAAATAATTGATTATCCAGAACCATATGTAGTTACCTCTCCAGACCAGGTTCATATAGAAGAACAGAAGCTAATAGCAGTGTAATGTACGTATATATTATGCTTGACCGGGATTAAGCCTCATGCCTCGATTTAGAAGGGGTACCTGAAAAACACTTCTTTCCCGATTTCTAACCCCATCACCCATATGGTACACAACAAGTCCCGTAATTCTTGTTAATGTTTCTTGTTTTGGTGTTTTATAGTGCCTAGCTGCACCTTCAGTAATCGGAAATCCAATAATAATACCATTTTCTTTATAGAGAGGATTTCTACCTTGTATTATATTTGACTTAATAACTGCACTATCAAAACATATGACTCCGGGAACTGTACCTCTTTTACTAGTATATTCATATACTACGCCTACATACCCACGTATTGATTCCATCGGAGCAGATTTTTCTCTGTCCAAACTTAATAGTGCTTGATCATAGGCAAAATTAACGATAGTTCCCTGTGGATACTGTTCTGGTGAAAATATTTCATTTGAAGAAAATGTTCGTAGCGGAACTGCATTTCCTGCTTCAAAAAAATCATTAATCGCATCAAAAGCAAATCCTGCGCCTTTCATAAATGACATACGTCTAATCCCATCGGGAAAATCATCTCTTTTCGATGGGCAATCATCGCCAAATTTATGAGGACTCCATATATTGCCATCTTCAGGACTATATGTCATTGCGGGTGTATTATAGCAAATTATGCTTTTCCAAAACGCAAAAACCGCGAGTTCTCTGTGGAGTGGCTCGCGGTTATGCTTGAAAATCAAATAAATTTGACCTCACCTTGCCCCTCTCCTAAAAGGAGAGGGAAAAAGGGTTGTTTAGCTGAAAAATCCGATGAGATTATCAAAAATTGATTTGATTTGATTAATCAAATTCGTCTTCTGTGGCTCTGGAATATTATTGTTATTCGTAAGCCTGTTGACGATTCTGTTCTCTCTATTTTCCAATCGCTGAACAATAGTTGGTCTTACCGATTGTCCGGGGGGGCCTGTGTGAATATGATTTTCATCACCAAATCCCCAACCAGGTTTCGTAGTGTTAGCAAAAGCTGCTGGTGCACTAACTGAAGTTACTGCGACTAATGCTACTACCAAGGCAATCAAAACTGTAGATTTATTAAGCATTCATTCACCCCCTCTCAAAAGTGTTGCTATAAATAACTATAGCACAGATAATTTCTGCTGTCGACCCAAATTTCATTGAGCCGACAGGCTAGTTGTCGATGGCTTCCATACTATGGATGTACGGAATGTCCGGGCGGGCCCGTATGGACATGGTTCTTATCGCCAAATCCCCAACCAGGTTTGGTCGTACCGCTATTACCGGCAGCCAAAGCTGATGCGGACAGGGTAACTACTGCGACAGCAACGACTGCGAGCGCTACAATTGCACGAAAATTAATTGTCATAAATAGAATTCACCTCCTTTCACTATCTGTTGCTCTACTATATTTCTAACGTTTCTTTGCTCACTATTGTTACAATCGCCAACAAGAAGAAGGATGGAGTATGTTAAGATAACTGTCAAAATTTCTGAAAGACTTGATAGTGGTACTTTTTCATACAATAGTACTAGTTATAAAAGAGAATTGTTGCAGAGTCAAACTCTGCCACTGAAATTTCGAGGCTAGTATTATAAGTTGTTCAATTTATTAACTTCTTCTTACAAATTGCTCAACTATATAAAACAACTAAAAAAAGAGCTTGTGATAAAGCCTGTGTTAGGATTTGTAGACTAGAATACACTTGTCTCGAATCCCACCCTCCTCCAATATTCGAGACAAGCAATGCTTTAGCTAATGGTCTTAACCAAAGTATTTCTTAAAGAGACTCTGAAGTTCTGTTAGGAACTGTTTGAATTGGGTTTGCGAGATATGATGACCATGATCATCTTTATCATTATCTCCATCCCCTGGTCTTACTGAATGTCCGGGCGGTCCGACATGATGATGATGTTCATCACCAAATCCCCATCCGGGACGATCAGCACTTTTTGTCGGAGTTGGCGAATTGGTTTTAGCTGAAGCGGCAGGAACACCGAATGAGCCAATTACAACAAGTGCCACAACAAACGCCATAAAAATTTGCTTTTTTTTCAAAATAGTATCACCTCCTTTCATCATAAGATTGTTCACAAAAATAGTGCATAAAAATAGTACACATTCCACTCAGTAAACACGCCATACACAGTTAGATAAGAATTGCGATTAGAAGAAAAGATAGGAATTACGAAGGAGAATATTCGGGCAGAAATGATGAGTCATTATTCAGTTATAAAGAAAAAAGTCGACTATGTCAACCTCAGCAATAGTTTGCAGTGAAGAACTCAAAAAGCCCTACTCACGTCTGAGCAGGGCTTTTATTGAAAATTACATTATCCTGATCAGTGGATAAGTGTATTATTTGAACCGGTTACATTAACGGTTACATTTGATGTACCGTGTCCGGTAGTCACATTTGTGGTACCTCCGGTATTAAAACTGGTTGTATTGTGACCAGTTTTGGTAACAGATGTGACTGCTGTTACAATACTACTCCAGTTATTCTGGATAGCTTTAAACCAGCTGGAACTGTTTACAATAACTCCATTTGTGGAGCCTGCACCGTTACCACCAACGGTTACGTTTGTAGTTGAGGTTGTGTTTACCTCTGGATCAGTGACGATCGCTGCGGTATTACTTGATCCGCCAACACTAACGTTTACAGTGCTGTTTGCGTTCCCTGTGTTGACACTCGTGTTTCCACCAGTGTTAAAGCTTGCATCATTGCCTCCAGTACTTGCTGTAGAGTTAACTGAAGTAACAACAGTTGAGCTGTTCTTTTGGATAACTTTAGTGCCGCTTGTGTTGTTTGTGACAACGGTATTATTTGAACCGGCACCGTTTCCACCAACATTAATTGATGTATCTGCAAATGCGGCAGGGGCGACTGCACCCAAAACTACTGCTGCTGTTGCGATAGCTGTTATGAAACGTGTATTAAAATTTGTCAATTTACTCACCTCCTTTCAGGAAAGTTGCACAAAATAAAGTTTCTAAATCTATCATTTTAATAACAGGCACAATGAAATCGGATTTTAATAATTTTGAGCACGACTTTAGACGCTTGTAAATATTGAAACATTGAAAAAAGATAGTACAAACCAAAAATATAAGTGAGCTCCCCGCCAAAGATCCTGAAGTGCAGAAAAGTTACAGAATGACACGCAGAAGTTTGTGGAGGCTGAGTTCCGCACTTCCTGGAACCCAGCCCCCTAATTTCTCGTATTTAACGAGACTTTTTCAAAAAAAAACCTTTTGAATTCTCCCAAAAACAGAATTCAAAAGGTTAGATAAATTCGATAAAATCTAATTGTTTGGGCAGTCATAATGGTAATGTTAGGATAATTTAATTGCTCTTCAATGTCAATTGATGTAAAAAGAATCCAACTATATCAAAATTACTTGCTATCAAGAAAAACACTACTATTTGTTAACCTCAAGTATACAATGCAAGCCGATATGATCGGAAAGAAAGCTTTTTTGACCATTTGA
>CAZILC010000031.1:0-13139 GCA_964540055.1 uncultured Gammaproteobacteria bacterium | reverse complement strand
GAATTGCCATCAATGACATAGGTATTACTAAAAAGTTTGAATGGTATGTGTGGAAAAATTTTTTTAGAATTTTCTTCTTCGTTACGGGTAAAAATGATGAGTCCGATTTTCATCTGATCATCTGACAATAAAGTTTTTTGCATAAAAAATCAACAGCTATTTTTAGATTAGCTTAATATGGTAATATATATTACATATTATTACTAAGAAACTATGAATAAATCTCTTGTTATTACAACAATCTTTCCTCCCAGACCTGATGTGTATGCATTTGCCAAAATAAAGGATTGGAATTTTATTGCAGTCGGAGATAAAAAAACGCCAAAAGATTGGCATATAGATCCAGTCACCTATCTCAGCCCAACAATTCAAGAAAAATTATTTCCTCATTTTTCACAAGTCTTGCCATGGAATATTTATTCACGAAAAAACATGGGATATCTCTATGCGATAAAACAAGGATCAGATGTCATTGGTGAAACAGATGATGATGTCTCACCATACAATAACTATCCCCCAGATATCTCAAAAAATAAAAAAATTCCCGTTTTATCCGGAGATAAATTTATTAATATGTATAAATACTTTAATAGTGATGCCAGTTGGCCGAGAGGTTATCCACTTAACTATTTGAAAAAGAAACAAACTATCAAAGAGAAAGTAAAAAAAATAAAAGCTATTATACAAAATTCTGTTATCGACCAGGATAGTGATTTCGATGCAATTTACCGACTCATCTCCGACAAACCGGTGAAATTCAAACGAAGTGGTGAATATGCGCTTGAAAAAGGTACGTATTGCGCACTCAATTCTCAAAATACCTTTTTCCATAAAGAAGCTTTTTTACTGTTATACATTCCATCGCTTGTAAATCCACGAGTAGAAGATATTCTACGAGGATATATTGCACAAAGACTTCTTTGGGAACTCAAGGGCAATCTTGTTTTTAGTTATACAACAACTTTTACAAATGATAGAAATGCCCATGATTATCTCAAAGACTTCAAAAACGAAATTCCCCTTTATTTATATATAGAAAAAGTAATTCAAACACTAGATTCACTATCGCTCGGTGATGATCTTGGTAAGTCTTTAATTAAAGTATATAAAACGATTGGAAAGGACAATGAAATTGTGGGCAAAGATGAATATAAAATTGTAGAAGCCTGGGTAAAAGAAGTCGAAAAATTACTTTGAATTATTAATCTTTAATAGAAACATAATAATTGCCACCAAAATAAATCCTGCTGCATACATCACCAACCGTTCTGCAGTAAAAAAAATCCATTTAGAAAAAAGCGGCATAGACACCAGCAAACACAACAAACCAGCGCCTACAAACACTTTCGGTTTTTTTATAAACAGAAGTATGACAAGTATTATTATAAAAAGTATATCCTGCGGTTTCATTAAAAGTATTGTACTGTTTTTTTAATTTAAAACAAAGCTTTATTAGTTAGATGCATCCAAACTATTATGAATTAGCGTTTTTATGATCAGCTGACCGAATCATTAGTAGCTGAAGTTTCATATATATATGTTACCTTTTTTTCATTTTAACAGTAATAAAATGAGAATGGTATGGGTCTATGTTGGATGCTAGCTTACCTATTTCACCATTTAGAGGATAATAACCACTTCCTTTACCATTTATAAAAGTAAAATTATAAGTTTCAAACATACTTCTTAAACTTCTATATGTTGGAATTTTAATATGAGGAAATGCAGTATCGTCTATGCAAAAATTTTTTTCATCTTTTCCAGACCAAGTGCATGTTGTTTCATTATGATGAAGAGCCAATGGGTTACCCACATGCTTTTTTCTTATCATAGTATGGGAAAAATCTTGGAAACCCATTAATAAAGCAAAAATATTGTGCCAACTTGATAAATTTTCAGTAGATATTACGCAATAGCCATTTGGTTTAAGTACTCTATAAATCTCAGAGATAAACATGTCTATGTTTTCAATATGTTCAATTACCTGATTTGAAACAACAACATCAAATTCACTATCTTTAAACGGCCAAGATTTCTCTATATTAAAGTTAACAATTTGATCAACGCCAAGTTTCTTGGCAACTTTCAATCTGTCTTTTACCCCATCAGCGCCAACAATAGTTTCTGCTTTTATTTTATTTTTAAATCTAACTGTGAATTTTCCATCACCACATCCAATGTCTAATACTTTAGCTTTTTTATTGGTACTTAAAAGTGCAATAATGTTATTAACATTATTGTCATGTGCTTCATTCCACATTTTCTGGAAAAAATTTCTTAACATAAAAAACGCCTCAAGTATAACATAGTTAGTTATTTTTTACCGCTTAATTTTTTGTATTGAGTCTGAAACAGCCCCATAACTACCATAAAAGTATACGTCCACATGATGGCAAAACAAAAAATCGGGTGGACAAACCATACCAGATCTCTTCTCTTTATATAACCTCTTATTGCATAAATAATTGGCTGAATAAAAGTCAAAGAATAAATTATAAATAGTGTTAAGTTGATGATATCTTCAGTTTTTGATGGATCAAATACTTTGTATCTCCTTTTATTAGCGCGCATTTGATAATGCAATCGCATATACTTTGCTCTTTTTTCCAAGAAACTGTTAAAAGAGCCAGCAGTATCATGAAGAATCTCTTCATTAACTATCGCGTACGTATCGATTCCTTTTTTACATAAATCGAGAGGTGTATCGATATGAAAAAAATTTTCAGGTTTTACTTTAATAGTAAATAATTTATCTTTTTTGAAAAAAAATCCGTTACATCCTAATGTAGGAAAATGATCTGGTGAAAATTTAACAAGAAAATAAGATTTATACTCAGCGATCACTTTCCCATATAAATTCCACTTATCATAAAGAAAAGAAAGTCTATCTGCCTTGTTAAGATACATGCCAACAGGATCTGCAGAGCCAATTAAAGCAAAATATCGATTAAGTGGTGTATCATTTTTTCTATATCCATATCTGAGACTTTGAGAACCATACACTTCTTTATGAACAATCAATGGGTGTATTATTTTCTGCAACCAGTTTTTGTGAGGCATAAAATTATCAGAGTCAACAAATCCAAAAATCTCATTTTTAGCCTGTAAAACAGCAACTCCACGACATGCTTCAGGATCATTTGGATAATCAGTTTTTACAATTCTTATAGGCAAAGTTTTTTTTGCATCTTTAACTATTTCAAGAGTTTTATCAGTAGAGTTTCCATCGACGACTAAAATCTCCATTTTGCTCTTGGGATAATCTTGTTTTTCAATTGACTTTAAGACTTGAGGTAATGTCCTTTGGGCGTTCTTTGTAACAATTATAATACTAATCGATGGCAGTGTTTGTTTACTTAAAATTTGAGACATATAAGATTGTACTTCTGACTACATAAAAAGTTGATTTAATAAGCTTTTTGTTATATTTGATTATATAGAAATTTTAATATACAAACAATACTTATATAATTGCATTTATTTTTAAGAAGATTTTTGTTTCCAAAAATAAAAAAAGAAAATACACAGCGATACAAATGTAACAAGCGAAATTATTCTACCAAGAACTATATATGGATAAGAAGCGTTCGATAAATTGATCTTAGTAGATATACTATTGTCGGAAATCACATAACTATTAAATAAACTATATTGTTTATGTGTAAATTCCTTTCTATCATTTGTTGCAATCCATATAGGATTGTACGTTTCATTAAAAATAAGTTTTTCAGAAGATCCGGGCGAAACTATCAAATTATAACTTTCATCTGAAATAAATTGATATGATACTTTTCTTGCACCATCCATCCAGAATTTATCTTTGCTACCTTTTAGGGTATAAATAGCTATATTTTTAAAATCATTGTCTTTTGTTAACCAGGGGATTTGATTTAGTTTTTTAATAATTATATTTCTCTCTGTAGGATTATATTTTCTATCTTTAAGAAAGATTTCACTTCCTGGATCAGTTGGAACTATAACATATTTAATTGATGAATCTGCAAGTTTTTGTTCGCCATTCTTTTGCTGTAAAATTTTAACCATTTCAGCAGAAGTTGTAGCACCAAGCGCAATAGTACCCTCAACAGCAGGATGAGTTTGATTATAAAATCCGAAACGTTGTAACTTAGGCAACCATAAAGTCCGTGAATAACGTTGATCACTCAATAACATATTTTTTAGTTGGACATATTCATTAGGCACTTCATGATATGCAAATGTTCCAGTCAATTGTCCTAAAACAGCCTGTCGGATTGTAACCACCCAAAAGAATAAAAATATAGAAACAATAATTACCTCTGCATTTTTTCTTATTACTTGATACTTTATACTTGATAAACGGTTTGAAAATGCCCATAAACTAAACGGAATTAAGACACTGTAGGACAATGCAATTAGAAGGTAAAACTTCGTCGGATCACGAAACATTATATATCCTGGTATATGTAGAAACATCCAGCTAAAAATGCCCCCAAACGGGTCATTGTATCCTTTTGCAAAAAAAGCGCCCAAAAGTCCAATTAGGCCAAAAAATAAAATCAATTTATTTTCTCTTATTACTTGATACTTTATACTTGATATACCCACTTTTTTATTATCAACAAATAATAAAGACCCAAAAGCAAGGATGGGTAATACCAGATATTCCGGTTTCATAAATCCCACTTTTCCAAAAATATTTTCAGGCCAATATGGATGAAGTAATGCAATGGTCTTTTCAAGCGTAGCGAAAGAAAAATATTGCAAAGATGCAACTGATGTATATGCATCGCCGAGTGACGCTGCTGGATTTTGTCTGGACAAAATTAAGGGCAATAACCAATAAGCATGGAGTAATATACATAACCCCACAGGAATAAAAACTATATATAATAGTAGTGAGAATAATTGTCGCAAGGTAGGTGGAAATCTAACAAGAACGTAGAGCAGAACTCCGTTCATTGTAATAAATGCAAGTCTGAAGTCAAAAATAATCTGTACTGAAAACAATAATCCCGCCAAAAGAGAATTTCTAAGAATAGTGTTTTTATTATCTGTAAACAAACATTCTCGCAAAACAATAAAACGCGCTAATACAAATGGTGTAACAGCATATCCTAATGCAACTCCCATCTGTCCTCCACCTACAATTAGAAGAATATAAGAATTTGTTGTATAAATAAGTGCTGCTAATAACCGCTGCCATAAAAAAAATCTTGGAAATATTTTATTGATGAGATAGATACTCCCACATGAAGAAAGCACAAGAAACAAACCATACCATACTACTTTATAAACTATATTCCAAGGTATATGAAATACAACTGAAAATAACCATCCAGTGAAATAGAGATAGCTATCCGTTGTATAAATTATTGATTGGCCGCCCAATCCATTACCATGCACAGAGTCCCAAACAGGAGGAAGAAAACTAAATAGATTAATATATTCCTGATAAAAAAAAGGCCAGTCTCCACCGATGATATTGGGAGATAGAAACCAGTTTTTAAAAATTACAGTAAGTAGAACTAAAAAAATTACTAAAAAAACAATGTTATTTTTCTTCATTTTTTCTTATAAAAAATACTCCTGTAACTAATACTACAACACTGAAAGTCACAACGGAAACAGCTAAATAATAATAAAAGTCTACTTGTGGTTGATAAACCACTTCCAGATAATAATCCTTTTTATTTCCTACATTGGCAGGACTTATATTCCATACGTTTGCATAACCGTTTCCGATTGTATGGCTTTCAGGATGAACCAATGTTCCATTACTAAGAAATGTTGTATTAAAAAAGACATTATCGGATTCTTCTTCTTGCACTTGCCCGCCAAAGTATGAAGCAATAATACTATTTTGTGTCGGAGTTGTGACAGGCATGTATAATTTCCAATTGTTATTAAACGACTCCGAAAAAACCAAAGTATATGGATCAGTTGCATTTGAGACATGCACAATGTATCTTGTTGGATTTATTTTTTTGAAACTGATTGTGGGTATGTTTTGCGTTGCCTTCCTTTTTGTTATTTTTTTAAATAGTAACGTGTCATTTGGTACTTTTACCATTGTAAGGTTTCTTATATGTAATTTTCCTGACGACACGGTATCTGGAGTAACAAATTGAATATATCCTACAGTTGCATTTGGTGATGAAGTTACGAGAGACTGTTGGGTCTTCCAGGAATGTGAACTCAATATATTATTAAAATATGTCTTTGATACCAAATTATTATTAATTTTTTGTTTCTCATAGAGAGCAAAGAGCAAGTCTGATCCTTCATTATAGTAATCAAACGTAATGACGTACTGCGTATTAGGTTGATATTCTGCTATTTTTTTGGAAAATCCTTCACCTATACTAAGACGGTTATCTATAGTAAAAACAATTTGAGAATCTGATTCATTAACTGATCCAACACCAATCCATTGTCCTGAACCAATAACATTTTTAGGTTTATACAATAATTTTAAATGAACATTGGGATCAGTAATATCTATCGGATTAAACGCAATAATGGAACTTGGCTTTTTTGTAGATACAGGTGTTGTCGATTGATCTCCAACTTGTAATGTATATAGTGAGGAATCCAAATTTACACCAGTCTCAGAATGGAGATAAGGGGTATACTCACCAGTTAATTGTTTTGGCATATCAATTTGATAAGGTATGGAAGCTGTATCGACCGTTTGAAGATTTACTTTTTGATAAAGTCTTGTAAACAAATCTTTTACCTTTTTTTTCAAATATGCTTTATCACTATCAGAATGTATGCTATTCGTTATAATATTTGTCAGACGGAACTGTAAACCATTAAGACCTTCATGAACTTTAATTCTATCAATGTTTCTTGTGTTTTCCGAAAGGGATGCAGTATTTAACCAGGTAATAAGAGTATCTGCTTGTGTACCGATGCGGATAAGATTGCTTTCCCAACTGTTAAATTCATTCCATTTATAAAATTGCCATAATTTTGGCTCCTGAAATGTTTTATGAGTAATTGGTGTTAGGGGAAATTTATCAAGCTCTGATATTCGTTTTGTTATATAAAGAAGACTATAATCTATATAATCATCAGGTGAATATTGTAATTTCTTTAGACTTCTTTTCTCATTCCAAACAATAAACGGATAAATGATATCATCCATTTCTTTAGAGACATATGGATCAGACGTATGTAAATGATAATTGTTTTCAAGGTCGAGTAAGGGGTTAGTATTTGAAGCGGTAAGGATAACATCGGCACTACTTAGTATTTTTTCATCTTGCGTATAAACAACAGAGCGAAGTGAATCATGTAAATCTTTAACAAAGAAAGGTGTTAAAACATCTGTTGCATATATATAATCTGTTGCAGTATAAAAATGAGGTAGATAATTATCGACTTCATAAATATGATAGTAGGATCCGAAATCCTTTATTTTATGTATTGGTAATTTTGCTAATAGAGCCTGATATCCTTTCTGATTGTTTGGCATTGTGCCTCTGACAACTGTATATGGATATTGTGGGAAATAATTATCATATATTTTCGGATCAGAATTATAAAAGACATATTTTATGTTTAGAATTGAAAATAATCTATTAATACCAATTATATCATTATTTTTAACAAGTGTTAAAAATGTATCGCTAAAAGGAAGTAAACCATCATACCCAGTAAAATCATTTTTCCCTGTTAAATAGGAAATTGTTGAAGGTCCCTGATAAGCACCGCCATGCAATCCGGATATAATTTGATAACCTGCATCCGCTAGTGGAAAAGAGATAAATTTGCCATCTATACGAAGATTACGAATATAGCTTAATACTCTCTCATATTCAGGATCCATTTGACTGACAACTTTTATTTTTGATTGATAAAGAGTTTTATTAAGAAGGTTTCCATCAATAAACGGCAAGGCATTGTAAGTTAAGAGTAAAACGATATAAATACTAATTATAGTTACATAGCGAAGTTTGACACTTTGAAAGAAAGCTATTAGGGCTTGCCCGAAAAGAAGCATATAAAAAAAGGTATAGACAAAAACCCATTGACCAAAATAATTTCGGAACATTGAAAAACCTGGAATATTAAAAAGTTTTACATAAAAATTAAACCCCAAGTCTGTGATATTTGCAGTAACAAAAAAGAAAGTTATAAGAAAAAAAACTGCGGTTAGTAAATATTGTTTTGTTTTATTCCAAAAAAAACCCAATAATAAAAAAACAGGAAAAATAATAAATGCAAAATCAAAAGGCTTTAGATCGTTAAGTTGAGCAAGGTTTAACCAACTAATACTTACCTTTACATATGGCGCAACTCCGGTAAAATAGCCAAGTCCTCTTGAATATTTAGCTTGTTCAGAAAATACATCTTTGTTAATTTGACTTCCACCAGTAAATAACCCAGAAATCTGTGGACCCAAATGAAAAGATTGTAAAATAAGAAAGAGTACCAATCCAATAAGAATAGATTTCATGGGAATACCCCTTTTTAAAACAAGCTTTGTATAAAAAAGAATAAAAATAATCGATATTGGGTAAAATGAAAAAAAGTCGGGTGCTCCGACAAAAGAAAAATTTGGAGAGAAGAGGAAAGTCACTATTAAAGCTGTAAATAGATAAAAAATGTCATTTCTTGTTATAAAACGAAATAAAAGAAAAAACATTAATGGATTAAGAAAAAACTGATTGTGAGTCAAAATTTCTTTATCCCATCCTAATATAAGAGTTGGAGTAAAAATATAAAAAATCCCACAAAGTATTGCAGGTAATTCGACATATTTACTCTTGTTAAATTCTGACTTCGCCAGAATGTCTTTTATAAGTAAATAACTGGTTATAAATGCAACACTTAGGCTAAATCCATGAGAAATAGCAATTAATATCGTGGGAGATTGCACGATATTTTTTACAAGCACCAAAAGCACAAAGTAAGGAATACCCCAATAACTTACTGACTCTCCACCTATACCTGAGGAGACAATACCATACAATGCTTGTATTTGCAGATAATGTAACGGATCAAAAAAATATAGCCTGCTGGTATCTCCTCCAATATCCATCTGTCCAGGAGTAAACCAAAAGAAAGGAATTGCGAATAAAAAAATAAACAAAAAAGGTACTATAAATTTTCTCATTAAATTTATTGTCTAGTAGCGTATAGTAAACCTATCGAAGTTTGAAGTCTTTGGCGTCTGACTACAAACCCATTTTTTTGTAGGAACGTTATTAATCCCTCAGCAGTAAGCTTACCAATTTCATGATATTCCATACCAATTTTCTCAATCTTTTTCATGGTTTTTGAAGAAGTGTTAAGAAGAATTTCATGCTCAGCACCCTCACAGTCTAATTTCAAAAAGTTTATTTTATCAATTTTACATTTAACAAACAGATCATCCATTGTTATGCACTTTATTGTATAAGACTTAACCCTATCGCTATCTCCAAACCATTCCTTGATAAGTGAAATACCACCTGCTTGATCGCTGTATTCATAAATTTTTCTTTCGCTTCTTTTCGATGCAACTCCTAATTTTAGTGGATGAATATTTTTACAATGATTAAGTTTTATATTTTCCTCTAAGAATGCAAAATTTTTTTCTGTCGGTTCGAAAGAATACACTTTTCCTTTTTTTGCACGCTTTGCTGCAAAAACACTGAAATATCCTTTATGAGCTCCTATATCTACAACTGTATCTTTTTCATTTATTTGTAAAGGATCTTGGACATAAATTTTACTACCCCAAATTTCGTTAATAATTAAACCATCCATATCTCCTGCTTTACCTGCAAAAGTAATATCGTGGTAAAGTTTATATATTAAATCTCTTCTTCCCAGACGATTAAAATAGTCAAGGTAAATTAACCACCAATTTTTGAAAGTAAACAGCGAAATGAAAGCTTTTTTAATAAGATCAATTTTTCCTTCTCCAGTGTTTTCATCTTTTAGACCATTCCATTGCTGAACTATACCAACACATAAAATAAGAAAAAGCCACACACCTGTCTTTTCTGTTTTATCAGTAGTTCCTAAAAAGATAAATTGAACATACATCACGCAAAGAAGTACTAGACATAAGATAAAGGTCATATTACTTTTAGTTTTACATACATTTATGACCACGATAAACAAAAGTAAAACGCCAAAAAATATCAAGTCAGAAGCCTGATCTACAAAAATAGTGTTAAAAAGAATGATGGCATAAACAATGAAGATTGCGAATGGTTTAATTTTTTTTAAATATCTCTGATGGTCTGACATAGAATGAACTAAATTTATTTAATGTTTATTATTATAACCTAAATCGATTATTTTTTATATAGAGATATATATAATAAATTATGAAAATAAATAAAGTCAGTAGTGAAATAAATAAACCAATATAAAATATTTTCTGATCGTTCAACTGAATAGTTAGCATGTAGTCCGAATTATTTCCAATGTCTTTTTGCTGTATGTACCACGCATTGGCATATCCGTTAACCATGAAATGACTCAATTTTAAATAATTCGGAGATACTAAGTCTTGCCACAGGTTGTTTTCGGACAAAGAGATTTTCCATTGAGTATCGAAACTTTTTGAGAAGACTAACATATAATCCCTTTTTGCATTGTGAATATGGATTCTATAAACAGTTGGATTAACCTCCTCAACTTGCACTTGAGGCGCAGGATTTAATTGATTTTCTTTTTTAGAACATAATGATTTTTCTAATATTTGACTACAATCCGATTGATCTATAAATACATCATTCTTTTTCGCAGAGAAATCATAAAAAGGCTCTGTTTGTATATACATTGCAGTCTGCGAGGCGATATACGTCTTCAAATCTTCGGCTGTATAAAATAAAGGATGAAAAAATTTCCTTTCAGTTTGATAAATATGATATGTTCCATTGTGATAGATCTGATTCCCAGCAATATTTTTGATAAACACTTTATAACTTTTTTGGGATTTTGGGAAAACTGCTTTTGAAGAACCATAAGGAAAACTAGGGAAATATTCTGTGTCATAAACTTTAGGATCATCATTATAATATATATACTTAATATTAAGTAATCCTAATAATTTTTTTATTCCTTCATAATTTTTATCATTAACGAGTTTGAAAAAAATTTCGTCAAAAGGACTTATCATTTGATATCCATCATATTCTAACTTTCCTGTCAACGTTCTAATAGGAAGAGATCCTACATATGCGCCATTGTTAATTCCATGAATTATTGTATAACAGCAATCAGTAAAGGGAAATGAAACTATTGCTCCTTCATTTGTTAAAGAACGAATATAATTAATTGTCTGTTCAAACTTAGGATCCATGACCATTGGGATTTTTACTTTTGATTGGTCAAGGTTGGAATTTACTATACCTCCTGTTAAAAATGTCCAGCTGCTTAGAATTAAAGACAAAGTTATAACTATCGTCACAGAAAGTAAAATTTTTGCGTTTTTGATTTTTCTGTACAAAAAGTATAGTGCCAATCCGAATAGCAATACATAAAAAAATGAATTAACGAAAGCCCATTGACCTATAAAATTACGGAACATTGAGAATCCAGGAATATAGAAAAATTGCTCGTATAATTTTACCCCCGCATGAGTAATATTAGCCGTCACGAGATAAAGAGTTATAAGAAAAAAAATGCCTACTAGGAAAAGTGTTCTGTCCCTATTTCTGTTAAAACATAGTCCAAGTAATAAAAAGAATGCAGGAATACCAGAAAGTAAAACAAATTGTTTATATGGCGCATACAATAAAATGTTTAAACTTAATTTTGAAAGAGGCAAAACACCACCAAAATAATTCAAGTCATCTAATATCATATTTTGACTGAAAACCCGTTGATTGACATAACTGTCTGGAGCTAAAAGACTATATGCTTCAGGAAAAAAATGAAATGCGTGAAGGGCAAAAAAAAGAATACAAGCGATAAATAAGTGTCGATAGATTATAGGTTTTTTTAAGATAAAAATAACATACAGCAAAAGAAATACCAAAGTTAAAGGATAGAATGCAAAAAACGGAGGTGCTCCCGCCCAAGAAAAATTTGGTGCGAATAAAAGAGTAATAAAGAGAAAAACTAGTAAGTAACGGAATTTATCTTTTACAAAATAACTAAGAAGAAAATAAAAACATAAGGGATTTAAAAATATTTGATCGTGTGTGATAAGCGCTTTAGTATAATTTCCAATAACTATCGGTGCTGTAGTATATAAAAGTCCTCCAAGAATAGCAGGCAACTGTAACAAAACTTCTCTTTTTTCTCTATAAGAATTTTGAATAATCATTCTTATAATTAAATACACAGATAAAAAACTGATACTTACTTTTATTCCATTAAATAGAGAAACTAAAAAATAAGAAGAAGGTACTATACTTTTAATTAACAATAACATTAATACATATGGTAACGTGTAGAATTCAGGCCAAAATGATCGACTTGTTAAAGTAATCGTTTCGTTCAAATACAGAGAATTATTAATCAGAAAATTTAATGGATCATAAAAATATAATCGCGTACTATCTCCTCCCAAATCAACTTCATTGGGATGCAACCAAAAAAATGGAATTATAAACAATATACATGTAATAAGAATTACCCAATACTTATTTTTTAGGAGAGACTTCATAATATAAATTTGCTCTAATACTATCGAATATGCACAACAATTACAATAAGAAATAATGATTATTGAATTATCTTTACATTGACATTATAATCTTTCTATAGCATCGCTAATAATAAACATGAGCGATTAAATGTTAAAAGATTAAAAGAAGATTTTAGTTCTTTTCTTCAAAACTCTCAACAATGTTAAGCATTCACCTACGATTATTACTTCAAAAAATTCCTGAAGGTTATTTAAAATCACTTCTTAAAAACTTTGCAAGTTTTACAATGAATAAGCTACCCCAACCTATTGAAACACTTGTTATAGATGGGGAAAAACTACTCGTCTATAAAGATAACGTTATGGATAATGACGCACAAGAGAAAGAATTAAGAAGCTATCTGGTCTATTACAATATTAAAAAGGGTGACTATATCTTGGAGGCAGGTGCATACACAGGCCTTTTTACTGTATTTGCCTCAAAAAAAGTCGGTGGAACCGGACGAATAATATCTTTTGAACCTGATCCTTATAATAATATCATGCTCAAAAAAAA
>CAZILC010000030.1:0-13668 GCA_964540055.1 uncultured Gammaproteobacteria bacterium | reverse complement strand
CACCCCCGACCAACCCCTTAGGACGGGGCTGCTCTATCTACTGAGCTACAGGGGCGATTAGTCTTTGGTCCCTAGTCCCTGGCTAATTGTACTCATTTTTATGGTAAAATACAAACATCATACGGGGTGTGGTGCATCGGTAGCACGCAGCGTTCGGGACGCTGAGGCACAGGGTTCAATTCCCTGCACCCCGACATACAACTCACCACACTATGAAACGCTCAGAAATCATTCGTTTTCTTGCCCTTCGGACTCTTGGTAACTTTCTCATTCTGGTTGCTTTATATGGCGTTGTAATGACGTTTGGTCCGGCTGTCAAATATGAAGTACAGTATCAGGTTATTCAATTCCGGCATATTCATTTTGTCATTGAAAATGTAGATGAAAATTCACAGATGTTAAGTATTTCGAAAGTTTCCGCAATGTTTCATCATCCGACCATGAATTCATCAGCAAATCAGCAGCAGAAGGCGCCGAGTTTTTCGGATATCTTGGCAGGGGATCAGGAACAAGTTTTGACACCGATTGACCCATTGTTTAGTATTTTGATACCTAAGTTGGGCATTGATGAAAAAATATTTCCCAATGTTGATCCAAACAATCCTACTGAATATCTATCAGTACTCAAACAGGGGATTGCTCATGCGAAAGGATCCGTTTTTCCGGGTGAGGCAGGGACAACCTATCTCTTTGCCCATTCTGCTGATAACTGGTGGGATATAGAGCATTACAACGCCATATTCTACACGTTAAATAATTTATCTTCGGGCGATGAAATCAGCATATTTTTTGAAAATCGAAGATACGAGTATGTAGTTTCAGGTACTGTTATCTCAGATCCGCAGGATGTTTCCTATTTAACTTCACAACACACTGGAGAACAGCGACTGGTTTTGCAGACATGCTGGCCCCCCGGGACAACCTTTAAAAGGCTGTATGTGATTGCGAAGCCCAAGCACGTTTAGTAGTTAGGGACTTGTAGTTGGTAGTTAGCGAGTTTGTAGTTTATTATCCCTATCTACCAGCTACTAGCTACTATTTTAATCCAATCGAATAAAGTGTGGGTTGAAGAGTGGGGCCGTTGAGATTGGTTAGTATTACGATTTTTGATCCATCCGGCCAGGGGAATACGAAATGATCCACGAATGGTCCCGCATACAGTGTGGTCATATTTGACCCGTCATCTTCAATGACATTGATTTGTTTGTCCTTGATCAAAAGCAGATGCGAAGAATCAGGAAGCCAGGTAAGTGGTTGTTCGCAGGTATTAAAGTCATCACAATTGCAGTCAGAATCATCAATCGTACAGACTTTATTTACCGGTTCCAAAATCCGTGTATTGAAGTCCTCAGCGATATTGTAGACATAGATCGCACCTTTTTCGATTCTGCGTTGTTCATAGAGATAATTGTCACCAATTAATCTGGGTTTGTTATAAACCGGCATGGTGGCAGAAGCGGATGCTTGGTACAAAATTTTACTGTCATCAGGAGACCAGGCAAGTATATTGAAATTAGCCTTTGCGAATTTCTGAACAGGGGTTTTGAGTGATTTCAACAAAGCCGTAGCCTTATTAATTCTTTGTTGTTTCCATAGATCAATAGTATTTTGATAAATTGCCGTTATATCCTGAGGAGTTTGATTTAATCCGTTAGTATTTAACAAATAGTAGGTAAGAGATCCATCAACTGGTGAGGTAATACTGGCGATAATCTGTTTTCCATCAGGAGACCAGGAAATTTTTGCTTCAGAGAATTTATCAAGGGTGTCATCAACAATTTGCGTTGTACTGCTTTGTCCTGCCAGGATCGGGAAGCTTCGCGACGTCATATCATAGACATAAATGCCGTTTTGTTTGGCAGAGTTTGAAGAAATGTTGAAAGCGAGTTTGGTTCCTGTTGGATCGATGATTGCAGATTGAATACCAAAGGTTGAAATGCTTTGCAGACTTGGGGCCTGGGGGAAAAGGGTCGCGTCTGCATCAGAGACTACTTCGCGATGAATTTCATAATCTTTTTTCCATGGTAGATACCCGTCTTTTACAATTGTTACCGAATATTTCCCCGGTGTCAGATTGAGCGTATTATTGGTAGCTGTTGTCAAATGTCCATCGATATAGACTTGCGCACCAGTAGGAGAGCTTGAAAGATTGAGAATGCCAGTCTTGGAAATTGTAGGTTCTCCATGTTGAACAAATAATCGGTACCCCTTTCCATAAAGAATAATTAGTACGGTAATTGCGACGAGGACCGCAAGTATAGAAAGCGAGAGGATAACTTGTTTCTTAACTGACCTTTGTGGTTCTGCTTCTTCGTGAGGCATCTCAACCGGGGCAGTAACTTGCTCTTTTTTCATACTAGGGTAATTATAAGCGTTTATTAAATAGTAAGCAATCCAGTAGTAGTTGGTATCGAGCATTCTGGCTCTTGCAACGTGACCCCTGAGTATAGTAATCTAACATCAAACGTAAGAAAATAAAAATGATACAGATAAGTAATATTCTGATATATTAATTTTCAATTTCCAGATTACAGTTTTTGTATATGTTTAAGCTCTCACTTCCTTCTACTAAAAGAATCGGCATTGATTTAGGAACAGCAAATACCCTTGTCTACGTGGTCGGTGAGGGGATTGTTCTGAATGAACCAACGGTTGTTGCTGTTACCGCTGAAGAAAATCATGTCGTAGCAGTGGGGCATGAGGCTAAAGATATGCTTGGACGAACTCCCGGGAATGTTACTGCACTCCGGCCACTCCGGGATGGAGTTGTTGCCGATTATACGATAACTGAGGCTATGCTTTCTTATTTCATTGACAAAGTCTGTGGCAAAAGACATTTTATTAAGCCTGAAGTGATGGTTTGTATTCCCTCAGGAGTAACACAGGTTGAAAGACGCGCGGTTTTGGATGCGACAATGTCGGCAGGCGCAAAAACAGCTTATCTTATCGATGAACCTTTGGCAGCTGCAATCGGTGCCAAGATACCTATTGCTCAGGCTGCGGGGCATATGATTGTTAATATAGGCGGAGGCTCAACTGAAACAGCGGTTATCTCTTTAGGTGGAGTAGTGGTGCATAGCTCTGTACGTGTGGCTGGCAATAAGATTGATGAGGCTATAACTTCTTATATCAAACGTAAATTTAACCTCATGATAGGCGAGATGACAGCAGAAGCAATTAAGATAGAAATCGGTAACGCAGTGCCGGATGATGGAAAAAAAGATTATAAGTCCATGGAAGTCAGAGGGCGAGATACCATTACCGGTTTGCCCCGCACGGTAATATTGGATGAATCACAGATTAATGAAGCCATAAAACCAATCCTTTTGGAGATTGTCAAAGGAGTGAAAGAAGTGCTAGAACAGTGCCCTCCTGAGCTCGCGGCGGATATTATAGACAAAGGAATTGTGATGTCGGGAGGCACATCAATGCTGACAAATTTCGATAAACTCATGACGCAAATGACAGGCGTTCCTTGTCACAATGCAGAAGATTCCTTACTTTGTGTTGCAAGAGGAACGGGTGTTGCGATGGAAAATATTGAATTGTATAAGCGAAGTATTAATAGAAAGTAATAAATTTAATCCTGTAGAAAATACTTTTAGAAAATCAGAAATCGATTAAAAGATAAAAAAGAGATAGCAGCTGTTCATAAAATGTTACATCGCATAGTAAATAGAAATTCTTCATACACTACTTTTCCTCTTATTGGCCATGAATTGGTAAATAATAAGGCTAAAATATTGATCACAAATAATTTACATAGGACAAATTCAACCGGTTATTTTGCTTTATTTTCTTAATTATAGTATTATCTGTAACATGTTACGAGCGACAAGCATACTTAATGTAAAAATTACAAACGAGACAGAAAAAAATATCCTGGAGTATCTTTTTCAGAGGATTAGAAAAGGATCTGAGAAGACATTTATCATAACTCCAAACCCGGAAATGTTAACCTACGCGCAAAAGCATTTAGCTTATCAGGATAAGCTAAACTCTGCAGATATTGCATTACCGGATGGCATCGGACTTTTTTTTGCCGGTGGAGTATTAGGTGAGCATTTGCAAGAACGTATTACTGGTGTAGATTTCCTCGAAAAACTCTGTAAAGAGAGTAAAAGTTTGCCCATATCCATGGGCTTTTTGGGCGGAAAGGAAGGGGTAGCAAAGCGCGCAGCCGAGTGCTTATTAAAAAAATACCCGTGGCTAGATATAGTATTTGTTGGTGAGGAATGGAACAAGGATGGTTTCAAAGTAGCAAGTAGCTTGCAATTGGAAGCTAGCAAGAAGATAGATAAGCATCCTACTAACTACCAGTCACTAACTACTAACATTGATATGCTATTTGTTGCTTTCGGTGTTCCCAAGCAGGAAGAATGGATTTATGAGAATTTACCAAAAATTTCAGTAAAAGCAGCTATTGGTGTCGGTGGGGCTTTTGATTTTATAAGTGGAAGTGTCATTCGTGCACCTTTTATTGTACGGTTATTAGGGTTTGAATGGTTGTTCCGACTTATTATTCAACCCTGGCGGTTTAGACGCCAGTTGGCACTCTTGGAATTTATCTCTCAAGTCTTCAAACAAAAATTCTCCCAATAAAAACTGAATTTCCTCAAATTCCTCAGTGATTTATTCTGATATTAAATATACTTAAAAGATACGTTTATAAGTGCAAATTTTTATACTTTTCATGAAACGCGAATTTGTTTATCCTGTTATTTTAATCTAAAACAATATAACTGTTACAATATTATTAAATTTGAGAAAAGCAAATTTTGTGAAGAAATCTAGTGAGTAATAAGTCCAATTGCTCCGTTGATGCTGCTGTTGGAGACATGTTTTAGTTTGATTGTTCCTTCTTTAATTCCGAGCTTTTCTAATTGTTTGTAAATATTTTCCTGATAATGCCAACCGTTCCATAAAAGACTCCCTTCACCGATAATGGTAAATGATTCCGGCTTGCCGCTGAATTCATATATGGCAGCAATCGCAGTTGCAACAAGGTATGATGAGCGCATTATAATAGCCCGTGCGAGATGACCTGCGGCGTCATGATGATTTTCGTGGGATAATTCGCTTAGCTCCTGACTTGTTTGGATTGGTGAGATCTCAGGATGATGTTTTCTTATCTTTTCATTGAAATAAAGTGCCAGATATTTCCCAGAAACAATTTTTTCAAATACATGAATACCCGGATTTTCTGATTCTTCATCAATTTTCTTAAGTGCTTCACTTGGCTCAAATTTATTAAATTGGCCAGTCTCCAAATTCAATAGCACTTTTTGATTATTCTCATGAATTATCAAACCCATATTAAAGCCTGTTCCTGCAATTAGTGAACCTTGTTCATCGCCACTGCCAGATAATGCGAGACAAATAGTGTCATTTGCAACAGAAACGGGAATGTCCCGTTTGTATTTGTTTTTAAAGATCCTTTTTGCTTCCTTACCAATCGTTTTTCCGATAAGTCCCAGCATCGCATGTTCTTTATCCGCATACAGCAATGTGCCATCCAATTCACCTTGGCTTCCAACCATCGGTTCCATCGGAAATCCAAAATTAATGCCGATTGCGAGAGCTCGAGAATCAAAATGCTTCTGGAGAAATGCATAAAACGTCTTATCATCTTTGATATTTGGTAACTCCCCGGATCGTTTGTCTAAGATTTTGTTTTGACCGTCTGGTTTTATCCCCTCAACCGAGCTTATATAATTGGTTCCGCCGATAACAATCCCTTGTACAATGCCTTGCGTTAATATCGGTTGTTTGGGGAGCTTGTGTCTGAGAAATGAAATACTTGATGACTCTCCTTTGGATGCGAGGGTAAGTTCATGGAGAAAATCTTTTTTTATCTGTTCATAATCCGGTGTATGAATTAATTCTACATTCTGTGTCCTCATTACCTTGATTGTAACACAAAGGGTCTATTGGACCGGAATGCCTTTGCTTGTGGGATATGATGTGGGTTCAACTGTTTGGTTAGTGTTATATACACCGGGAGTTGGTGTTGGCGAATATGGAGCTTGATCAGAAGGCATCATCGGGCACATTCTGCCCGGTTTGCAGGGAATGATTACTGGATAATCTGATGGCGATGGCGAATAATTATAATTTGGTTGCTCACGTTCGGTAAAACAGTAATGACCAATCGGGTGGGTAAAATCTCCTTTATACACAGGATAACTATAATCCGTAGTATCATTCGGATCAGCTTGTTGTTTGTTTGAATCTGTTTCAAATGTTGCACAAAACGAGTAACTGTATGGACTTGTAACGGAGTATTCATACGATGCGCCAGTGGTTGGATCTGTTCTTCTTAGTGGGGTTGTTGGACTATATGCTTGTGTCTTTATATCATCAAGTGTAGTAGGTAATGTATCATGCGTTTGATAATAATAATCAACCGCGGTTTGAATATTGGCAAGATCTTCAACTCTTTTCTGATCAGCTGCGATTACTTGTTGTTTGGCTGGAGATGGAATAATGGAAAATCCATACCCGATAGATATGACACTCAAAAGAGTGATATACGAAATTGCGATAATGTCTTTTTTATTCAGATTTGCGATCATTTTTTACCTCACCGATAAAGTAAATAAATATTGCTCCAACGATTAGAATTGTTACACCCAAATGGCCCAATCCATTTCCGGTAACGGTACCAGCCAGAAAATCGTAACAGGTTGCGATAACATTTCCCAATAAAATAAGAAAGGTAGCAATGAGCGTAATATAAATAAGAATTTTTCGTGACCTAAGATTTTTGACTACCGGCTGAGTTGCTAATTGCTTTTTGAGTATCACGGCAAGAGACATAAATATCGGGAACGAGACAATTATTGCTGCGATATAGCCTCTGATAACAGATGGTGTGTCGAAATTTTGAATGAAGAACGCAAAAAAATCAAATGAATTTGAATCGGTACTGGCACTGTCTATATAAGTGGGAATTGCTTTATCGATCCAGATATTCAGAATGCCTGATACAGCTCCTGAGAGTACATATAGGGAGATAAAAAAGAGGATATAGACAAATCCTACCCACATGCCCACATGCGAGACAGATGGAGGCGGTGGTGGGACTGGCAGATCGGGATCCTGCGTGAGAGCATCGGCAATTTGGTCTTCCAGCCAGCCAGCTGCAATGAGGCTGTTTTTGATCTGCTCATCACTGAGTTTTTTCTCCCTCGCTTTTGCAATATAGGATTTAAGCTCTGCAGCCATACCTTAATAATGCTTTATACAAGTGAGAGAGTCAAGTCTTAAAATTTTTTTGAGGTGGAATTAGTCTACTTTCTGTTGAATTCCAAGAAGCCAGAGGACTGCTTCTTTTTTATACCTTCTATCTCCTCGAGAGTTGATCCGGATGGCAGGGAGTTTGCCGCGTTTGCCCCATCGTTTTATCGTTAAGGGAGAAACTCGGAGAACTTCTGCTACTTCACGGACAGTGAGGAGATCTGGTAGATCTTCGATAGACAGTTTTTGGTTCGCCATATAGGTTGTCTAACTGTAATGATAAACATCAATCTACAATTAAACTATATATACAGTAACAAACTGCAACAGGGTTGTCAAGATATTAAAACGAAGAGTTAGACGAAATGTTACATGTTGTTAGGCAGACGTTCGGAGTTTAGATTGCAAGAAAATATTTACTGTTTCGGAGTTTGATCTTCTTTGCGGTAAATGAGCAAATATAAGGCAAATCCCAAAAAGAAAAGTCCTGCGAGTCCAATGATTGCCCATTTAGATTGGGAAACGACAGCAAGAACTATTCCGAGAATTCCAGCATACCGGTAAAATTTATCCTGATACGTGATGCTGTAGACAAGATAACTCACACCGATCATACCAAGTACCAAAGCATAGCCGGCTCCATTGTCGCCGAAGGATTGGAACCAGGTCGGAACCATAAGAAAAAAGGTTGCTAGAATATCAAAAAGTTGTTTTAGCGATATGTTATGTTTCCTTCTTTGGATGTAAGCCAGCGTGAAAAAGTATGCGCCTATGACAAAGGTATAATACTGAGTTTCATGAATTCCAAGATAGAATAGTTGCCAAAGATAGGTAAGCATACCAATGACTGAGGCTGTATATCCCATTCTGGCTGATTTTCTGCTGGATGCGTCAAAGCCGTATAGCAAAAAGGTTATGTAGGATGAAATGAGTGAATATTTTTCAAGTAAATGATTCGAAAAAAGCGGAAGACCGTTATCATAATACATATCATAGTCATAGTTGTATGAATAGAAGCCAAAAATCACTGGTGCGAGTACTGCTCCCAGAAGACCTGAAATTCGGAATTCCATTGCAGGGCCATTCGTAATTGCTGTACTGAATAAGTAATAGACATAGGATAAAGCCACAAAAACAAAAGGATAAAATTCGATGTGAATATTCATGAGTTTCAGAAGCGTAAATACTGCAAAAGCCAGAAGTGTATTGCCGAGATAGATAACTTGTTTTACTTTGTATTGATAGAAAGCCAAATAAGCAATGACACTCATGGAGACGGCATTAAATAACTGATATTTCCATGAATCACCGATAAAGCCAGTACTGAGTACAAAAAAGTAAGCGCATGAGAAAAGACAGACTGCAAGATCACGAGGGTTTTTCTTAACAATTGAACCTGCAACATACCAGCCAGCGGCGACAACTGTATACAGCAAACCCAGAACATACAACTTGTCTTCAAATTTAAATTGATCAACCATGAGCACGTAGATGCCAATTGAGAGGAAAATACTACTGAGACTGAGATACCAGGCGTTTTTCCGGATCATTGTTAAGGCAATGCCGACAATCATGGTGATGTTGGCAAAGACTATCAGATGAACCGGCGTTATATCATCATTCATCTGAGCGAAAAAGAAGATGACTGCAGGTTTGACGACGCTGAATATCGCTGCAACGATTGTTTCCTGCTGCATTTTGCGATTGGTAAAATAAACGACAAGTGATAGATTTGCGATAAGTGATGCCATGAGTATATAAAGGACGTTGAGTGTACTTAAATGCAGCCAGAAGCCAAGATAAATAAGGCCAAGCGTGAAGAGGATTTGGGCGGCAAAAAGATATTCTGATTTTTTGAAAAAGCGATAGCTAAGCAGGTAAAAGAAACATCCCAATAGAATACTTCCCGTAGATTGGATGGTAAAATGAGCTGATTGGGAAGTGAGAAAAAGCGCGTAAGCAATAGCAACGGGCATGGTGATATTGGCGGTTATGGCAAAGGGTTGGAGGAAAAGTGTTGCATCAGAATCTTGTTGTTTCTTAAGATATAAGCTGATGCTTAGAAGTACTATACTTGAAAGTATTGCGCCGAGCACATAAAAATCATTCTGCAAACCTTGCATATTAAAAAATGCGAGTACAAAAGACAACGTACTGAAACCGGTGACATAGGAATAAAAGACGCTTTTGAAGTATCGAGCCAGTATAATATAGACAAATAACCCGATAAATGTGGTGATAATCCAAACAAGACCAAAAGATACCGAGGTCCCTTTAAAAACAAAATTGTACCAACCCAAACCACAGACCGGGATCAAAAGAGCGCCAATTCCCGTAAAAGCAGTGCCGGCATTTTTAATCCGCGGCATAGCATGAAACCACAACCCGCTGAAAAGAAATACCAATGTCAAAGCGCTTAATACCAAGCCTTTGGAAACACCCGTTGCGTTGGGCAAGCTGACGTAAATAGTTGCCGAGACGACGATAAGAAAGGCACCAATATACAATAGGAGATTGATGGAATTATCTTTATACCAATTCTGCACGGATGCTTGGGAGGTGTGTTGTGCAGTATGTATTCCAATTGGTCGCTGCACCATAGCGGGCATTTCGAGTGATTGTACAGGTTCTGGAGTTTGTTCTACTGTTTGTGCCGGCAGTTTATTTAGTTCTTCCTGATATGTTGCAAGCATGTCGGTAAGTTTTTGTTCTTTATTTTTGGCAATTTCTTTAGTGAGATCCCGGATAGCAGCTTCAAGATACAATCTTCTTGATACGGAATCAATTTTGTTTCCTCTTCCCAACATCCGAAAAAAACTGATAAGTCCCCAAACATAGAAAACAGGCACAGAAATGAGTAAAACTACTAAGAAATCCATAAAAGTAAGCTCCACAATAAGTATGTGCAAATGCAGAGGAGAAGTCAATAAGATGACCCTGTAAGGGTAACTAAGTCCACATGTACAACTTTTTTCTTGGTTAAACCATATTTCCGCTCTTTTTGTTTTTTCCGCGTTTTACCGATTTTTGTATCAGTCAAACTTTGTTGCATTCTTGCAAAAGCATTATGCATACCCTTATCCTCAGGATCTCGCATCGCTTTCAAAAGAGAAGCATTAACTTCGGATAATAGCCTTGTTCTTCGTCGTTGTAAAGACTTATTCTGGCCGATGTTAAGACCTTTAAGAGTAAGTGCATAATCAGAAAGGACCGACCATCTGCCCACAACATCGTCCATTGAGTGACGCAGCACATTTTGTATCATATCAAGCGTATGGGATGTTACAGCGCTTGCATCTAAAGATTGGAAATATCCTGATAGCCAACGCAATTCAACTTCGGAGTGGTTGCTTATAGCTTCAGGTCTGAGTGCTGACCGGACAATTACGCCAAAATCTCTTGTAGAGAAATCATGAGCCGCTAAAGTATATAAGTGCATGCGCACTTGACTGGGAGGTTCAGTATGCATATCTCTGATATAATCCCTAAGCTCTTGTATAGTATAAGAAAAAAGGTTTACGTTGTCTTTTAGATTGCGCTTAAAAAAATCTTTTTTCATAAAGGGTGGCAGATTGTGTTGATAGGCAAATGGTAATTCCTCCCAGGTCATTCGTGCCTTTATATTTCTTCTGAGTCTGCTTGCATCTTGCGGACGTTGTTCTGTAGCCACAACATCTCCATAAGGGTAGGTTACAAGTGTATAATATTCCCCGAGTAATTGTCGCAAGCTTGCCGGATCACGCTCGTTTTCTATTTTTCGGAAAAGTTTTCTTATTTTTCTTCTATGGTCTTTCCGTGTGGTCCTTCGCATTTCGCCTTCCTCAATGAGAGTAGTCTGTTCTGCTCTCAATTCAATGTCAGAGTGGGGGCCATATCGTGATGTTCGTACTTGTACAACATCTCCTGGAAATAATCTGCTCCTATAGCTCAGTTCGGGGACATTTCTCATAGTTGCGCTTGGAAAATCAATCCATACGGCAACTTTATCCCGTTCATCCTCACCAACTTGAAAAATGACAGTCCCTTTAGTATTTTTTGAGGTTCCTGGTGGTTTGCCTTCAATGAGATCTTGGGTATCATCCTGAAGAAGTCTGCCGGAAACAACAGTTCCTTGTACTAGACCAGTATCAGGTAACAAATCCCTGCTGGTTGTTCTTCTTTCGAAAACCATGTGGGGCTGCTGCGGCGCTTCAGTTCCGTGTATTGTCTCAATTCGGGCATCCCACCCGTGACTGTGATCGGGAATTCCAGAATATTTACTGCCCAGACGCAAATCAACTCCTACATATGCAGAATAAAGTGTGCGATAAAGACGCCTGCTTTTCAAACCATTACCGATGGCAAACCATACAGTATGACCGCGTATGGTTTCATCAGATTCTTCTACTGGTACTTGTGCGATAAGTACATGCTCGCCATTGTTTATTTTGGCAATTTGAGCTGCGACACGAATAGTATCTCCTGATTCCCAGGAAGCAAGTCCGGTCATATCTTTGATTCCTTCTTGGGGTGGCGCATCAAATCCTCCCGGGGCGTGGGTATTCCATCGAAATGTTGGGAGAAGAGGTGAATGAAGTGTATCCATGACAGCATGCAATCTCCGTTGTACTGGTCCATCGGGTGCTTTTGCTATAAAATTGTTTCTTCCTGTTAAGACTTCTGCAGCAGCATTCATATATATAGAGGAGTATTATAATATATTTCTGTGTATTTTACATCTCATAGTTTTGTATTTGAACAGGCGAAGCAAGTTTGGCGGTTTTATGCAACAGAGCTGGAATGTGCTGCAGGAAGATTTGCTTGGAGGAAATTAAGAAGATTGCTCGCCTCAATGGGGTTTAGTGTCATTCCTCCAACGGTAACTCTCTGTTGTTCCAGTACCGACGTATCACCTTGCACATCTCCTAATGCAGCCAGATCTCTTTGTATTGCTTCTCCAACGCCAGATTCGGTAGAGTCTGGACCCAGTTGTTCAAGATACTGTTGTGCGCGAAGCCCCGTTGCTGTTGACTCCGCGAGGAGATGAATCGAACTAAGAATTGAAGCATAGCCCGCATGTGTCTCAGCATTAGCCAATAATTTTTCTCCAACGCCTCTAACAAACGTATCCTCAATCGGGGCTGACAGAGCATCTTTTGTCTCCTGATCAAGTGACTCCAGAAGCTCCATATCGTGTGGATCAATTCGGAAAAGTTCGGGATTTCCTTGCAAATCACCGAGCGTTAAGCCGTGTAATCGTAATTTATGCAGTAATTCTTGCGTGCTATTATTGATACGTTCTTGTACATTCTCTTCTATACTTGGTCCTTCGGATTGCTGCTCGTTCGTTGTTCTGACCGATTCTCCTTGGGATCTTTCTGCCTCAGATGGTTCATGAGGAACTGGGGAAGTACGACTTTTTAACGCCGCATTTCTTCTTTCCATTCGTGCTACAATTTCTTTTTGAATGTGAGGAGGAACCACACTCGGATCACCATCAGTCATATCCATAACTCGTTCCCACATATCTAAGTCTGCATCACGCCTTTCTCCCGCAAGCGGGATGGAGGATTGATTTTTCCAATCATCAGGACTTTCAGGTATATGAATTGGTGGTCCGTCTTTTTGCATTTCGAGGTTTTGCCTTCTGTCAGCAGCTCTCGTATGTAAATATGTCATAAGCTCACGCAATTCTTCATCTGTTATCTTATTGTTTCCGTCAAAGTACTCTGAATCACTCAGCGTACCGACTAACTCCCAGAGTCGGTCATCTGTTCCTCTCGTTCTTTGTTCAGAAGATTCAGGGGATTCTTCTTGCAGGGCATCAATATCAACTAATTTTTGTTTGAATCTCTCGGCTTCAGCTACTGCTTTGGGGTTTAATTGTGGCAATGGAGCTTCGTCTACAGTATTTTCTTGAGGATTTTGATTACCGGTATCCTGTGTTTCTCCTGCAATAGTTCTTAGTCCTACTTCAGGGTGGGGATTTATTGCTGCTTGTTTACGAAGATTGTCTGCCAAATCTTTTGTTTGTTGTTTTGACTGCTCATCCGAAGGAGTAACGGCAGGTTTATTTTCATTGTTTGGATTTTGAGCTTCTGTCTGGGCCGGTGTTATGCCTTCACTCATAACGTTATTATAGGAAAAAATGGAGAATATGTACAATAAAAATTAAGAGATGTGGTTTTTTTCCACAAAAATACCCCGTTCTCGGTCACACAAAAATTTTGTATATCGGAAACGGGGTATCTTGTTACTTGAGTTCAACTGTAGCACCAGCTGCAGTTAATTTCTCTTTTGCTTCGTCAGCAGTTTTCTTGTTGACTTGATTGAGCACTTCTTTTGGTGCTGCGTCAACTAAGTCTTTTGCTTCCTTCAGTCCAAGAGTTGGAACGAGTTCTCGAAGCGCTTTAATAACAGCGATCTTCTGAGCTCCTGAACTTGCAATGA
>CAZILC010000029.1:0-15421 GCA_964540055.1 uncultured Gammaproteobacteria bacterium | reverse complement strand
GATGTTTTCAAACTGAACGAAATGTGGTATTATCGGGGGGATAAATTATGGATGGAAATTCAGCCTTTCAGACGCAACCTGCCTATATTCAAAAAACTTCAAACAACAAACGACTTATCATAATTTTTCTTGTCGTTCTGGTGTTAATTCTTGCGGCACTTGGTGCTTTGTATTTGTTGGGTAGTTCAGCTAAGAAACCAACGGTTCAACCTACAGCGCCTATTCCAACACAAATTCCTTCAACTCCCACACCGGCATCATCATCGGCTCAGCTTAGTCCGACAGCAGGAGTTACGGGGACAGCCAAAACAACTCCAACACCTGCGCTTACTGATTTGTCAGTAAGTGTGCTTAACGGAAGCGGAACTCCCGGTGCAGCCGGGCAAACCGCATCGGCTCTTAAAACAGCCGGCTTTACCAATGTCACAACAGGCAATGCGTCATCTTACACCTATACCGGCATTACTATTCATGTAAAAAGCAAAGATAATTTGGCAGCTGTTGAAAAAGCTGTTCAAGATGCCAACCCAAATGTTAAAATAACAACAGGAGTTGATCCGGCATTGTCATCCGATGTTGAAGTCATAGTCGGGAAATAACCATACTTGCTCTCTGCTCATATGAAAATTTATTTAGCAACCGATCACACCGGAGTTGCATTAAAAAGTAAGGTAAAAGATTTTCTTGAAAAGGAAGGTTACTCAGTAGTTGACTGCGGTGCGTATGATGTAGATCCTGATGATGATTACCCCGATTGGATTGCAAAAGCAGCCCAAAATGTTTCAAAGAATCCTGACGATCGAGGAATAATATTCGGTGGTTCAGGACAAGGTGAAGCGATGGTTGCCAATAAATTCAATAATGTTCGATGCGCACTATTTTATACCATAGCACTCCCGACTCAAGCGGTAAATATCGAAGGAGAAAAAAGCACCGATCCGTTTGAGATTCTCAAATTATCAAGACAGCACAATGATGCGAATATGCTTTCAATAGGCTTTCGTTTTGTGAAAGATGAGGATGTTTTTAAAGGAATTAAAATCTGGTTGGATACTCCAGGACCAGCTGCACCCAGACATTTGAGGAGGATTGAAAAGATAGGTAAGATTGAAAAGGATAACTAATTTATGTACGAAATCATCCCGAGTCCGGGTACTGAAAATAAAACGTTTGAAGAAGTAGAGAAAAAGATTCTTTCTGTGCAGCCGTTTATCAAGTCGATTCATATTGATGTCTGTGATGGAAAATTCGCACCTAACGCGACGTTTGCCGATCCTGAACCTTTCCGAGATTTTATAAAAAAAATGGCCGCGACTGAAAGGAGCGGTTGGGTTGCGGAGGATAAAGGGATTTTATTTGAAGTACATTTGATGGTTGAGGAACCGATTAATCATTTGCAGAAATGGGCTGATGCCGGATTTACCCGGTTTATTGGGCAAATTGAAAAGATGTCGAGCCAAGAAGAATTTATTGCAAAAGCACAGTTGCTCGGAGAAGTTGGTTTGGCTATTGATGGACCGACGCCACTTGATGCGTTGAAAGCCAGTTATGAAGATCTGGATGTCGTGCTTTTTTATACAGGTGATAAAGCTGGTTTTTCAGGTGGGACACTGAAGGAGGATAGATTGGAAAAAGTAAAAGCACTTCGTAAATTGGAAGAATATCTTCCTATTGAAGTTGATGGAGGTATCAATGATGAGACAATCGCGATTGCGTATGAAGCAGGCGTCAATCGCTTTGTAACGACTGGTTTTCTTTTTGGTCTGGAAACACCTGAAAAACAATTCAAACTTCTTGAACAAAAACTGCAGGAAATTGCAGAGGCAAACGCAGAGGCACAAGAATAATTTAAAGCATAACAAGAGTCGCAACAGAGAGTACTACCACAAAAAAGATAAGAATCCCCACCAATAAAAGGGTTTTTTTACCCGACTGACGGTTATAATTACTTCTTTCTTGATGAAGATAGTCCATAGTTTTAGTTTTGTTTTTATTTTTCATATCTGTACTGTTTTTCCGGTCATGCCGACTTCCATACCATCAGTGTGGTGTTGGAGTTGGTGTCGGTGCGAGTGCGCAACTTACACAGAATCGGTGACCGAGATTGTCGATCATGACAGTTTCATCACGCTGTTCGACATTATCTGTTTTACCGGCCGGCGCTTCAGCTCCGGTTGTTTTATCAACCCATACTTTATCAGTTGTAACTTTGGGAGTTTTTGGATTTTTGCCGCCAATAAGATATTCAAATCGTGTTGGACAGTTGGCACCGTTTTTCGCGGCAATAAGTCCGGTTGTTGAACAGACATATTCACCATATACATCTGGTGGCTTTTGCGGAATCTCGGATTTTTTCCCGTCAAGTAAATGCGTCATGATGTCATGAAATATGGGTGCAGCGCCTGTAATTCCACTGACAACGCCAGACATCGGCGTGTGATCATTATTCCCAACCCATGCCGCAACAACAAATGCTGGTGTGTATCCAAATGTCCAGTTATCGCGATAGTCATTGGTAGTTCCTGTTTTTGCCGAAACATATTGGCCTTTGATATACAATCCCGAATTCGGCCCGAATTCCATTTCACGCGCTTTATTATCTGCAAGAATATTGGAAATAACATAGGAGACAGATGAGGGAAGTACTTTGGTCCCGAAAATCGGGCTTGCAGGCGGCGAATATTGTTCTATCACTTTACCGTTGCGGTCGGTGATCTTGAGAATCGGATGCAAATCAATTCTATATCCCTGATTGGCGAGAACTCCATACGCTGTTGCCATATCAACCATCCGGACTTCGCCTCCTCCCAAAGTAAGAGATAATCCATAATTTGAGGGGTCAGTAAAGGTCGTAATTCCCATTTTCCGAGCGAGTGTAATAAATTCAGGGACACCATTTAAATTCAGCATTTCAACTGCAGGAATGTTGAGTGAGTTGGCAAGAGCGTAGCGCATTTGAACGACACCATGGTATTTCATATCGTAATTATGCGGACAGTAAGGTTTTTGTCCTGGATCAGGGAAACAAATTGGCGCGTCAATAAATGGCGTTGATGCGCCGTATCCGTTAAGAAGTCCCAACGAATAATTAATCGGTTTGATTGATGATCCGGGCTGGAGAAGTGCCAGTGTATCATTGACGTTACCCGAATTGGGGTCATAATAATCTTTACTTCCGATCATCGCAAGAATTTCACCAGTTGCTGGATTGGTGACAAGTGCAGCTCCGTTAGTGACATGGTAATTAGCGACACTTTCGACTTCATCGGCGACTGCTTTCTGAGCAAAATTTTGCGTATCCAGATCAAGACTGGTTATTACTTTAAATCCACCTTCTTCGACTGCTTTTTGACCGTATTTTTGTTCAAGCAAGTCGCGGATGTAAAAAACAAAATGCGGTGCTTTTATTGGGTTGGTTATTTTTTGAAACTTTAATTTTTCTTTTAATGCTTTGTCTTCCTGTACTTTATCAATATAGCCTTGTGCGACCATATTATCCAGTACTTCATGCTGGCGTTTAATGCCAAGTTCCGGATGTGAGCCATTGGGGGAGAGTTCACTCGGCGCTTGTGGAAGAGCGGCAAGAAATGACATTTGTGCAAGATCTAATTTGCTGATATCTTTTCCAAAATAGGTTTGCGCTGCTGCTTCAACGCCATAGGTTGTGCCACCATATGGCACCTGATTGAGATACATTTCAAGTACCTGATTTTTGTTGTAAAGGGCTTCGGTTGCAAATGAAAGAATAATTTCTTTAACTTTTCTTTGAACTGTCTGTTCGGGTGAAAGAAGACTGCTTTTCACCAATTGCTGGGTGAGGGTTGAGCCACCTTGAATTTGTTTGTGAACGAGCGTTGAGTAAGCAGCACGGGTAATGCCGCGAAAATCAATTGCGCCATGACGGTAAAAATCTTTATCCTCAATCGCAATTGTTGCTTCCTGCATCTCAAGAGGAATTTTAGTAATCGGAACAAACGTCTGATTACGGGTTCCGTACAGTGTGTAGAGTAATTTGCCGTTGCGGTCGTAAATCTGGCTTGAATAGGATGCAGTAGTTTTGCTAAGACCCGTGGGGGATGGCAAATCTCGAAGTACGAGAATATAAAATACAGCGAGGAGTATGGCTATGATAATGACTGGGAGAATAGCTAGGATAATTGTCCTTTTCTTCCGCGAAATTTTTTTAACCTTCTTTACGGTTTTTTTGTAACGCTTGATCATTGCACTTCGTTTAACTAACTTAGCTGAGAAGCTTTCTTTGTTCATTGCCATGGGAAATTTTTAGTACAGGCAGGATTAGAGCCGTATTTTAGAGGTATCCCGCGAGTGACTGAAAAATTTTAAGCCTTGTAATACAAATTTACTTCTCAAATAGGCTTTTTTATTCTATCAGATTTTGCTCCCAATAGCATATTGAAATTGCGTATAATAGAGGTGTGGACATACTTACAAATTTCCTGGCTACCATATCACACTTTTTCTCGACTCTGAATTTTCTCGATTTGGTAATTGTACTTGTAGTGCTTTTTTACGTTCGTGAAGGCTATGCACTCGGGTTTACCTTGGCGTTTTTGGATCTGGTAAGTTTTATTATTGCGTTTATCGCGGCTTTGAAGTTTTATTCACTTGTCGCTGGATTTTTCACCTTGTTTTTTGGCATGCCAATTGGCCTTGCAAATGCGTTAGGATTTTTTATCGTTGCTTTTGTCAGTGAGGTGATAATGTCTGTCATTTCGAGGAGGCTTGTAAATTATTTGCCGGGACTGCCGGTGGGAAGTAGGGCGGAGAAGATTTTTTCATCGTTCAATCATTGGCTTGGGATTATTCCCGGGATAGTTTCTTCTTTTATTATTATTGCTTTCTTATTAACCATCATAGTGACATTTCCATCGTCTCCCTTTATTAAACAAGCGGTAAATAATTCGTATATGGGATCAATTTTGGTTGATAACACGTCACAATTTGAAAGCGCACTCAACAAAGTGTTCGGTGGAGCATTGAATGAAACGCTCAATTTCTTAACAGTTGAACCAAAGAGTAACGAGATAGTGCAGCTTCATTTCAAAGTGGCAAACGGGACTGCGGATGGGAAAGCCGAGCAGGAGATGTTTGCAATGGTAAATACCGAACGCGTTAATCAGGGATTGGAGAAGCTAAGTTTTGAGCCGCACCTTCGAGATCTGGCGCGCGAGCATTCAAATGACATGTTCCAAAGGGGTTATTTTTCTCATTATACTCCTGAGGGATTATCTCCCTTTGACCGGATGGATAAGGCAGGGATTACGTATCTCTCAGCTGGTGAAAATCTGGCACTCGCACCAAGCACGCAGCTAGCCATGCAGGGATTGATGAACAGTCCAGGACATCGTGCCAATATTCTCAGCCCGCAATTTCACAAGATTGGTATCGGAGTCATTGACGGCGGTATATATGGTCAGATGTATACGCAGGAGTTTACAAATTAAAAGAGTACCTCAAGCCTTCTGATGCAGTTCTTTTACAGCCAGTCGCGGTATTTAAAGTAGATAACAATTGATGTTCCTCCTGCGGCAATTACCAGAAAAAGTATTGTTACTATCCATGGCGCATCCGCAAACGGTAAACCTTTGACATTCATTGAATAGAGGTTATTAACGATGACAAATGGAAATGAAATTGAAGTAATGACTGTGAGAAATTTAACCAGTTCATTACTTCGGTTTGAAAGTATTGATTCATTACTTGTTGCGATTCCGGCGATCAATTCTTTGTTATCCTCAAGCCGCTCCCAGATTTTCTGCAAATGGTCCAGAAGATTGCTCCAATAATCAACCATTTCACCGTTAAGACTTTTGTATTTGCCTTTTTCCAAGTCACTAAAAATAGGCAAAAGCGGCTTGATCATTGTTTCAAAAACAACAATGTTCCGTCTTGTGATAGAAATATCCTCAATGAGTGTCGCACCGCTTTTTTCTTCCATTTGTCGATCGATATAGTCAATTGTTGCAGTGATATCTTCAACATAGCCAAAGGATACATCAACCAGAATATCGGCAATTCTATATAATAAATACGCCGAACCTTTACCCATTAAATCTTCGCGGTGTTTGGATGTGATTTTACACATTTCAAATAATTCATCGATTTGCGGTGTGCGGTCATCATGCAAAACGACAAGAAAATCTTTGCCGATAAAAAAATCAACTTCTCCGATATTGATTCTTCGTCTTCTACTGGTGCGTGGCGGGGCGGAAAAGGGGATGCGGTTTGAGAGGATGTTGGGAAGCGCATTACGATTGACTGATTGTGATTTTGATTTCGTTTGCTGAATTGAAGGAACATCCATCACGAGAAGGGAATAATCATCATCAACTTCGATTTTTGGAATCTGAGTTTTGTAGAGATAATCTTCCAAATGCAGCATACTAAACCCGAAATTTTTATTCAGGAAATTCATTTGTTCGGCAGAAGGTTTATTTAAATTAATAAACGACAAACCGTTATGGGTGACTGTTGGGACGTTCATGGTAGTAGACCTTTCTATTGAATTACAATTATGACAAGTTTGTCAATCTGGCAATTTGAGGACAAGTAACAAAATACCTTATACGATTTTTTGCACAATTTATTTTGTTCCGCGTCCTCTTACCAAAGACAGCCTCATTATACACCACAAGGCAAGGAGAAGGGAATAGTGAGTTTTAAAATCATTAATTTATCTTTTCAACGCTTCAATCCCCGGCAATGTGCCTTTTTCAATGAATTCCAGCATTGCGCCGCCGCCGGTTGAGACGTGGGTGATATTGGTTAGATATTCTTTTTTTGAGATTGCCGAAAGGGTGTCGCCGCCCCCGACAATGGATATTGCATCTTTGTTATGGGCAATTGCGTAGTAAATAAAATCTGTACCTTGTCTATAAGCGGGGTTTTCGAAAAGACCGACCGGGCCATTCCAGATAATTGTTCGGGCTTTCGCGATGATTGAACCATACAGCGCTTTTGTTTCGGGTCCTATATCAAGGATCATTTTATTATTTGGTATTTTATTTTCTTTTATTTTCACAACTTCGCCACGTTTTTCCGTATCCTTCGGATCACCAAATAATACATCGGTGGGCAAAACTATTTTTGTCCCTTTCTGCTCGGCAAGATAAAGGAGCTGGCGTGCTTTAAGTGTCATTTCATATTCACAAATACTTTTACCGATAAGATAGCGTTCGGCGCGGAAAAAAACATTGGCCAAACCTCCGCCGAGAATTACATAATCGGCAATTTCAATGAGCCGTGAAATAAGTCCGATTTTGTCAGAGATTTTTGCGCCACCGATTACTACTACCAGGGGTTTTTTCGGAGTTTTCGTAACGGCTGTTATCATTTTTATTTCCTGTTTTAATTGCAGTCCTGCAAAGCTTGGAAGAAGAAGGGGGACACCGACAACGGATGCTTCAGGACGGTGGCACATTGCAAATGCATCATTTACATACACATCGGCAAGATCTGCCAGTTTTTTTGCAAATGCTTTGTCATTGAGTTTTTCTTCGGGATAATATCTGATATTCTCCAGGACTAATATCTCGTTTGGTTTTTGATTGGTAAAAGTCGAGGGTTTTTCTGTGAGAAAATCATCCACCAGACGTATTGAAATACTGGGCAAGTACTGTTTTAGTCGTTGGACAATTATTTTCATCGATAATTTAGGATCTCGCTCTTTTGGTCTTCCTAATTTAGATACACAAATTATTCGATTTTTCTTTTTAAGGAGGTATTCAAGCGTAGGAATTCGTTGTTTGAGACGGAAATCATCGGCAATTGCGTTATGGGCATCAAGTGCCACATCAAAGTCAGCTCGAAGCAAAACCCGCTTATTACTAATGTCTTCTTCGTCTATATAGGATATTTTTTGTTTCATGTGTGGAAAGGTATTCCGGTCGGATACAAAATTTTATGTTTTCAATTCACACGATTTATAATTAAAAAATAATCAGGGAGTTCAGGTGAAAACAAAAAATTTTGCATCCGACCTCCATAGGTTAGATTCAGATTATTTTTTATTCTTATAAAAAGACAGATATTCATCAACCATTTTTTTGCTCCCCATTATTACCGGAGTACGGTCGTGAATGTGTTGGGGGACAGTGAGAAGTGGGTTTTTATTTGCAAAACCGACAGCTTTTCCACCGGCTTGCTCAACAAGATAAGCATAGGGATTTACTTCAATGGTAAGACGTAATTTGGCCTTGGGACGAGACGAATTGCCGGGATTCATAAAAATGCCGCCTTTAATAAGTGTTCGATGCATATCAGCAACCATCGATCCGACATATCGCATCGAAACACCCGGTTTTTGTTTTAAAGCTTGTAAATAAGCTCGAAGTTCTTTTTCAAATTTATGCTCATATGCTTCATTAATAGAGTAGGTATCACCATCATTTGGTATTTTTATATTCGGGTGAGACAGAAAAAAATTGCCGACTGAAGGGTCAAGAGTGAATCCATTGACGCCGTTACCGGAAGAATATACAAACATCACGCTTGAGCCATAAATAATATATCCTGCGGCAATTTGCTTATTTCCCGATTGGAGAAGACCGCCTGATTTATGATAAATACCAAAAATAGTACCGATGGGACAGGTTACATCAATGTTTGACGAGCCGTCCAGAGGATCAAAAAAGACCAGATATTCGCCATCTGTTGTTTTTTTTGCGAATACCGGTTCTGCATTTTCTTCAGAGACTACTGCATGGACTTGTCCACCGGTCAATAGTGTGTCTATCAGCAAATTATTTGCAAATTCATCAAGCTTTTGTACTTCTTCACCAAATGTGTTTTTCTTGCCTGTTTTGCCGATAATATCAATAAGTCCGGATGCTTTGACGTGGCTTGCGATCACTTTGGAGACATTTTCGATTTGATGTAGCAGAATAGTTAGATCGTGTTTTTGCTTTTTTCTTTCGATGAGGAGGTGATCGGTTAGCGTTACCATTAGTTTATTTTTCTTCAAATTGTTTGAGTGCTGCGATATAGGCTGCATCTCTCATACTTACATGCTGTTCTTTCATAGTATTCCAAACAAGATCTGATGCTTTTATCATTTTCTTTTCAAGTTTTTCAAAGACATCTTCTTTGGTCCATGTTTCATTATGAACATTTTGATACCATTCATAATAACTGACGGCAACGCCGCCAGCATTGGCAAGAATATCGGGAATTACTGTGACGTCATTTTTATCTAATATATCATCTGCTTCAATGGTTGTGGGACCATTGGCCATTTCTAGAATAATTTTTGCCTGTACCATATGAGCATTTTTTTCTGTAATGACCGTATCAAGGGCGGCTGGGACGACAATATCGACGGGCAACGTTACTATGTCTTCAGGCGTGATATCCTTTCCCTGAAGATCATTTTTATTTTTAATATCGCATACCGAGCCGACACAATAACAGCCGGCAAGAACTCCTTTTTCTTCTTTAAATTTTTGCACTTGTTCAATTGATTCGATGCCACCGGGGATATAGATACCGCCTTTTGAATCGGAAAGGGCGACTATGTTAAAGCCGAATTGTTGCAGATAGTAGGCGACATAATAGCCCACATTGCCAAATCCTTGCACTGCAACGGTGAGATTTTTTGGATCCAGCCTTTTTCTTCTTACCATTTCTCGAAGTACGATTGCGCCTCCCAGTCCGGTTGCTTCTGTTCGACCTTGAGATCCGCCTTGACTAATCGGCTTTCCTGTGACAACAGCAGGAGTTTTTTTGCCGACAATTTTGCCATATTCATCAGCGATCCATTCCATAATTTTTGCATTGGTATTGACATCAGGTGCGGGAATATCTTTGTCAGGCCCGATCGCGCTGGCGAGGCGTTTGGTAAAAAGTCTCGTGAGTCGCTCTAGCTCAGGTTCTGTAAGTGTTTTGGGATCAATAGCGATACCGCCTTTGCCGCCACCAAAGGGAACATCAACGAGCGCTGTTTTCATAGTCATCCAGAAAGAAAGTGCTTTTACTTCGTCGAGATCGACTTCGGGATGAAATCTGATGCCTCCTTTGTAGGGACCTCGATAACTATTGTGTTGAACGCGGTAGCCTTCAAAAGATACAACTTTACCATTATCCAGACGAAGTGGCAGATGCACATGGATTATTTTTTCAGGTTCTGTCAGGTATGCATGTATAAGGGGATCAAGCTGGATACGATTTGCGGTTTTTGCAAGCTGTCTTTTGGCTTGCATCCATGGGTTTTTCTTAATCATCTACAAAGTATAGTCGCTTAATTTTAATTTTACAAGACAAATACTTAACAAATGCCGTACAAAAACCAGGGGATTTTCAATTTTTATTATGTAAGGAAAATCTATTAAGGATTCGTTTTACAAGGGCTGGTCTTTTATTAGATAAATGTGTTCGTTCTGTTTTTTGTTGTAATGGTGGCTTAAACTCCTCAGGTATATCAAGACTTTTAGTTTCATTTTCGATAATTGCCTCTCTTGCTCTTTGTTCTTTTAGCATCAGAGTCATTGCGTGTCTCATTTTTTGCAATGAGTCTCCAAGTTTATCATCTGCAAGATCCAAAGTTCCATTATCAGATTTTATATGCATTATCTCATCTTCTGTGTTCTCAGCTCTTTGGTATGTTACTTTGAAGGATAAACCGTTGGGTCCATCTATATGAATTTCAGCTCCTCTTTTATTTTCAATTTGTGATGGGAGAGCTTTATACGCTATAACAAAAAAGGCATTTTCTTTTGGATTTGGTTCTCCATTTGCTCCCACTGCATAAATAGCTTTGGCAGTGTCACTTTCTGGATTATAACCAAATGTTTGAAAATGATTTTGCCCATCATTGACATCATTCTCCTCATTGGAAGCTTCAGCAGTATTTATGAGACTCTCACCGAGATTAATTATATATCGCGCATCAGTGAACGACTTCATATTCTCGGAAGCTTTAATTTCTTTTCTACTTGCGATAGGTGGAGCTTCGGCAACTTCAACCATAGTTTTATGGTAGCAACAATGTTTTCTCGTAGCAAGATAAGAGAAAATTATCTCCCTTTTTGTTGAAATGCCCAGGCAGCGAAAACTGCGGTGAGGGGGACTGCCATGACAAGACCAATTCCACCTGCTAACGTCCGGACAATTTCTTCCATGATAAGTTCGCTATTTATCGTGTACCAGAGCGGTTGGTGGTTGGGGTTAATTACAATAAACAGAAAAATCGGCAATCCTACACCAGCGTAGGCAAGAACCAGCGTGTTGACGAGTGCCGCGATATGTTCGCTTCCGATGCGAAGACCGCTTCCGATGAGCTGGCGGAATTTTAATTTGTGATTGGCCTGCGATAATTCTTGAATTGATGCTGCAAGACCTGTTGTAATATCTTCAAGAACACCAAGACTTCCGATAACTATACCACCCAATAATAAACCCTGAAAATTAATATTTCCGGTAGACCCGAACTGTAGACTAGCCGCGTCTTCACTGCCAAGTCCGGTTAAATTTGTAATATGTACGGCAATATAGGAAAGAACACCTGTCAGAACCAGGGCGAGACTTGTTGAGATAAGAGCGATATTTGTCTTTTGCGAAAAGCCATGGGCTAGATACATTGTCGCGACCATGATGATAAGAGCACCTACAATACTTGCCAAAAGCGGATCCTGACCTGAGAGAATTTGGGGTACGATGAAAGAGATTATAACGACCAGACTGATTCCTAATCCTACAACTGCACCCAAGCCTTTTAATCTACTAACTGCCAAAACGATAATGAGAAAGAGTATTGCAATCGGATATAGTTGCGTAAGACGATAGCTATCAACTATCTGATATATGGTTGATTGTTGGGTTTTAGATTTCAAAAGCACTACTGTTTGGCCCATTGAGACTTCCTGACTCTCAGTAATGATGCTATCTTCACCGTACGATTGCGTGAGTGTTTTTCCTGCGTCAGGCCCATCTAATATCTGCAATTGTAATTTTTGGTACGGATGCGTTTGTCCTTCAAGAGTTTTTGTTCCTTGGGCAAGGATAGTAATGACTTTTGCTTTTTCATAGGAAGTCACCGGTGCAGGAGGTGCTTTGGGTATAGCGGTTGGTTTTGGAGTTGGCGTTGCAGCAAATGCTATGTTTAATTGCGTGCAAGTAAAAACAAAACAACAAGCAATGACGAAAAGTACTTTTTTCAACATGGGAAGTTTTACAATTATAGCAGTAGAGATATTTGAATACAAAACGAAAATTGAGCTTATACATTTGTGATAAATTCTATACTTGCATTATTCTGGTAGTTAGATATACTAAATATATGGTTCGGGTTGCTATTAATGGATATGGAAGAATAGGGAGGATGGCCCATCGGGTGATACTGCAATGGCATAATGAAGATATTGAAGTTGTCGCCATCAATGCCGGCGGTTCAACAGATCTAAAAGGCTGGATGTATCTTCTTAAATACGACAGTGTATATGGTCTTCTTCCTCAAGAAGTTAGTATCAAGCCAAATGAAGACCCCAATCAAAAAGATTTTCTGGGACTCCTTGTAGTAAGCGGGAAAGAAATTCCAATTTATTCGCAAAAAGATCCAACGGCGCTTCCGTGGGGAGCACTCAATGTCGATGTTGTTATCGAATCAACAGGCCATTTTACTGATGCTGAGAAAATCAAACAGCATCTTGCAGCAGGCGCAAAAGCAGCCGTTCTCTCAGCTCCTGCAAAAGGTGACGGCGTCCCAACGTATGTTATATCGGTAAATGATCAAGATTATGCAGGAGAAAATATTATCAACAATGCGTCGTGCACAACTAATTGTATTACTCCTCCGGCAAAAGTTATTAGTGACCATTTCGGCATTGAAAAGGCAATGATGACAACGATTCATGGCTACACTTCAGACCAACGGCTTCATGACGGCGGACATAAAGATTACAGACGTGCCCGCGCCGCAGGTTTAAACATTATCCCGACCTCAACGGGTGCAACAATCGCAGCAGCACAGGCATTACCTGCGCTCAAAGATCTTTTCGCCGGAGTATCATTTCGCGTACCTGTTCCTGTAGGTTCACTTTCTGATTTTACCTTTCTTCTTAAGCGGTCAACCACAATTGAGGAGGTAAACCAGACATTCAAACAGGAAGCAGAAAATCCTGTCTATAAAGGTATTCTTGCAGTTACTGAGGATCCACTTGTTTCAAGTGATATAATTGGCAATTCACATTCAAGTATTATTGATTTGTCACTCACACAAATTGTGGGAGGTAATATGCTCAAAGTTATTGCCTGGTATGATAATGAATATGGTTATGCAAACCGGCTGGTTGAAGAGACGATAATGGTTGGACGGAAACCTGCACCTGCCGCGCAACCTGCCCCCCAAACCTAAAACGTAAAACTCAAAACATAAAGTAGTAGAAAAAAGTATTATCACTTTTTAATCTACGAGATATTTAAGTTTTAAGTCTTAAGTTTTAAGTAAAAAGTTTTATGGATAAGCCTGTAGAAATTTCCGGGATTCGTAACATCACTGTTTCTGGACGCATCGCAAGTGGTGCGACTACACTTGCGCAACATATCGCAGCACATTTAGACTGGAAAGTAATGGACGGGGGCAAATTATTCCGCGAATTTACCAAAGACCACGGCTACGCTGCCGACAGATCAGATCAATTTGATCTGGAATATGAAGAGAAGGTCAAACTTCTTCTCAAGAACGAAAAACACAACATTGTACAAAGTCATTTGGCAGGTTTTGATGCGCAAGATATCGATGGTGTTTTAAAAATTTTGGTTATTTGTGAAGATAATGGGGAAGACAAGGCGGATATTCGCATCGATAGGCTTGCAAATAGAGATTTGTTCCCTGTGGATCAGGCCAAACATGAAGTGTTTGAACGTGAAGAACAGAATCTTGCCAAATGGCGGAGAATGTACGCCAACAATGATCCGCAGTGGGTATATTGGGATCCGAAGTATTATGATCTTGTAGTGAATACATTTACACATAATCAGGAGGAGAGTTTGAAGTTGGTTTTGGAAAAACTTGGGGTAAAATAATATAATAAATTTGACTATAGTACTTTCAGGCGTATGAATTTTAGACAACTGTTGTTATCCGCTATTACTTTATGTATCGCAATTTATATACCACTCGTCACAGCCTACGCACAGGTTACTAAATCTCCTGCGCCTACAGATGGTATTATTCCGTCAGCTGCGCCTACACCTATTGATTATCAGCTGCCATATCCGGGGATGTTACCAGATAATCCGCTTTATTTTTTGAAATTGTTTCGAGACAATTTGACATCTTTTTTTATCAGCAAGCCGGAAGATAAAGCTAAGTTCGATCTCATGCAGTCTGATAAATACGTGCAAGCAAGTTACTTGCTTGCGACACAGCAGCAGGGGAAAACGCAGCTCTCTTTCCAAACGTTTTCGCAGGCGCAGGATTATTTTGAGCAGGCAATACTACAGGCGCAAAATGCAAAAAAACAGGGTTATAGTACGAAAGAAATAGCAGATAAATTAACTTCTTCCAATCAAAAACACGAGCAAATTTTGCAAGCAATTGCTCAGTCAGCTCATCAAGAAGACTCTCAAATAGTTAAATCTGAGCTCGAAAGAGTACATACGTTATCTCACGAAATAAAGTCATTATAGCCGTAAAAACGTTCAAAGTTGTTTTCCGTTCTATTTCTTGCAACACTTTTTCCTTAGTGTAAGAAAATAATATTAGAAAAGTATTCAATTAAAGCTAGTGCATATTTTTGATATACTTAGCGATAGTTGACACTATAGATGTAGTGGCATATGATTTTTATGGCACTAGATATCAAGCGTTTAGAGATCAGCGTCTAGCGTATATAAAATGAACTAAACGCTACATAGCTATACGCTGAAATATGCATTGTCCTTATTGCGGAAGCAAAGAATCAGAAGTAGTTGAAACACGGGAAAGTTCCGATATGGATACTATCCGAAGACGTAGAGCTTGTCTGACTTGTGAAAAACGGTTTACGACATACGAACGAGTAGAACACGTACAATTAATAGTTATTAAAAAAGACGGCAAGAGAGAACAATTCGCGCGGGAGAAGCTAAAAACGGGCATTCTCAAGGCATGTGAGAAGACTATGGTCCCGGCAGGTGAGATCGAAAAAATGGTAGGCGAGATCTCACGAGAACTGCGCACCATGGGATCACTTGAAGTCAAAAGCCAATTGATTGGACAGATGGTTGCAAAACGTTTGAAGAAACTTGATAAAGTAGCCTATATAAGATTTGCAAGTGTCTTTAAAAGATTTGTAGATGCTGAAGATTTTGAGAGAGAATTAAAAACAATTATAAATAAACCAACTTTATAACTAGAATTTATGAAATTACATACAGAAATCATTACACTTTGCGACTATGCTTTAATATCAAGAGAGGGAAAATT
>CAZILC010000028.1:0-15649 GCA_964540055.1 uncultured Gammaproteobacteria bacterium | reverse complement strand
TAGGTCCATTGCGGGAGTTTGCTAAATTCCTGAGTAGAAATACTCACGCAGGTTCGAATCCTGTCTCCTCCGCAATCATAATTTACTTAATAATCAAGGAGAGATCGCATAGTGGTCGAGTGCATCGGTTTACTAAACCGACGAGCTGAAAGGTTCCGCGAGTTCGAATCTCGCTCTCTCCGCATTTTGATTGGTATAATGATGTGAGTGAGAAGAATCTCTTCGATTGTTTTTATTCTATTGCTAATTGCACTTTTCTTCACTGAATTTTTTCATCCTATTACCGCAATTAATGTTGATCTTGGAAGGCATTTGCTACTTGGCAAGATTATCCTTTCAACACATCAGGTACCACATACAAATTTACTTTCCTATACCTATCCGGATTTCCCATACATAAATACATCCTGGCTGACTGACGTTATTTATTACTTTTTATTTAGTGTTGGCGGGTTTAATTTATTGCTTTTTGTGAACACGATTTTAATTGCTTTTGCATTCGGTTTAGTTGTGTTTATTACACTTAAAAAAACTGGTCTTACCTGCGCTACGTTTTTTGCCATAACCCTTTATCTGTTACTACTTGGTCTGCGTTCTGATATCAGGCCGGAAGTGATGAGCATGTTTTGTTTATCGTTTTTTATGGCGATTCTTTTGTCTAGTAAGGGAACGGATAAAAGAGTATTGTTTCTTATTCCGATTGAACTATTGTGGGTGAATCTGCATATTTATTTTTTCGTAGGACCACTACTAGTTACACTTTATCTTATTGATAATTTGATAACGAATCGTAACCGGATGGTAAAAGCAAAGTTCTATTTCATTGCATTAGCAGGAACATTGATTGCAACTTTTATAAATCCGAATGGAATTAAAGGTGCGTTATTTCCATTTACCGTTTTACAAAATTATGGCTTGCCTGTGATTGAAAATCAAAGTATTCCGACACTTTTTGCAATTTATCATTCATCGGAAATTGTGCTTCCGGTTACTGCGATTTTACTTTTGTTAACAGTGCTTTTTTTGGCAAGGAAAAATACCAAGCCGATTGATTGGATGTTGGCGATAGTTTTTAGTCTGGCAACTTTTTTTATTTTTCGTAACATATTACTTTTTGTATTTACGACGTTTCTTACATTTACACAACAGCTCAATTTTTTCGCATCTACATACAGGCCTTATGTTAAAAAGTTACCAAGAGTGTTAAACGCTTTTATTTGTGGAATTTCATTACTTTTATTGCTTCTTTTTATAGTAATGAGTATTGCAACTAATGGATTTGGTTTTGGTGTTCGGGCTACTGGAGTTGGTGCTGTCAATTTCTTAATTGCAAATAATAGTAAAGGGCCCATCTATAATAATTTTGATATTGGTGATTATCTTGCGTTTCGGCTTTATCCGGAAAAGGTTTTTGTTGATAACCGTCCAGAAGCGTATCCGGCTTCGTTTTTTCAGAAAGTCTATCTTCCTATGCAGAATAATCTTGAGATTTTTAAACAAACTGATAATAAATATCACTTCAATACAGTAGTTTTATCGTATTGGGATAACACACCGTGGGGAACAAATTTATTGAAATATCTAGTTAATACATCTAATTTTAGATTAGTATATATTGATCCTTATACATTAGTTTTGGTTCGAAATACAAACTTACAAAAACACATAATTGCAAAATATCTTGTAACGGAGAAAAATTTCAACATTGCAGATGAAAATTTACCAATGTCTATTCATTATCTTTTCTTTTTTGAAAAAGTCGGTTGGTATAAAAAAGAAGCATTAATGCTGTCACGCTATAAAAAAACAGATCCCCAATTCTGCGAAGTCAAACAATATCCATTAGAAAAAACTGAAATTTTGAAGTATATTAATAAACAAAAAATTACTACTAATTGCAATTTGTTTAAAATATCTTAAAAAGATGAAATTATCGCGATATTGTTATATAATATATTTCCTACATGGTGTGAATTGAGCTCATAAATTTTTCTTCGAATGACGTTGCCAATTTTTATAATTGATTTTGATAGTACTATTGTGACGGTAGAAGGCCTGGACGAACTTGCCAATACCGCACTCGAACACAGCCCCGATAAAGAAAAGATTGCCAAACAAATTGCTGATATTACGAATCAAGGTATGGAAGGCAAAATAGATTTTTCAACAGCACTTGAAAAAAGATGTGCCTTATTTAAGCCAACTAAAAAAGATATTGAAAAAACAGTAGCTGTTTTGAAAGAAAATTTGACGCCATCTTTTAAACGCAATAAAGATTTTTTCAAAAAATATCATAAACAAATATATATTATTTCCGGAGGATTTAAGGAATGTATCTGGCCGGTTGTGAAAGATTTTGGGATTACAGAAGATCATATTTTTGCAAATAATTTTATTTACGATGCTAAAGGAATAATTACCGGATTTGATAAAAATAATTTTCTCGCTCAAGAAAACGGAAAAGTAAAAGCTGTTGAGGCGCTTAAACATACTGGTGAAATTTGTGTCATAGGAGATGGGATAACGGATTATCAAATCAAAGAACAAGGGAAAGCCAATATTTTTTTTGCATTTACTGAAAATGTGTATCGGAAAGGCGTCGCCGCAAAAGCAGATAAAATTATCAGAAGTTTTGATGAATTACTTTTTGCCTATGATTTGCCTCGGTCACAATCGTATCCAACATCTAAGATGAAAGTACTTTTACTTGAAAATATTAGTGAAGAAGCAGTTAAGAAATTTAAGGATGAAGGATATAATGTCGAATCCATTAACCGTTCATTAACTGAGAAAGAATTGCTTGAAAAAATTCCTGAAATCTCAATTCTTGGCATCCGATCAAAAACCGAAATCTCAAAAAAAATATTGGCACACGCAAAAAAGCTGCAGGTGATTGGAGCATTTTGTATTGGCACCAATCAAATAGATCTTAAAAGTGCGTCAGAACATGGCATTGCGGTTTTTAATGCGCCTTACAGTAATACAAGAAGTGTAGTGGAATTGGTAATTGGAGAAATTATTATGTTGTATCGAAAAGTTGTAGATCGAAGTATGGGAATGCATCAGGGGAAATGGAATAAATCCGCAAAAGAAAATCATGAAATTCGTGGTAAAAAATTGGGAATTGTCGGTTATGGCAATATAGGGACGCAGCTTTCTGTCCTAGCGGAAAATCTCGGTATGCAAGTGTACTTTTATGACGTTAAAGAAAAACTGGCACTTGGCAATGCGAAGAAATGTGAAACTTTGCAGGAACTTTTAACAACATGTGATGTCATTACTATGCATGTTGACGGAGCAAAAACAAATAAGAATCTTATTGGTGCAAATGAATTTGCTCACATGAAAGACGGCGTACTGTTTCTCAATTTAAGCCGGGGTCACGTTATAGATATTAGCGCATTAGTTCAAGCAATTAAAAATGGAAAAATAGCGGGCTGTGCAGTTGATGTATATCCAACAGAACCAAAAAGTAACACTGATCCATTTGAATCAGAACTTCAGGGATTACCCAATGTTATTTTAACACCTCATATCGGTGGAAGCACTGAAGAAGCGCAGAAAAATATCGGGCAATTTGTAAGTGATAGACTGGTCAAGTTTATTAATACGGGAGATACTGTTTTATCTGTTAATTTTCCCACGCTTTCTTTACCGGCACAACGCGATACACACCGATATATTCATATCCATGACAATACGCCCGGTTTACTTGCGCAAATTAATACTATTTTTGCTCAAAACAAAGTTAATATTGAAGGACAATATCTTAAAACAAGTGAACAAATAGGGTATGTAATTACCGATGTCGCAAAGAAGCAAGATAAAGATGTACTGCAGATGTTGACAAGGATTCCCGGAACGATTAGGGTAAGAGTACTTTATTAAAGAGGTATCAGAGGTTAAAGTTATGAAGAAAATTTATTTTACGCCAGGGCCATCTGAATTATATCCTACTGTTCACAAACATGTAGAAAAAGCGATGCAACTTCAGATTGGATCCATTTCTCATAGAGGAAAAGACTTTCAAGATATGTATCAATCGCTTGTTGCTGATCTAAAAAAGTTGCTTTCGATTCCAAATGAGTATCAAGTTTTTATCCTTGGATCGGCGACAGAGGCGATGGAGCGGACGATTCAAAATTGTGTAGAAAAGTACAGTCTGCATTTTGTTAATGGATCGTTTGCAAAAAGATTTTATATCATCGCATCAGAATTAGGGAAAACCCCAGATCTTGTAGAGGAGACAGCGGGCTGGGGATTTGATTTTACAAAAGTTATAATTCCGCAACATACAGAACTGATTTGTTTTACACAAAATGAGACAAGCAGCGGTGTTCAAATACCTATTAAGGACATTGAAATTATAGCTAAAAAGAACCCCGATAAACTTATTGCTGTAGATATTGTTTCTTCCGCCCCTTTTGTAAATTTGGATTATTCACTTCTGGATATTGTATTTTTTTCCGTGCAAAAGGGTTTTGGTTTGCCTCCCGGCTTGGGGATTATGATTGTTAGTCCTCGTGCTATCAAAAAAGCTGAATCGTTGATTGAGAAAAATATGTCTATTGGCTCGTATCATAGTTTTCCCAAATTAGTGCATTATGCAAATAAAAATCAAACCCACGAAACACCACCTCTTTTGCATATGTACTTAATGGGAAAAGTACTTAAAGATATGCAAAAAAAAGGTATTGAGAAAATTCGGAATGAGACAGATCAAAAAGCAAAATTGTTTTACGATTTTTTTGATAAACATCCTACGCTTATAACATCTGTCAAAGAAAAAAAATGGCGCTCCTCAACAGTAATAGTTGTCGATATTCAAAAGTCACAATTGGATGTTAAAAAGCTACTGGCGGCAAAAGGATTTATTATCGGCAATGGTTATGGAGTGAATAAAAAGACACACATTCGTATTGCGAATTTCCCCGCGCACGCAGTGGCGGATGTTAAAAGACTGCTGAGAGAAATAAAAAACATGTAAGTTATTGCTGAGTTTTGCTTTGTTTTTGGTATGGCAATTTTTGATCTTTTTTTTCAAAAAATGCGTTCAGTGTAAAAAATTTGGTTCATATCTTTGCACTAATTGCTTTTCCATAATTACTTTTGCCGACACAATGATTTGTACTATTTGTCAACGCATTGCCATGGGAGGCATGACTCATCCAATCTGCAGGACAAAATAAACTTCTGGTGAAATACTTCGTGAGGCAGTAAAGGTATTGAAAAAAGCAGGCTTTGAAAAAGTTTGGGGTGTGACACTTGCACACGGAGTATAGTATGTTCAACTTGCTACTCGAGTTACTTTTATTTACAATAGTTAAGTATGGGACATTTTATTAATTGGCTTGCGAATACTGTTGCGATAATGGTCGCGGCATATTTGCTGCCCGGGGTTCACCTGGCATCCATTTGGACTGCTTTTGTGATAGCACTCATTATTGGAATATCCAATGCTATTATTCGCCCAATGATTTTTTCCTTATCTTTCCGAGTTTCGACAGTTGCTTTTGCATTAATGCTTGTAGTGCTCAATTCCATATTGATTATTATGGCGAGCCATATAGTTCCTGGTTTTGCAGTAGATAGTTACACGTGGGCTTTATTCTTCAGCGTTCTTGTCTCATTTATCAATCTCGCGATTTCGAGGATGTAGTTTTAGCCTGCTATTTTCGTTTCACAGGATGGCCGCCAAAAGCAATTCTGAGAGCTCCGACCATTCTTGCTGCGAAGGATTTTTGAATTTTTTTGTCTGTTTCTGATCTGACGCGAAAATCTTTTGCCTGTTCAATTGATTCGACAGGTTGATCATGTTTTTTCCCTTCTTCAATTGTCCATAATGCTTCACCTGATGCGGAACCGATAACTCCTTGAATTGTTTCAAGTTTGGGATCAGTAGTGAGAGCATCAATAGTTCTATCCATCATAAATCCTGAAATCAAACTATTTTTTTGATACAGTTTTGCGACCTTGAGAAGATCAAAGTTATATGGTGCGTTTGCCAGAACGCCAAATCCTTCACCGATTGCCTGCATAAATGGGTACTCTATGCCATTATGGATCATTTTGACGAAATGTCCTGATCCGCCGGGGCCAAAATACTCATGACCGCCTTTTGGTTTTGCGAGAGTATCAAGAAGGGGAGTTATATAGTCATAAGCACTTTTATCGCCGCCGGCCATCAACGGATAACCTTCATTTACTGCAATAACGCCACCAGACACGCCAATTCCTAGAAATCTAATTCCCAATTTTTCGAACATTTTTGCGTGTTTTTCAGTATCGGTAAATTTAGAATTTGCTGCATCAATGACAATATCATTTTTCTCAACATATTTCGTAACTTCAGAAAGCATAGTATCTGTCGCATCTCCTGCTGGGAGCATGATCCAAAGTATTCGAGGTTTTTTCAGAGATTTTATTAGTTCTTCGATTGTTTGAGAAGATTTTGCTTTTGACGCTTGTTTTTTAAACTCGGTAACTGGTTGGGGTGAGCGGTTCCAGACAACTACATCATGACCTGCTTTGGAAAGTTTTAGAGCCACACGACTGCCCATTTTTCCAAGACCTATTATTCCTATTTGCATGGAATGATTATAAAGAACCGCATAAAGAAAAACAAGAAAAGACGGGAAGTATTATTCTGATGCGTGGGAAAAAGCTTGGTGTTTGGATCTAGAATATTTTTTAGTTACTTTATTAGCATAATAGACTATGGCGCATGCCACTATATATCGTATTGAGAATCTTACGACCGGATATACAAAAAAATTAAATACATTAGATTGCCAGAAATGATTTGACTCAGCACCGGGAATTTGTTTCACAATAATGTAAAGCGGTGACCAATACCAACTATGATACCAAAAGCTTAACCTGGTAATGGGATCGGTAAAGACGTTTCCCTCATGTGCATGCCAGACAAAAAACAAACTTGCCACATACGGCCAAACCGTAAGAATGATTGCAATAAAGAGCTTTTTTCGGGTAGGGTTGAAAAATTTCACTACTCAACTATGCTTTATTTTTTCAAGAAAATCAATAGGTGGTTAGGGATCTGATTATTTATGAGGACAAGGTTAAGAAATAATATGAATAGGCAATAACTAAAACAGCAAGTACGGTAAGTCCGATTTTTGTTGGTATTAACGTATCAAATATATCTAAAGGATTCTTGGATTTTCGTGCCGACATACTAATTAAGAATAGAAAAATTCTGAACAATTTGTCAATAAGGAGAATATATTTATAAAAAGTATTTGACTGGATTTGCTTTATTTGAAATACTTTAGCTAGTTAGAAGTATATATTTATTTTTAAAAATATGGAGTTATATAAACCCAGTCTCGCAAAAATCCTCTCAATACCTGCTTTTTTTGTACTGCTTTTGTTTCTTGTGAGCATATTAATTTCCTATCTATTCCCTGATACTGACTTAGTAGATGCACTATATTCATATGGTTTGTTGATACTTTTAGTAGTTTCGTACATACTTTCATGTTTTATTTGGGATCTCGGTGGAAACCACCGCAGGATTCTCATAGCTGTATTTACATTATTAAATGTATTTTCTGCTTATTTTGTTGTCAGCTTAGTAATTTCGTTTTTTGGACTTTGTCTTTCGGATCTCGGTTTACCTTGTGGACCTGATTTAGGTCCCTGTCCTGCACCACGTCCTTGCCCATTGCCTCTCTGGGCCAATGTAGCGATGGCTTTGCCAATAATAGTTTTAATCGTAGGTATAGTGTTATTTATTAAAGAAGGAAAAAAGAAGACGAGCAAATCTAAAATTAATAAGTAGACTTCCGTTAATGAACCGCTTTTAGCTTCAAAAAAAAGTTTTAAAATTTGTCAGGGGAGATGTCCGAAAAAAATTGAAACCAGATTGAGGAGTATATTTGGATGTGGGGTCTGATACTTATTGGAGCAACCTCGTTTGAAGGGAATAATCAGAGATCATCTAACACATGAGTGTATTGGAATTGTTGTTTAAGCATGCAATAATTAATGCGGATGAGATAATATATATTATGAAAAGTAAGTGTCTGCCTTTAGTAGCGCTACATTACTGAAATAGAAACATAATGAATAATCGATTACGCTTTTTGATAACTGTTCTTATCTTTGGTCTTGCTATCTCCGCGCTGAGCTGGTTTAAAAGCACTAGTAGTACCTATACGTATTGTGATAATGTTAAATATTTTAAAAGCAGCTATCACGGTTTCCCACTTGATTATTATGGCGGTAGTAACGCGTCCTGCTTTTATCACATAGATCGTGGTGTTGGTATGGGTGTCTCGTTCGGCGTACCAGGTAATTATTATATCGCACCAGGAAATTCTTTGAGTATCGGGCCTTTGTTAGGCGATATCATTTTTTGGAGTCTTTTAGCAGCTTTAGTAACAGGTAGTTATAAAAAGCTTATTAAGATCAGATACTCTCCCAGATTGCGTAAAAAATAAAAAAAGAAGATAGGCAGCAAACGGCCTTTTTTTTAGATTATAAAATCGGTCTAAACGGAATTTGTGGAGATGTCCGGCAGTGAACCGGAGTCCGAGTAAAATTGATTAAAACGTCTACAAGCGTAGCTGATTTATAATACGCGCTATCTGTTCCAATCAGCAGGAAAATAGCGTGTTGGTTAAATAAATTCTGTAAAAAGACTAACCGATCTCAGTACATTTTCCCCACCTGTTTTTGTGCCCATACTATCCCGGTGAGGGAAGATATGTATGAACAGGCTTTAAAAATTAAGCAGCTAGTGCAAAATTTTGTTGGCCACCGTAAAGGCTGGCGAGTTCCGCAAGAATGCGGTTCTTTTCTGCCTTTAAGGCTGAAATGCGTTCATCAGCATTTATTTTTTGATCCGTTTTTACGACTTATGAATCATTGTCGGCTTGCAGTTTTAAGGTACTTTTCTCGTCGAATCAAATCATCCCCAGTTAAAAATTAAAATTTAATTTTTATAGCGAATATTGATTACGATCTTCGTTTCAATTCCTCTTCAATGTGCCTGTTAATGTCCCGTTTTTTGATTGATTCACGTTTTTCAAACTGCTTTTTTGACTTTGCCAGAGCCAGTTCGACTTTGATCAACCCGTGCGTAGTATACACCGAAACAGGCACGATTGTCAAGCTCGACCCGTCCATTTTTGACTTTAAAGAGATTATTTCTTTCTTATGCAAAAGGAGTTTTCTGGTTCGTCTTTCATCATAGGTTTCAGGACGCGCGTACTTGTACGGAAAGATGTTTGCATTCACAAGATATGCTTCACTGCCAAGAATCCGGACAAAACTTCCGTCCAGATTTACATGACCTTCGCGTACGGCCTTTACTTCTGCGCCAAAGAGATTGACTCCGGCTTCAAAACGGTCAAGTAATTGATAATTAAATGTTGCTTTGCGATTGGTGATTTTCATATTGGTTTAGGTAGCTCGCTACGCATAGCAATTTTTTTCTTGGTTTCAGGCGAGATTGGATCTATATTTTAGAGGTATCTCTAGTGAAACAGAAAAAAATTACTATGCCTCGCTATCTGCAACTGTGTTTATTTTATCACAGGCTGGGCGATGTTTTGTGTTTTGCTATACAATAAGTAAATGAGGCAACGCCTTTTGTTAACAATCCTTTTCATTTTCTTCTTTGGTTTTTTTATTTTCCGCTCAAGTGTTGTTCAAGATCCGGATTTTGGGTGGCATAGACAATTTGGAAATCAAGTTTTAGTAACTCATACAATTCCTGTGACAGATCTCTATTCTTATACGATGCCGAATTATCATTTTGTGAATCATGAATGGGGGATGGATATTCTAATGGCCTTTTTTTATGACTTTTTTGGCAACTTGCCCCTGGTAGTGGGATTCTCGATTATTGGTGCTGCTGTGCTTATTGTTCTTAGTTTAGGAAACAAAAAAAATGTTATTGTGCTACCGCTTTTTCTTGTCGGGGGAACGTTATTTGATTTTGTTGGCGTTCGTCCCCAAATAATTTCATTGCTTTTTCTCTCAGTTGTATCGGTTTTGATATTTCAAAAAAAGTATTGGAAGCGGTATCGTTTCTATGTACCTTTACTGTTTCTATTATGGGCAAATTTGCACGGGGGCTTTGCGATTGGAATGGTGGTTTTGGGAATTTTTGTTGTAGGTGAGATGATTGAAAAAAGACATTTTGATAAGACAAATTGTATTGTTTTGGGACTTTCATTATTGGCAACGTGCATCAATCCATATGGCTATCATTTATGGGAAGAAGTTTCCAAATCTGCTTTTGATCCTAATCTTCGTTTAACAATTCAGGAATGGTATCCTGCTGTATATTTTGAAAATACTGCATTTTGGATTTACACTACACTGTCATTATTTTTGGTTATCCGGTATTTTAGAAAATTTTCTTTTACGGTTATTGTGCTGTATGGATTTCTTTTTATTTCTGCGATGGCAAGTATCCGCAATATCTCCGTATTTGTAATTGTTTCCTTTTATCCAACAGTTATGTGTTTGCAGTACTTATTTGAAGAAGCAGCAAAACATCTCTATGGTAAAGATCGTTTTTTCAAAGGGTATGTTGCATTTTTTGTGGTATGTCTTTTTTTCTTTTTGCCGCAATTGGGAATTTTTACTGCTCGAATCATGGTATATCATGATGGACAAAATAGTTATCCTGCAGGTGCTGTTTCCTACTTAAAAATCCATTTGCCTCGTGGGCAGATTTTTTCATCGTATGATTGGGGAGGGTATCTGATCTGGCAGTTGCCACAGAAAAAAGTTTTTATCGACGGGAGAATGCCGAGTTGGAGAAATTCTACTGCTCCAGAGGATGAAAGTAATTACGCATTTGGAGATTACCAGTCGATATTGGAAAATAAGCTGCCTTTCGCACAAGTCAGTAAAAAATATGGTATTGATACATTACTGATTTCACCTGCTGATTTGCAGGGTGAGAGACAAATGGTTTTTGGATTTGATGTTGAGAAAAATCCATTATTGAAAAGATTTGTTAGGCCATCTATGTCGTTCGCGCCGGTAGTTATGCAAGTAAAAAAGATGGGATGGAGGCAAGTGTATCGAGATCAGAATGCGATTATATTTGAGAAATTTGAGTAACTCTTTCGAATCTTACCGCTGTGCTCTTGCCAGTTTTGGATTACATATCAATTTGGTATACTTTGCCGCCGGAGAAAATGAGAGCTTTTTTGTTAATTTCCGAAACATCAAAATCCTTGGCATTGGTTACCGCAGTTGAGCTGAACGCGTTTTGATATTTGCCGTTTTTATCAAATTTTACAACCCGCGCATTGCCGTTATCGAGTACATAAAAGTTTTCCATAGTAATATCAGTTGCAATTTTGGATGGGTTGCTTAAGTTTTTGGTTAGACCCGAAAGTGAGATACCTTGGGATTTGCCTTTGAGATAGTCCATAACTGTTCCGTCTTTGAACAAAATCCACACTGATCCGTCAATTGCCAAACCCGTTGCTTGCGTCAAATCAGGCGCAGAACCGTTGAAATAATTTGATTTGCCGTAACCACCAGAACCTTGGACAAATTTGAGAAGTCCTTTTTTCTGATCAAGGACATAGATATTCCCTTGATAGGGTACAACTGCAACAGGAGATACCCAATCGGAATTATTTTTTATAATGTCTTTTGAAGACCCATCCGTTTTTGAAACAGAGGTAATTATTTTGTTCGTAATAACATACACATTCTGATTATCCTGTCCCAATGCAAGCCCGTTAGAGTGTGCTTGTTCCACAGCAAGTAAAGAGTGATTGGGTGCTTGAACCGGTGTTGCACTTATAGTAACTCCCGCAGTATTTCCCTGCAATCCGTTTTCTACTTGTGCCAGAAGATCATCGATTTGCCCCCGTTCTGTTGACCCTTTGGGGAATTTTGGTTCGCCGTTTTTCAGTAGTGTTTCAGCCTTCTTGTAATCCTCCTGGCTGAGACTTGCATTTACACTTGCCAGACCTTGGCCTTCGGAATAATATTGTTTTGCTGTCGGATAGATGGATTGAAATAATGCTTTTTGTTTGTCGTCGTGATATTTTTTTGCTGTAAAAAAGATACTTACAATAAGAATTATGGCAAGGATGACTGCGATGTTAAAGTACAACTTGCGCTTATGATTAAATCCCAAATTGAGATTGAAATGCGGCAATTGTGGCAACTTTAACGGTGCACGAGTGGGTTTGGGTTCTTCTTCTTTTTCATAATCCTGTTCGGGTTTCGAGTCTTCGTGTATTTCATCTTGTGGTTGCTCTTGGGATAAGTGTTCTTGCTGTTGCTGTAATTCATCTTCGGATTCTTCTGAGTCTGGTGTCATTGTCCCGGATGAGCCATGATAGGCGACGATGATCGCAGCTTGTGCGCCATCATCTTGTTTGAGAATTTGGGGAGACAATGCTTCGACAATATCATTCGGTAGTTCTAGCTCAAGTGCCTGGTTCACCGTATCATGAGAAATTCCCTTGGAGAAGTTACCTGTCTCAAGGATAATGGTGTCAGCGTTTTGCATATATCCAGAGGCCGAGATAATTTCTTCTTCTTCATCTTGTTTTGTCAAAAGAATCCCGATTTTCTCTCCGCGCTTCATCACAATTTTTCCGCTTCCCGAGATGAAGACAAAAAGTGCTGCGTCTTTGAAAAAGGCCAACGTTAAGCTGCAGGTAACATTTTGAGGTACGGTGTCGAGACTTGTCCGGATTGCGTTTTTGATATGTTCGGTATTCTTTTCCGGCAGGGTAAAAAATTCAGACTGCAAGATGTTAAAGATATCTTTACCTATTGCATGGAGAGAAATTTCTTCATCCGCTTCGGGAATTGTTAAGGCAAGACAAACAAAAAGATTACCGGCATTATATACCTGTGACCACGCGGTTTCAGTCGGAGTGGCGACTAATTTCGCAAACGACAAACTCACTTTGGATAAAGGGACTTCGGGCATTACTTACACTATAACAAGTGTCACGATAAAAAGCGAGAGAACGACGAGAAAATATACTATGGCAAAGACACGAATAACAACTTCACCGCTTTCTGCAGGGAGGAAAATGGTGCGGTTAAGAGATCGTATTTTTGTTCCAAGCATAAGTGAAAAGATCGCGTATAACAGAATTAAGATCAAAAGTGAAATTTTAACTGTCGCGAGCGTTCCTGATTTAAATACTTCTTTAATAATTTCCGGATCAAGAGTCATGCTTTTCCTCCAATTAATTTACTAATTGTTCCTGCGACTTCGGTGGGTCTTGGCACTTGTTCAAATACAAAAACTTCACCAGTTGCTTCAACGCGAAGGCGCACGTCTCCAAAGTCAAATGCTGATTGGAAAAAACCCTGCTGGGTATACTCAACATCGATGATATCAGAAAGTGCTGCTGTACCGACATTAATAGTTGATAGTTCGGTGAAATCAATATCAACTCCTCGTTTGGTCGTGACAAGGCCGATGTTATAAAACCACGAGACGAAATTGGCGAAAGCGAAGCCAACAAGGATTAAGTAATAAAATGTTACTAAAACAAAGGCAATATTGTGCGGAAGAGTAAAAAGCGAAAAGCCGGTTGAGGTAAAAATAAATTTGATGATAAAAGGAACAAAAATAAGGCCAATCGTTGAGGCAATCCAGGGGACATTGGTAATAAAATCACGGCGTAAAAAAAGCAGGATATCTTCATCATCGTCCTCTTCAGCAAAGGAAATTCCCCGAGGTGCTTTGGTAAACGTAGTAAACAGATGCACAGGATTAATCTTTGCAACTGCACTTGCAACCGTTTTTTGTGGTGTGTCTTCAGAGAAAATATCAGGCATATGTTTAGTGTAGCACGGGTACCTTATTTAATCTCTACATTATACAGCGGGCCGACGATTTGGATATTTGCTGGCGCGCGAAGATCAAAAAGTGTTTTGAAATTACCACCGGAAAAACTATGAGAACCGCCGTCTCCATTTATCGTGACGGTAGTGGTATTGCCTGATCCGAAATCTGCTCCAACTGAAACATCTGAAACTGATGTATATGGTGTGACGCCTCGACTTCTTAATTCCTGCTGCACCTGATCAGCACTCCAGGTATCCGGAATGCCTTTATCGGTTTGGGAAAGATGTGTTGTTGTACTGCCATCGGCTTGTGACAATAAATTAACATTGGCAATATCAGCAACGTCACTTGAGGTCATCCAGGCAGTGCCATTGTATTGGCTTCGTGAGCCCCAGTCGCAATAAAACCACGGTGATGCTTTGTCATACGCGTTGTTATTAAGATCAGACCAACTGTTAATCGGGCCTGACGCATCTTGTGCGCTTTTTGTCCAGGATGCACCACCCACATCTCCTCCGGATGAGTAGACATAACCACCATGAGTAGATGAGAACCAGGCAATGATTGGTTTGCCTCCTTGTACCATCACTTGATTTGAAGTCTGATCAACTGCTGCGTCCCAATTTCCGCCTTTGGGGTCTGTTTTGAATACCTGACAGTTTTGTGTAGCACAGATAGATTTGCTGCCATTATTAGTCTCAGCCATAACATATGAGCGTGCTGCTATTGTTTGTGCTTTGAGCGCTTCAACCGGCCAGCTTGCCGGAATTTCATAAATTCTTTTAATATAATCATCAAGTTTGCCGCTCCATATGATATTGCCTGTGTTATAGCCATTGCCGTCATTTACATTGATCGTTGTGTTGCCATCTTCTGTTTGATATCCGTCAAAGTTATAGTAAGCACGCAGAATCGTATCTGAATTTTGACCGGCACTGGCGCGTCCGTATGCACCATATTGGTTGAGTCCAACTCTATTTGGCACACCATAGGTAAAGAATCCAAATTTTGTCCCGCCAAATCCCGGATCTTTATACGGACTTAAATCGCTGGAACAACCACCACCCGTGTTATATGCATAGAGCGGTATGCCAAGACTTGCTTGTTTTTGCGCAATTAATTGTTGTTGCTGTTGTGACAATGCTGAGATTTGGTTTGATAGTTGTGATTGATACGATTTTGCTCCTGCAATGACGGTATTTAATTTCGCTGTATCTGCATCGAGTTTGACTTTTGTCGCAGCAAGCCAGGTTTCTTCCTGTTGAAGTTCTGTTTTTTCATTCTGAAGATCATTTATGGTAATTGCGATATTCGTGATAATTGATTTGTCCTGCTCGGTTTGGGCGTGTTGGTAGGCAAGGGTGTTGGTAACATCAGACATTGTCGCTTGGGAGAAAAAGGTAAGGAGAGGGGAATCATAATAACTTTTGACATAAAAATCCCGGATCGTTGCCGTGATAATTTTTTCTTTTTGTGCAAGATCGGCGTATCCGTGATCAATTTGTTTTTTCTTCGTTGTAATATCTGTCTCCACGTTATAAATTTGATTTTTGATGCTCGCGATTTGCTTTTGTTCGCTGTCCATTTGAGACTGAAGTGGTGTGGTTGCAGCAACAGATTTAGTCAATTCGTCATTCAGGTCTGCAAGCTGTTTGTTGATATCATCAAGTTGATCGGAGGATGCTTTGGGAACCGATATAAAAAGCGGTAGAGAAAAAAGCACACAAATAAATAGCAGCGAAACAAATTTTTTGGTGGGCATCGTAGTGCTATTATAGCAGATGTTTTCAAACTGAACGAAATGTGGTATTATCGGGGGGATAAATT
>CAZILC010000027.1:0-17326 GCA_964540055.1 uncultured Gammaproteobacteria bacterium | reverse complement strand
CACAAAAGCACTGAACAGCAGAAGAATTACAATAAAGCCAATAATAATTTTATTCATGCTCATACATTAAAAGTATCATAAGTATTCGGGTATCACAAGTATCATGTGCTTTAGTTTTTTATAGTTCGTTTACTATTGCTAGTAGTTTTGTTGTAGATTTATCAGAAATTTGAGAAGTGACATCAATTACTTCTGCGCCAATTTTTTTTGCCTGGCGCTCTTTATGATGTCTGTTGGTATCACCACCAGTTGTAGCAATTATATCAGGACGGATTGCATAAACTAATGTATCATACGCTTTATTGCTCATGTGTGGCTCGAGAAGAACGACAAAGTCTACAGGAATGAGTGCAGAAAGTATTTTGGCACGGATTTGCTGTGAATTGATCGGCCGGTTCTCTCCTTTTGCAGCAGCGATTGATGCATCTGATTCAAGCATTACTACAAGTACATCTCCACGTTTTTTTGCTTCTTCTAGAAACGTTATATGTCCGATATGCAATAAGTCAAAGCAGCCACCCCCAAGGACGATACGTTTGTTTTGTTTATGAAGTTGTGAGCCTAAAGTAATAGCTTGTTTGATCGATAAAATCTTGTCCATGTCTTATGTTTTCGTTCCCCGCATATAAATTGCCTGCCAGGGTTTATAGTTGGATGTGAATTTGTCATATATTGTTGTTTTGCCGTTTTCTGTCACGGTTCTTGTGAAATAGACATTTGCTCCGTCAGCTGCAAAATCAACCTGTTTTATTTGTCCGGCAGGAAGTGTCGGATCATCCTGATATGAGGGTGTAGGAGCAGGAGATTGAGATAGAACTACCGGTGTTGCGATACTCACATCCCGGTCAGGATCTTTTGTTCCAAAAAGAGTAAATGTCAGTCGCTGCTCAGTAAAATCAATATTGGTCTGGATGAGTAAGGCGTGACCTGTATCATTTTTGAATTTCAAGTCAACTGTCGGATAATAAATCGCAGCATCAATTCCTGGTCCTGAGTCCTCTTCGTAATAGCCGACACGGTAAGCATGCTGATGTCTCTCAACAATCGGAAGTCCTGCGTTGAGAGCGGCACGGAAAAGAGTCGTTGAAACCTGGCAAACTCCGCCACCGTCACCAAGGACTGTTTTACCATTTTGAATTACATATGCCTGTTTGTATCCTGAAAGTGCAGAGATATCTCCGATTGCTTTATCAAAAGAAAAAATTTGTCCGGGTTTGATAATAACTCCGTTTAACTTACTCGCGGCAAGGGCAACATTAAAGATACGTTCGTCGGCGGAATGATGAAAAAGCGAAGTTCCTTCGGCAACTTCTTCTTTAATACCAAGCCGATTTGCTTCATTAGTTGCGTTTGCCGCATGGATAGTTTTTACCGGCAATGAAAGAGCTATTTTTTGTGCTTTATCACTCAGATATGCATCTTTCATCCTATCTAGTAATGTTTGTTTCAATTCGTCTTCATTAAGCATTTTCCCATCAATTCCGACACGAAACGTGACTGCCTTCCCATCAACAATATTAAATAAAGGATTAACAGGCTTTACAGTTACTTTATCTTTAACCGAGGCCACAAAAGCATTTAAATTTTGTTCTGAGTAGTGGTATGCCGGAGGTAAGTCAATAGTATTGATATACGCCTGAAGCATGAGGCTCATGTTTGAAATAGTATTGGTGCTGGATCTTCCGACGGTCATTGCCTGATTAGCTAAAAGATTGGCATCATAACCAAAACCTATTTGCTTTGCTGAGATGGTTGCTGTTACTTGATCGGAACGCAAAGTGATGGTGGTATATTGTATGCGTTTGTTTTTTTCAGAAAAATAATTTTGAATCTCTGATGGATCTTTACCGCTAAAATTGACATTATTTACGAGTACTCCATCATAGACTTTATTTGTATGTGAATCTTTGTAAGCAATATAGAGAAAACTTATAAAAAAGAAGAGGCCAAGCATTCCACCCAGAGTGAACCACATAAAACTTTTGCCAAAGATTGCGAAATAATGTTTCTCCCAATGGAATTTAGTAAATGAGAATTTTTTTTTGAGATTTTTAGTCAGATCGTTATAATGGGGTAGATTTGCCATGATTACCCTTGATATTATACTATAAGAATAACACCATTATGGATGAAAAAGTGCTTTTTAACAACCCACCTGCTCAAGATGACCCACAGAACCCACCGCTAGCGGAAACTCCGACTGGCGCAAAGCTGCCTGACCAGCCACCGACACAAGCGTCAGATGGGACAACTGACCAGACGACAGGTGAAGGAGAGACTGCCGAAGGAGAAGAATATGTTGAAGAAGAATCGCCTGGGTTTCTGGGTGGAGGTTTAATAAAGAAATTGCTTATCGGAATTGGCGCAATAATTCTTCTTACTGTTATCATTGTTCTTTTGATCCCCAAAGGACAACCGACCAAAGCCGTATCACTGACGTGGTGGGGATTGTGGGAAGACAATAGTACAATGCAGTCCCTCATTCTCGATTACAAGAAATCTCATCCCAATGTCACAATTACGTATATTAAGAATGATCCAAGTCAATACCTCGACCGTTTGCAGGCACGTATGCAGAATGGAACTGGTCCTGATATTTTTCTGTATCATAATACATGGCTTCCGATGCTCAGTGGTGAACTATCACCACTTGCCGCAAACGTTGTAACTCCCGATCAATTCAAACAATTTTACTATCCTGTGATGCAAAAAGACTTGACGCAGAATGGCGCAATTTATGGCTTGCCTATCGAAGCTGACTCAATCGGGCTTTTTGTGAATCCTGATCTCTTTGAATCTGCAGGGGTGCAGGTCCCTTCAAGTTGGGATGATTTTGTTAAAGCTTCAAAACAGTTAACTGTTAAAGATCCAAGCGGTAAAATTAGAACAGCCGGTGCGGCGTTGGGTACATATACCAATATCGAACATGCACCTGACATTATATCCCTCCTTTTTTTGCAGCAGGGTGTGGATATGAGTAATTTTTCAAAATCCACAAAAAATGAATCGGATGCGCTTCGATTCTATTCCTCATTTGCTTTGGGCCAGGATAAAGTTTGGGACGGTACGCTTGATAATTCGCTTCTGGCTTTTAGTAAAGGCAACCTGGCTATGTATTTCGGATTTTCCTGGGATGTTTTTGAAATTCAAAAATTAAATCCCAATCTCAAATTCAAAGTGTATCCGGTGCCTAGTCTCTATGGCAAAAAGACAACTCTTGCTAGTTATTGGGTTGAAGGAGTCTCATCAAAAAGTCCCAACCAGCAAGCAGCAATGGATTTCATGCAGTATCTGGCTCAGAAATCGACGGCTCAAAATTTCTATACACAAACCGCAAAAGTCCGTGCTTTTGGTGAGCCGTATGCAAGAAAGGATTTGGCTGATACTCTTAAGGAGAATCAGCTGGTATATCCATTTGTCCAAGGACTTTCGGACGCTGGGTCATCCTACTTTGCGAGTGACACAAAAGATGGTGATACAGGCATAAATAGTATGATGAATACCTATTTACAGACTGCAATCAATACGCTTAATGTGGATGGAGGTTCCGCGGATTCGGCCGTTGCTGATCTGCAAAATGGGTTTGCGCAAGTGCTGCAGAAGTTTGGAGTGCAACAGCAGTAATATGTAAGCAGCTCAGTTCGCCCCATTGCAATTCGCATTATCTTATTCTATTCTGATGGTGCTCAGATGCAACCGAAAAAAATCCATAGCGCATTTCCACGTGACCTTACTGTTTCTGAAAAAGCTATCCTTACAACAATTCTTTACAGTGATATTTTTTCGTTTCCTCTCACTAAAGATGAATTATGGAAATTTCTTATAGCTGAAAAGAAAATTTCACGAGACAACTTTGGTAAAAGTTTAGACACTTTAAAAAAGCTTATTTCACATAAGCAAGGTTATTATTGTTTGGCAGGAAGAGAAGAGACTATTGCAAAACGCATTCAGAATGCTCCGGAAGTGGCAAAAAAGGTACAACTCGCACAAATGATTGCACATAAACTTTGCGTAATTCCCTCCATTCGTTTTATCGGTATTAGCGGAGGGCTTGCTGCGGGTAATGCAGAGCGTGATGATGATGTTGATTTTGTTATCATTGTTGCAAAAGATACGCTTTTTGAGAGTAGACTATTAATTCTTGGATTATTACAGCGCCTCGGAGTGAGGCGAAAACGCAATCAGAAATATGCGGCGAATTCGATTTGCGTGAATTTACTTCTTGATGAAACTGCGCTTAATTGGTTTGAGAAGTATAAGGATATTTATACCGCCCGAGAAATTGCACAAATTGTTCCGCTTTTTGAAAGAGATCGAATGTATAACAAATTTTTGACAACAAATTCTTGGATTCAAGATTTTTTGCCAAATATTTCTCTCAATGACTTACAATTTAACGGGAAAAATAATAAAGGAAATAGAGCATTATCGCGCTTCATATTTAATCCTTTTTTTGAAACTCTTACTAGATTCTTACAGATGAGTCTTATAAACCGTCATAGATCTATTGAGACTATCACAGATCATGTTTTAGCTTTCCACCCACACGATTATAGGATAGATATACTCAAGCAGTTAAGGCTAAAAATGCGTCGATTCGGTTTATTGACAAAAAATTGATTATTATTTATACTGGCTCAGACTTAAGCTGCCAAGTCTCGTCTAGAATAATGTATATTACATTGACGAGTTTTTTTTATTAAGGCGCTAGTGAGCTTATGAACGCTAAAAAAATCTATTTGACCAAAAAAGGGTTTGAGGATCTCAAAAAAGAATATGATGAGGTTCTTAATAAAAGACGTCCCGAAGTAGTTGAACGCCTCTCCGCAGCACGCGAAATGGGAGATCTTTCTGAAAATGCCGAATATACCGCAGCACGTGAAGAACTCGCTTTTATTGACGGAAGAATTGAAGAACTTGAAGAACTTATCAAGCAGGCAGAATTAATTTCCGATGGTAATCATACGACACAATCTGTCGGACTGGGTTCACAAGTTGTCATCAAAATAGGCGCAAAGCAGGAAACATTTACTGTTGTTGGTGAGTGGGAAGCAGATCCCACAGAAAAGAAAATTTCTCACGAATCACCACTTGGCAAAGCACTTCTCGGCAAAAATGTGGGCACTGAAATAGAAGTTGAAGCCCCAGCCGGCAAAATGCTCTACAAAATCGTCTCCATAAATTAGGAAACAATTCTAAAATTATAACCGCAATTTGAGCAATACTTAGCAGCGGTACTTACTTTTTTACCACAATTTATACAAAATTTTTTACCTCCCTTATAATATGGTAAATATATTTCTTTGGCTAGTTGCAATAGTTTGCTGATTCTTTTTGTCAAATAAGGATGATCCAATAATAGTTCCCCTGATTTATTAAAAAAATTACTTTTAACGAAATATGATTGTTGTAACAATACTTCCTCATCTATTTGTCCGAGAAATTTTGTTCCGATACTTAATTTGATCAAAGCTGTAATTAAAGCTCTTGGATTTTCTGTTATGATGAGTGAAACTCTGTCAGCAGTCAATTCTGTTGATCTTCGCCAAAATCCAAAAATCTGAGTAAGAAGAAAAATATTTTGGCCGGCGGGGCTGATAAAAGAAGAGATTCGAGCATGATTAAATTTAACATGCCCTAATTCGTGGGCGATTACCGCTTCTAATTCTTCCTCAGTTAAATTTTCAACCAAACTTGAAGTTAGAACAATTGAATAAGGATGAGTAAACCCTATGGTAAAAGCATTTGGATTAGGATCCTGGGTTATGAAAAGTTTTGGTTCATTAATCTGTAAAATTTTAGATTGTTCTTCAACAATTTGCTTTAGCTTATAAAACTGCTTTTCGCTTACCTGCAAAGATGTACCAAGAAACTGACCTTGTGTAACACGAATGTACAGAAGCGTTAGTATGGTAAAGGCTAAAGTTACATACGGATTAAATCCGTAAAATAGATAGAGGAGTGAAAAAATGATTAATACTGAGATTGCTAATATAAAATTTTCAAATTCGTTTCGTGCAAGAGATATATTTATCATAGGATTTGTTTGGATATCAATTTAATTCAAAATGATTTCTGAATTTTTCAAAACTTGAAAATTTTCCTGATTTGTCGTATTCATTGAGCATATAAACATCATGATTATTGATAAATATAAGACTTTTAACATATGTTGAATTGTTATCTACAGAAGCTCGATATTCAAAGGAACGATAATTCAAAAAAGTAGAATAATCGCCATCAATAATGAGGCCATTATTGTTGATCAGGAATCCTTCGACCAAACGATCCAATGATGCTTTTGCATCTGAATCATAGAGTATGTTCGGATCGTTCATATAAGCGATTTCTACAGAATCATCTTTATTGATAGTGCCGGTATAAAGAAAACCTGGTATAGATTCTCCTTGCATTACGAACGTATACTTTTCTACTTCCGATGAGACTGGAAAGTAAGCTGAGAACCGACCGTGAGGATCATCAATGTAGTTCCAGTTTGATTCATTAACATCTCTTGATGGTTCAATGAAACTTTGTACAATAAACTGCATATGTCGAATGTCCTGACGATAAAAATTAGCCAGCCAAAAACAAAGCGCGAGAATTACAATTAGTAAACTGCCAATGATCCAGGAAGCAATTTTTTTCTGTTTTAGATTCATTTTTATAGGTTTTGTATGAGAAAATTTAGCTTCCGTTCTTGTGCGATTTGAGTTACTGGTATGTGAAATTTTTATACCACAATGTTGGCAAAATTTACTGTTTTTCGGTGTTCGTTTTTTACAATTGGCGCATTTCATACTACGGGATTATATAATAAATTATAATTTTAGACAATAGCCACGTATTTAAGACTTAAAAATATACTATTGGATAGGTTTTAATGTTTTATTCAGTAACTTTATTATTGACCCTTTGATTGTAAATATTTATAATGCTTAATTATTCATGTTTGATACAAAAATTGGTATTATTGTCAGAGGAGATTTGGAAACGTGGCAGAAGTTGAATGTTACTGCTTTTCTCGCTTCGGGATTGGCTTTTAATTCTCCTGACAGTGAGGGTAAATTATATGAGGATGGTTCAGGCAATAAATATTTATCTATTTTTAAGCAGCCTGTTCTCGTTTATACAGCAAATGCTCAGGAGTTGCAGCGGACCCGAACACGAGCTTTAAGCCGCGAAGTTCCCTTTGCACTGTATACTAAAGAAATGTTTTTAACGACGAATGATGAGGATAACAGAGCAAGTGTAAAGGCAGTTTTGGCCGAAAATTTGGATATTGTTGGTATTGCAATCCGTACTGAGCGAAAGACATTTGATAAGATAGTGAATGGGTTAAAAATGCATCCATAAACTCGTTTTTGTTCTTTATTAACATCCAAAGATAACTCTGCTATAATACTGTTTAGTTTATGCGGAAAAAGTTTTCATTTAAGGGAATTATTCTTGGTGCACTTGTGGATGTTGGTGGATCAAACGTTTGGGGTATCATAGCCGTAACGTATATTGTGATGCACTATCAAATGTATCGTCTACCAGCAGCGCAAATGTCAAGTAAAATGCAATATTTTTTACTGCATGATTCTCTGATATTTACGTTGAATTTGATTATCGGTTCGGCGTTTAGTGTACTTGGAGGATATGTAGCGGCCCGGATTGCAAAGCAAAATAAGCTTCTCAACGCAACACTTTCATCTTTTTTATGTGAGATCTCTTCACTAAGTGCAATTGGATCACCTCTTGCGCCTTTATGGACAGTTTTAGTTAGTTTAATTGCGAACCCACTTCTTAATTTGGCGGGAGGCTATATACGATTGTGGGAGGAAAAGAAAAAAAATAGTCATCACTCCAAGAAATAGATTTGTCTTTCAATTATTGACCCATTTAGCCTGAAGAAGTATAATTCAAGATACCGTAATGGATGCTGCTATTGAAAAAATTAAAAAGCTTGAGCGCGCTACAAATTATCTTTCTGTCGCGCAAATTTATCTGCAGGATAATTTTCTTCTTGAAAGACCGCTCAAATCTGAAGATATTAAGCCCAAATTAGTCGGCCATTGGGGAACTTGCCCAGGAGTAAATTTTGTCTATGCACATCTCAATTATTTGGTAAAAAAGCATACGCAATCCTCTATTTTTGTCCTCGGACCGGGACACGGGATGTCAGCACTTCAGGCAAATGTTTTCATCGAAGGAACACTTGAAAAATATTATGAAAAGGCAACAAGAGATGAAAAGGGAATTGCGTATATCTCCAAAAATTACACCTGGCCGTATGGTTTCTCAAGTCATGTCAGTCCAGAAATTCCGGGTGCGATTTTGGAAGGTGGAGAATTAGGATATTCTTTGGGGTTGGCATATGGAGCAGTCTTAGATAATCCTGATTTACTCGCGGCTTGTTTAATAGGTGATGGTGAAGCAGAAACAGGTGCTATTGCTGCAGCCTGGCATATCAATAAATTGGTTGATCCGGCGACCAATGGAGCAGTTCTTCCGATTCTTCACGTAAATGGTTACAAAATTTCAGGCCCCACAATTTTTGGCCGCATGAGTAATAAAGAAATGGAAGAATTATTCAGCGGTTACGGGTATGAACCATTCTTTGTGGAAGGAGAAAATCTTGATGAGCAAATGTTTACGACTTTTGAAACCTGCTATCAACGAATTAAACAGATTCAAGAAGAAGCTCGAGGAAGCAAAGCACCGTTTAGACCTCGTTTTCCAATGATAGTTATGCGTACTCCAAAAGGCATGACAACAGTCAAAGAACTTCGCGGACAAAAAATTGAAGGCACAATTCTTTCTCATCAAGTCGTTATGCCAACGGTAAAAGGAGACGAAGAAGAACTTCATGCTCTTGAAGAATGGATGAAGTCATATCATTTTGAAGAATTATTTGATAAGAAAAATGGATTCTCACAAGACATTTTAGATGTCGTACCCGACGAAGAATTGCTTGTCAGCAATAACCCGCATGTTTTCGGGAAGACTTACAAACCATTGGTATTACCTGAAGGTAAAAAGCTCGCGAAAAAGGTTGAGAAACCAGGCGAAATTCAATCAAACGCAATGCGTATGGCAGGGGTATTTTTGAAGGAAGTTTTTGCTTTAAATGAAAAGAACAATAACATCAGATTGATGTCTCCTGATGAAACCTATTCAAATCGTTTGGACAATGTTTTTGAAGTGACAGGAAGAGGCTGGGTGTGGCCGCATGATCCGGGAGATAAAGATATAACGAGGGATGGCAAAGTAATGGAAATGCTTTCAGAGCATAATATGCAAGGTTTGTCCTCCGGATATGTTCTGACCGGAAGACATGCAGCCTTTACTACCTATGAGGCATTTGCACAGATCATTGCAAGTATGGCACACATGCATCAGAAGTTTCTTAAATATTGGCTGCGAATGCCTTGGCGAAAAGATATTCCATCGGTAAATTATTTGTTAACCTCTACTGTTTGGAGGCAAGAGAGAGATGGATACTCTCATCAGAATCCGGGATTTATCTCCGGAATGCTTGAAAAACACAACGATTTTATTAAGACGTATTTCCCGGTTGATGATAATAGTATGCTTGCTGTTCTTGAGGAAACTTTTGCATCCAAGAACCAAATGAATCTTATCACAGCAAACAAAACTCCTGAACCGCGCTGGTTGACCTATGATCAGGCAAAAGATGCATTACAACAAGGTCTTTCTACTTGGGATTTTGCGAGTGATGAAAATCCTCATATTGTGCTTGTTGGAGTTGGTGATTATATGACCAGAGAAGCTCTTGCTGCAATCGAAGCAATTAAAAAAGATGCTCCTGAAATCCGTATTCGGTTGGTAAATATTTTGCGATTGCAGGCTGCATGCTCTTGTGAAGATGCATTCCATCCGCAAATTCCGGATGCTGAAAAATACTTTACTCTTGATAAACCTGTCATAGTTAATTTCCATGGCTATCCTGAGGCGATGCAAAGTATTTTGTTTAACGTTAAGAATCCACAGCGGTTTTCTGTTCATGGGTACAATGAGTGGGGGGGAACGACAACGGCATTTGATTTATTGGTAAGAAATAAGACAGATCGCTATCATTTGGCGATTGAAGTTGTGGAGAAAATGGCTGATGAGGGTATCATTACCAAAGAGAAAAAAGATTCTTTGGTTGCGAAGTTTAACAAAGCCCTTCAAGAACATAAAGAATATATCATAAGAATCGGTGCTGAGCCGGCTGAGATTGAAAATTGGCAGTGGGCAGGGGAATTACCCAAATCAACAACAGTTGCAGAGATTAAACATATGGATATCTTGAAAGATGCCCGGACAATTGCCTTTATCGGTTTATCGGATAAGCCTGAACGTCATAGTCATATGGTTGCAAAATATTTTCAGGAAAAAGGGTATCGTATTATTCCTGTAAATCCACATATCGAAGAAGTACTTGGAGAGAAGTCATATGCAAGTCTGACTGATATTCCTAAAGATGTGCGAATTGATATCGTTGATATATTCCGTAAAAAAGATGCAGTTATTCCCCATCTTTCAGAGGTCGTCGAGCGCGGAGGTGTCAATACTGTATGGCTAGCTGAAGGCGTCCAGAGTCATGAAGCTGAGGATTTTGCCGAAGATTATGGCCTGACAATGGTTACTAACTTCTGTATATTGGATGCTTATAAAGCGAATTTAGTGTAAATTGTTATAAAAGTTTAAAAAATGAAGGGGATAGTAGCTAAAGACTCAAAGAATATTAAAGTAATTAATAGTACATTTCAAGATTTAGATGTCGCTATAGAGTTGGAAAATGTTGAAGGCTTTAATTCTAACAATAATAAATTTATAGAGACACCAGAGGCTGTTTTAGGTAAACTTGTAGGTTTAATTCAAAATAGCAATCTCCCACAGTCATCACAAAAACATTTGATAAATGAAATTATTTCTTTTTTAAAGAGTGGAACTAAAATAAAATCTTTGACAAATAAAAAAGAATCTATTACAAGAAAAATTATGTCATTTTTTGGAGACAAAGCTGTAGATTTATTCAATCTGTTAGCAGTAGCCGCTATTACTGGACAATTAAAACTCAAATAGTTATCAATATTCCTGTAGCATCATCTGAATGTTTGTATCGAATGTGATTCCAATCCGGGTCTGCATCTTCGTTTTGTTTTTTAATTGTAACAATTTTTTGAAAACCACCCGATTGTATTTCTGTAAGCAATTTTTGTCTGTCCTGTTCTTTTTGTTCTGACCAACCGACAGGAATCAGTCCATCGGTTGCCAGAAGTATGTGTGTTATATCGTCCAGTGGCACTGAACCGTTTTGAATATATTGTTCAACCTCCGGATCCCCATTTACAACGCCACTACCCGAGCCGTCCGGATTATTATTCCGCTTGATAAACATGTCAACGAGCGCTTGTTTGAACCCTTCATCCTGCCTAGCCTCGCGCGGCGAGATATTTTTCTCTTTTGCGATCTTGGCAATCAAAGAAAACATTTCTGTATCGAATTTATTATTGGTATCTTTGGTAAATATCTTCGAAATGTCGTTTTTCAAATACACTATACCCAGTGAGTCTGCCACATGAGCAAAAGTTACGATATTTTTTTCAAAATTAATTTTAATAATCGTAGCAGTAGATGAAGGCAATGTGTGCGTATCGTGCATGGTTGCACCTTCAAACTGGAGGCTTTTTTCAAGTAAATTTTTATTGAGTTGTAATAAAAGCTCTCTTGGCGATTGATTTGTGTTTATCTGATGTAAGGTATTTTTGAGAAAATGGGATGCAAAACGAGCACCTGTTTGGGCACCTAATGATTTTATGGGTTTAAGACTTGTTGTACCGTCAAAAATTGCGGCAATGAGGTTTTTTTCATCGTAAGTAATTGCAAATGCATCTTCGTTGAGTTTATCTACAGAGCTTGCGAGTGTGCCTGCTGTTACTTGTATGTTGCGTTTATCGATTGCAATTTTTGAGTGGAGATATAATTCCTGGTCGGAATCATTCGCATAATCAAACTGATTTTTTTTGTTCATATTTACTTCCTTTTTGGTACCAATCATTTATTGCTTCTTTATGCCGGTAGGCTATGAGTTCAGGCAAATCCTGGTAAGTAAAAAAATGCCAATTCATGTCTTCGTTACTGATTTTCACTTTTCCTTTGGTAGTTCCGGCAAAAATGATATCCAGGTGAAGACCGCGTGGATCCATATCTTCAAGATATGTCCCAACTACTTTTTCAAGTTGAATCTCAGATCCGACTTCTTCCTCTACCTCTCTTTTGATAGCAACTTCCGCCGTTTCCCAAAAACTCGTAAATCCTCCCGGCAAAACCCAATATCCTTTGAATGGTTCGCGGGCTCTTTCTAACAAAAGTATTTTGTCATCCTCGTGAATGATGATACTGACAACTGGTTTGGATTTGTACCAGTATGTGTAACCACAGTTCTCACAAACTCGTACTTTTTCCCTGTCGAGTTGTTTGAGGTGCATATTTTTGCCGCAGTGAGGACAAAATTTGTAGAGATCAAGTTCATTGGGTGGACCTTGCATAGTAGTATTATAGTAATTTACTTTTTAAAAATCTATGGTAAACTATGCGCATGTCAGGCGCAGCTTTAGAAAGACCTCCGCGTATGATTGGAGCTCAAGTCATTGATCTCTTAGAGGGTACCTTTGGTGGGACAGTTCTCTATAGAAGAAAAATTTTTACTCCTGGACAATCAAATCCAACACTTTATACTACAACGGGAACATTGAAAGGATTTGCATCTTCCTATGTAGATAATCTTCCTGTATCGAGTTTATTATTAACAAATGGAATAACAACATCACCAAAAGGAATAAATAGTGAGACTTCTACAGCTGTACCTTTACCACCATATGATAAGTATGCAACAGTCAAAATTACTCATAATAATAATGTAAAAATTATATGGAGTGAACGTATTGGTGAAACCTTAATAGTGAGTTCATTAAAAGTACCTGATTTTTAGTTTAAAAAAACCTCTTCATCTTGCAAACTGAGCTCATGCATGGTAATATTCAGCTATGAGTGATCAGGTAAAAGTAATTAAGAAGGATCTTAAGAAATTAAAACCCCAACCAAATCTTTTGGACTACGACAAAACCTACAAAGATTTCACCTGGGAAAAAGCCGAGAAAGAATTGGTAGAATTTTTTCCTGACGGCAAACTCAACATCGCCCACAACATGATCGACCGGAATGCGATCGGGAAAAATAAAGATAAAGTCGCATTACTGTTTACAGGAGCCAATGGAGAGAAAGAACAGTATACCTTTGCACAGCTCAAAACCCTCAGCGACAAATTCGCTAATGTTTTAAAGACACAAGGCGTTAAAAAAGGCGACCGGGTATTTATTTTTCTTCCACCAACGCCTGAACGATATATTGTATTTATCGCAGCGCTTAAGATTGGAGCAATAGCAGGAACCTTATTCGCAGCCTTCCAGGAAATTGCACTTCGCGACCGTTTGGGTGACAGTGAAGCAATGATGATTATCACCAATGCAGTTCTCTATCCAAGAATTGAATCCATTCGTAAAGACCTTCCCAATCTTGAAAAAGTTGTCATCGTTGAGCGTGGATCAGAGGAGCAGCCAAAAGGAAAAGGAATTGTTTATTACGAAAAAGAAATGAAAAAAGCGAGTGAGGATTTTGAGATTGCTCATCTTGAGAAAGATGATTATTCCTATATGCTTTATACATCAGGAACGACAGGCAAGCCAAAAGGTGTTATGCATATGCATGGCGATATACTTCAGGCAATGGTGACAACCAAATATGTTCTGGATTTGCATGATGAAGATATCTACTGGTGCACAGCGGATCTTGGCTGGGTAACGGGTGTCGTCTATGCGGCGTTGGGACCTTGGGGGCTTGGGATTACCCAGGTTTTGTATGAAGGAAGGTTTGGGCCTGAGGCCTGGTATTCGGTTTTGCAGGATTATAAAGTAACGGTTTGGTATTCGGCTCCAACTGCAATACGACTTCTCATGGGTTCACCGGTGCAACCGAAAGATTTTGATTTGTCACATTTGCGACATCTTGCTAGTGTTGGAGAGCCACTCAATCCCGAAGCAATCTGGTGGGCACTTGAAAAATTTGGTTTGCCATTCCATGACACGTGGTGGCAGACAGAACAAGGTGCGATCACCATTCCCAATTATCCAGTTCTTGCTATCAAACCTGGTTCAATGGGCAAGCCGCTTCCTGGAATTGTTGCTGCGATTGTTGATGATAATGGAAAAGAGTTGGGTGATGAACAGGAAGGCAATCTCGCACTTTTGGCATCTTCAGTGTCATCTCTTATGAAAGGCATTTGGAAGAATGAAGATAAATTTGATTCTTATTTTAAAGGCAAATGGTACATTTCAGGAGACCGGGCACTTCGCGATAAAGATGGCTATTATTGGTTTATCGGACGGGCGGATGATGTTATCAATACCTCAGGTGAGCGAGTCGGCCCATTTGAAGTTGAAAGTGCATTGGTAGAATATCCTGATGTAATTGAAGCAGGAGTTATCGGTAAGCCCGATATGGTTCGTGGAGAAATTATCAAGGCATTTGTTGTTGTCAAACCAGGTGTCCAAAAAACAGATGAGTTAAAAGTAAAATTACAACAGCATGTGAAGAAAAATCTTGCAGGTCATGCATATCCTCGCGAAATTGAATTTATCGATAAATTACCAAAGACAAGATCAGGTAAAATTATGAGAAGAATACTCAAAGCCCAAGAACTCGGTCTCCCGATCGGTGACACTTCAACACTGGAAGATTATTAACGCTGCTATGTTAGTTAAAAATATTTCTGCAATTCTTATTTGGTCTGAAGATTTTCGTGCGCTTGCGGATTGGTATCAAGAGATGCTGGATTTGGAAGTTTTGGAGGAGTTAAATCATCCAGATGATACAGGTGTCGGGTTTCAAGTCGGGGATGTGTATCTTTGGATCGGCCAGCACTCTGAGGTTCATGGAAAGAATAAGGATATGCATCGGCATATGTTCAATTTTGTCGTAGATTCAGTGTCGGAAGTTTACGAAAAGTTACAGGAACGAGGTGTGAAGTTTCTTGCCAAGCCCTTCAAAGCCCCGACAATGGATAAATATTTTGCCACATTTTATGATCTAGATAATAACCTCGTACAATTGATTGGTGGGAAATAGCCTAGTAGTTTAGTAGCTGAAAAAGATTACTGTAATCATCAGTCCACAATTGCACATTTTTGATTTGTGACATATTCTGTTCATTTTTTTCAATTCCCTTGGTTTGCAACAAATTCTGATTATCTGTCAGTAGAGCCCAGCGTGAAGATGAAAGTTCTGGACCTTCTGATGGAGTGGTAATTACTACTGCATTCATATGGAAATAATTCGCAAGTTGTTTGATAACCGGTGAAAGGTTTACATAGGTCGTTGAGATATGTACAGCGATAATACTATTGTTTGGAATGATATTTTTACGATAAAGTTCAAAAGCTTCCTTGGTGAGTAGATGAACGGGAATTGCATCGTCATTAAATGCATCTATCACAAAAAGATTATCCTTTGTCGGACCTTTTTGTTTCATTTGCTCAAGCAAAGATAGTCTTCCATCGCCGGGAATTACTGAAATATGAGCGGGAGAATCTGAAAGATAGGAGAATTGATTCTTTGCCACACTTATGTCCTGTGGATTTAATTCGAAAAATGTAATATCATCTCCTTTTTCTCCATACGCTGCAATTGTGCCAATTCCGAGGCCGATTATACCGATTTTCAGATGTTTGTCATGAGCTCTGAGACTTTGAATCGCAAGCATTACTCCACTGTTTTTTCCAAAGTAGGTGATTGGAATGCGTTTGAGATTTGTTTCCCGGAATTGGCAGCCATGGATGATTTTTCCGTTTAGCAGACAAGCCAATGTGCCTTCAGTTGTTTTTCTCTGTGTTACCCGAATTGTGCCGTAAAAATTTCTCCAGATGCCAAGAGAATTTTCTTTTTGTGCCGCATAACTCATAAACGCAATAACGATAAAAAAGCCTGTCACGATAAAGCAAACAAAAACAGTCAGTTGCTTTTCTGTTTCAAAATATTTACTTAACAATTTGGCTGATTGTGTCTGTTTTATATGCACCAGAACCAGACCCGCTATGAGTGATGCTGCATACATTGCAAGATATAATTCCCAATACAAGCCTATGAAATATAACGGAGCAATAATTGCGACAATGAGTGCGCCAATCACACTTCCAAAAGAGATAAGCAAATAAAACATGTTTAATTGTTGGCTTTGCGGCCGTTTTGCATACAATTCCCCGTGACAGAGCATAAATGCCGAAAAGAGGAAAAGTGAATAGATTATCAATTGCCACATGACTGAAACGATTATCGATTGAATCAGAATTGCGAGGACTATTATCATACTGACAAAAAACGTGACTCCAAAAAGAGCTCGTTGATAGAAATTTTTGTTACTAAAACTAACAATAAATGAGACCAGATATAAGCAAAGTGGTAACAGCCAAAGAAATGGGATTGGTGCAATTGCTTGAGTCATTTGATTGGTTGCTGCAAGAAGCATCATGGATGAAATTGCGGGGAACGTAAACCAAAGTAGTATTTGCTTACCAGTTGCGCGAGTATAGTGAGCATTTTGTTTGGGATTTATTTTATTTGCATGGAGAAAAAGTGCATATGCTATGCAGACAATAAGTAAAACGCAAACAATTAGAAAATATTGTGACCAGAAAATACCCTGGGCTTTGATTGAAAAATTCGGTTCGATAAGAAATGGATAACTCATAAGTCCCAACAGCGATCCGACATTTGAAATAGCATAAAGTGAGTAGGGAGATTTATGCTGTGTGTAAAAACTGAACCACTTTTGTAAAAGTGTGCTTGTTGTGGAAAGCAGAAAATATGGCAGCCCGACGCTGGTAAAAAGAATAATCAGCACTTGCGTTGCCGTAGGTAGTGCATCCGTTGGTTTTTCCCATAAACCCGGTGTGATAGGAGAAGGGCGCACGTGGAAGTAGGAAAAAATCACAAGAGTAGATACTATGATGAGGATTCCATGAATAAGACATTGCAGTTTGAGAGGGAGTTTGGACAACAAATAGGCATAAAAATAACCGGCAAGTAGTACCGCTTGGAAAAAAAGAAGGGAAGTTATCCAAACAAATGAGGTTCCGCCAAACCAGGGGAGAATATATTTCCCAATAATCGGCTGTACTTGAAAGAGAAGAAAGGATGCTATAAAGATGGTAACAGCAAAAAGAAAATACAACCAACTAAACTTTTTCATTTCTCTCTACTATACAATAAAATCTCA
>CAZILC010000026.1:0-17866 GCA_964540055.1 uncultured Gammaproteobacteria bacterium | reverse complement strand
AGTATATTGTTGTATCGTTGGTGGAGTATTAACTATTCTCTTCTTCTTTTACTGATGTTTCTGTGGAAGCCTTTTTCTTTCCGCTTTGAAACCATGCAAATATCAAACATGCAATTCCCAACAATACTGAACCAATGCCGTGTTTGTAGTGATGTGCCATGAGTGATCTATCATAACCGGGGAAGAAACTAGGAAGATATCGTGCAGGCTCTAAAAAGTAAACAACTCCTGCAATAATGAGTACAAGTCCAAGAATGATTGCTATAACGCTAAGCAATTTATTCATCAGGTCTATTGTCTTATAGAAATGTTATATTGTCAACCATCAATGCATTTTTAAGTAAATATGCTACTATACAATTACTTCTATGACCCGATCTATTATTATCTCATTTATTGGATTAGTCTCAGGCATTGCAGTAGGTTTTTTAGTCATTAAATCTGAAGCTGCTAGTCCAAGTCATATAAAACAAGCAGCACCCAAACAAATAATTGGTTTTCTTCCTTATTGGCAATTAGAAAAAGTAAATCAGAATGACGTGGATTACCTTACAACGTTGACCTATTTTGGATTAAATGTAGACGAAGATGGACATATTGTAAAACTGGCAAATGAGCAACAAGAAGATCCCGGTTGGTATGACTTACACTCGGAAAAACTCGGAACTATTTTAAATACTGCAAGGAATAAAAATATAAAACTTTCACTTTTAATTTCAATGGGTGACGCAGATGTTATTCATAAACTAGTAAACAAACCAACTGAACACGCAAAAGCGCTTGTAAAAGATGTTATGCCAATTATGAAAAAATATCATTTCACCGATCTCAATCTCGATATAGAAGATACGAGCAACGCATCACCTGCAGCTCAAAAACAATTTACGCAATTTGTTCATACTATAAGAGAACAAGTAATTAATGCAAAACTTGGGACATTGACACTCGAAATAAGTACTGCAGATACAGTTACCTATAATCTTATCAACATTGCAGAGGTTGTTCCATATGCCGACTCGATTGTGTTAATGGCATATGATTTTCATTCTCCGGATTCAATAGTAACTGGACCGGTCGCTCCCCTTAATGGTGCAGGGAAGAATTCAGAATATGATGTAACTACTGCAGTTGAAAGATCATTACAAATAGTTCCCCCAAATAAATTAGTCCTGGGAATGCCGTTATATGGATATGAATGGGAAACACTCAATAATGCAATTCGCTCAGCAATCATTCCAGGGAGCGGTGTTTTGGCAAGTAATAATCGGACTGAATCTCTAATTACAACATGCGCATCTTGCAGTGCATTTTTTGATTCTAATGATCAGGAAGCATTTATCCAATATCAAGAGACAGCAACTGGATCATATCATCAATTTTCTGTTCCGAATGCGCAATCGGTACAAGCAAAAATCGCTCTTGCAAATAAAGAAGGTCTAACCGGCGTGGCACTGTGGGCTTTAGGTTATGAAAGCAAAACAATGCTTACACCTCTTGCAAATTATAAATAACCTGTAAATTAACGAAATCTATTCAACAGTCCCGATTTTGTTCGTCTGGTCAAATACAAATGTTTGACCGGCAGTAACAGTTACTACATTACTTGTATTTTGCAAATCCTCATATCCCTCTTTTGCAGTACCATGATCAACTGCAACAGTTACTTTTTGTGTTTTCGGATCCACTGTTATCGTTGCAAACCCGCTTGTTATAAAAGTAACCACATCTAAAGCTTTAATACTAACAGGCACTCTCCCAGTGTTTTCATAATGCACTGAACCCTTATCCTGTTCAAAAACAAAATTTTGTGGGAGTAATTGAATTATGCTGACATGAGTATCTGGATGCAATAAAAGCGAAGAAAAATTTTGGAACCTGATTATTGCAGTGCTATTAGATCCTGTACTTACTTCTTCTCCTTGTTGTATTTGTATCAAAGTTTTTAATTTGACAGGTTTTTGGGCTGCTCTGGATAACCAATTTACACTTCCTGACATAGATGCAATTTTGCCTTGCAAAGAATCACTTGGGGCGTTCTTTATAGAAAAATTATTTTTCATTGGAGATTTAGTAGAACCTGAATTTACTTGAAGTGGATTCCAATACTGCGAACTCAATAGTATTGCAAGTCCTATGAGAAAAAAAACTAAAAAAAGTAAAAAAGCTTTCATTCTGAATAATTATATAAATTTGTACAGTTTTAGCAAATGGTAATTATATAATTATAATCAAATCTTAAGTTTTCCTTTGCTATAATAAAAGAAAAGGTTTAAAATTACTTTTTATCCTCATCAATTTTTCTTTTACAATAATGAAAACTAACATTAATCCCGTCATAAAGGTAAATCATTTAGTCAAACGTTTTGACTCATTCATTGCAGTTAATGGCATTTCATTTGAGGTAAACAAAGGCGAAGTTTTTGCATTTGTCGGACCAAATGGAGCCGGCAAATCAACGACAATAAAAATGCTTATCACACTGATTCTTCCAACAGAAGGTGAAGTTTTTATTGATGAGCATAATCTTATCCATGATGCTGATAACGTACGCCGTGCGATTGGATATGTTCCGCAAATGATTTCAGTTGATGGCTCACTATCTGCTTATGAAAATCTTGAATTACTTGCCAAATTATATGATATTCCAAAAGATATTAGAAAAAAAAGAATAGAAGAAGTTCTTACTTTTCTCGAACTCAAACAAGTAAAAAATTCTCTTGTAAAAACATTCTCAGGTGGCATGATTCGCAAATTGGAAATTGGTCAAGCCATAATGCACCATCCTCATGTATTATTTTTGGACGAACCAACGCAGGGTCTAGATCCGGTTGCGAGAAGAAATGTTTGGAAACATTTACTCAAGCTTCGCGAACAAACCGGTATGACTATATTTTTTTCAACGCATTATATGGAAGAAGCAGAAGAAGTTTCTGATCGGGTTGCGATTATGCAAAAAGGGAAACTTGCTGCAATTGGTACTATTGACGAATTAAAAAAGAGTACTAAGAAACAAAACGCAACACTTGAAGACGCATTTATTTATTTTACCGGCACAGCACTGCAAGAAACAGGAAATTTACGGGATATAAAACGTATGCGCCAAACTGCGGGACGATTGGGCTAATAATATTAAAAAAATGTATTACTTAAAACAAATAGTTACAAAATCATATTATATGGCAGAAATGGAGACTCGAAAACTGCTCCATGACCCAACTGAACTTGTTTCACGTACCTTTCAACCCATACTATGGCTTGGCATTTTTGGAGAGGCATTAAGTAAAGTAAGAGCTATTCCAACGCATGGACTTACCTATTTACAATTTATTACACCAGGCATATTAACACAATCCGTTGTTTTTATTGCAATATTTTATGGATTATCAACACTTTGGGAACGTGATTCAGGAGTTCTACAAAAATTCCTTGTGACCCCTACACCACGGATTGCCTTGGTATGGGGTAAAATTGCTTCCGCTGGTATTCGGGGAATAAGTCAAATAATTGTTATTTTTTTAATTGCACTTATCTTACGAATACAACTCAACTTTTCAATCACTTCATTTTTAGTATCAGTTGTTATCGTTATCTTAGGAGCTGGCTTTTTTACTGGACTATCAATGATTATCGCAGCAATTGTCAAAACTCGTGAGCGTTTTATGGGAATTGGACAGCTTATTACCTTACCACTTTTCTTTGCATCAAATGCAATTTACCCGATCGCCATAATGCCATCCTGGCTCCAATTTGTTGCAACAATAAATCCTCTAACCTACATGGTTGATGGACTCAGGACAATTTTACTAACAAATTCTTTTGTTGGGTTGCCTTTTGACATACTCTTTCTAGCAATTGCAACATTTGTCATTTCCCTTCTGAGCGCTTACATGTATCCGAAAGTTGTTTTATAAATTATTTTTTGTAGCTGAAAACTGCAAGTGAAGCAGCAGAAAGGATAATTGCGAAGTCTCGAAATAAAATATCAAGTTCGTTACTATTTGAAATAATAACGCCACATAAGGTAACTACAGATAGTAGTGCGGCAAAAAAAGTAAATTTTCCTAACAAAAGCCAAGCGGCAAGTACTAATTCATAAAGAGAAAAACCGTTAAGCAAAATTGCTTGAGGAATAAGATGCTTAAGAAATAATGGGAAATAGCCAATCCAATTATCAGGAGTAATAAACGATGCGATAGCAGCGTAAACAAAAACGCTGGCAACTGCAGCACGCAAAAGAAAAAATGCAATAGTTTTTTGTGACATTATAATGAGTATCTCAGGAGGCGAAAATAATATCAAGTTCGAATTGCTCGTAGTTTATTGCGTAGCCAGTAAAGTAAAAGTAAAAAATTGATGAGGATAGAAACAACAACGATTATTTCTAAAAACTCTATATTATTTTGTAAATTCGCACGCGGTTGTACGAGAAATCCGGTAGTACTTTCCTCGTCATTTGGTCTGCCGAACGCTAAATCTATATCATAATAATTAGTTGTTGGGAACGAATAGGTGAATGTAATCGTACCGTTTACATCACTTCTCACATCTTTAGAAAAAACAACTTGATCACGGCTTGCGTCTCCTGTAAATGTTTTTGTAATAACTACATGTACTTTCTTACTTTTCAATACATGTTTTTTTGCTGGATCCGTAAGAATGAAAGAAAAAGTAACATTCTCCCCCATTAGTGGTGAAAGTGGACTTTGAAATAAGGTGACCAAAATATTTCCTGCACTTTTTTCAACACCTCCGTGAGCAGATACCATCCCAGTGGATAGTACAAAAGAATACATGACAAACAGGAACAAAAGAATATACTTTATCATTACTTAACTCAAAGTTAGATATCTTAGACATCTAACTTCCAATCAAGAATTATTATTGTGTAACAACAACAGTCCCATGTTGGCTTGGATTCAAATGATTATGGTATCCCCAATTCCCGACTTTGGTAAATGTAAAGGAATATGTTTGTCCATTTCCCATACTTTTTAGTTCGTCAAATCCCGGATAATCCGTATGTGTCGGATGAGGATTGGAAGCTACCCATACATCATCACTATCTTTATTAGTCCACGTTACCGTTTGGCCAGCTTTAATAGTAATTGAATTTGGTTCAAAACCATTTGCTGTGTAGCTAACATTATTTGCGCCTTCTGTATTACCACTGGTTGTTGCATTACTCGAAGTAGTGTTCGATTGTGCATTCATTTCAGTTGGTTGTGCGTTTTGCTGTGTTGTTTGTCCACTAGGTGCAGATGGTTGCATATTTGATTTACCTTTCATAAGATAAATGCCTCCACCTATAAGTACGATAACTACTATTGCTATAACAATATATTTACCCATAAGTCACCTCCTTTCGTCTAAAAAGTATAGCAGAGGATTTATTAAAATGTTGTGAGAATTTGTGAGATTTATAAATGTAATTTATCAAATAGATAGTAAATTAATACTGCTGGCCAAAATATTGCTTTAAATATACCAATGATACCCACAAAAAATGAAGTGGCATGTTGTAGATAATAAACTGCAGCACCTATTAATCCAAATCCGTATATCCCACTACCAACGTTTTTTACTTTAACTTGTTGTTTCCATTTATTGTCTTTCCCAACTTCTTTATCAGTCATAATAAAATAATTACACAATAAAAATAATAAAGCAATGATAAAATCAAATAGTATACATTCTTATTTAATAGGCAAAATGAAATGAAATATTGAACCTTTCTTTCTTTTATTATCAGCCCATATTTTACCATTATGCATGGTAATAATTTCTGAACTTACATATAACCCTATTCCCAAACCAGGCACACCATTCATTTGATTATTAGGAACTCGGTAAAGTTTTTCAAATATTCTTTGCAAGTGATTTTTATCAATCCCTATTCCTGAATCCTCAACACTGATTTGAATGTAATCAGGTATGTTTTTACAATGTATTATTATTTTGCCTCCTTCGGGTGAATATTTGATGGCATTATTTATTAGATTTACTAAAACTTGATATATTCTTTCCCTATCTCCAAATATTTCTTTTCGAATTTTTCCTTTAACTAAAATCTTATGTTTTTTAGTGGTTCGTTGTAATGAATCAACAGCTTCAGCAATCAATTTATTTATATCAAACAATTTTTTTTCAATCTGTATTTTACCTGATTGCATGCGAGAAATATCCAGAAGATCCATTACTAACGCCGTTATTTTATACAATTGATCATCAAGCTTTTTCATATAGTTATTAGCTGCAGTTACTTTTTTCTCGTTTAGTTTGGTTTTTACTATTTGAGAATACAACTTGATACTTGTTACCGGATTGCGAAGCTCATGACTGGCCATGGATATAAAATCATCTTTTCTCTCTTCCAGCCGGCGTCTCTCAGCAACGACAACAGCCAAAATCATAGAAGTCACAGAAGTAATAATCATAAATATTTGCAGATATAATAGGCTCAAACTTACATTTTTAGTAACAAAAGGTCCATAACCGAGCATAGTATCCCAAATTGCCAGTCCTGAAAAAATCAATAATATTGCAGAAACTTCACGTTGTCCAAATCGCAAAGCAGCCCAAATAATTGGAGGATAAACTAAATAAATTATGGAAGGGTTATTGATTGGGAATTTAATAGTACCGTTAAAAATAAATAAACCAACGGAAATTACTATTAAAAGTAATAAAATATATTCAAGAGTTCTTGAAGCTTTTCTGTCTGATGAAATACCAATTGACCACAATAATAAAAAGGGGGTTATAATAAAAATACTTATCACATCCCCGACCCACCATGTTACCCAAGTTAAAATATAGTGTGATAATGGAATTAAGCCGCCAATATACAAACTTGTTACTCCAAATGTTGCACTTATCGCTGCTGAAAGAGGTGCTGCCACCAATACAAGAGCAAGAACGTCTTTCAGTCTGCTCATTGCATTAATAAAACCAAACATTTTTCTCAAAAGAATTATTCCTACAAGTGCTTCAAGAGCATTACCAATTCCAATCAACACAGCTACGAAGAATGGAGCTCCAGTTAAATAATTTACCAATACTGCTCCTAAAAATATTGCAGGCCAATATCTATATTCAAATAGAAGTAATATTGCAAGAGAAAATCCAGCGGGTATCCATACAAGTGTTGCGAAGCGGCTTACTGCCTGAAGACTTAACCCAAATTTCGCAGTAATAAAATAAATTACAAAAATAATGAGTAACGTAATGAAGTATGAAATTCTTTTCCTGCTCACTTGTGTGTATTATAACAAATAGATTAGCTATTCGATCTAAATATATAACGGCGGATGACTGACAATTATAACACCAAATGTTCCATTTAGTTCAAAAGTCATACCTTTTTCAATAAAACATGCGTCCCCTGTTGAAAGATTAAAATGTTGATTATTAAAAACAATTTGCATTTCTCCATCTTTTACATAATAAATTCTATTGTAGCCAGCGGTAGTTTTTTCATGATGATTTGTTACTTCTGCGACATCTATAGAAATTCTGAGATCCGTAGGTACTATTTCATTAAACGATTTTTTTTCATTAAATATCTTTTTAGCAAATTTTTGGGATTTTCTCACAACGATATACATATTATTTATTTATATATGCCAAAATTTCATCAGCCGCTTTATTGTACCCCCCTGCTTGCTCTAAGGTTTTTTTAATTTTCTGTGCATTTTTATAATAACTTGGAGTACTAAAAATTTTATCAATACTTTTTAAAATTTTTTCAGACGTTATATGATTATGTTTAAGAAAAATTCCAGCGCCTAACTCTTGTACTCGAAAAGCGTTAAATGCTTGTTCATACATTTGAGGAATTAGTATCATTGGAACACCGTAAAACAAACTTTCATTGATACTATTTAGTCCGGCATGAGTAATAAAAAGATCTACGTTTTGCAATATTTCTAATTGCGGGACATAATTTCTGACGATTATATTTGGAGGTATTTTAGCTAAATGTTTTTCAGAGAGCCGATGTCCAAGTGACATAATAATTTGATAATCTGTGTTTTCAAAGAGATCAATACATTGTTGAAAAAAAGATAGATTATCGTTAAAAATTGTTCCCATCGATACATATATAATTTTCTTCTTTTTATCTAGTTTTTGTAATAATAATTTATCTTGCTCTCTCTGATAAATAGGGGGACCGACAAATCTAAAGGAATTATTGAAACTATCTGCGCAAGGCTGAAAATACGATGAAGTAAGAACTAAATTTAATTTCTCCCTCGTTAAAATATATGATGCTGAAAGATCAGCCGGTATTTTGTACTTCCAACAGATTTTCCGATATTCCGTATATGCTTTTAATGTATTGCTACCACCTAACAAGGCTTTCATAATTTCAGGCAAGTAAATCATTGGATATCTTCTAGCTATTGTGTTGTTATAGGCAAGCGAGGTAAATACTGAAACAGTTGGAATTTGTAAAGATTTTCCAACCACTTTTCCCCAAAATGCCAATGTGTCGTGAACTATACAATCTGCATTCTCTAGTTCTGCTTTTTTTGTTAAAATCGGAGATTGTCTACTGGTAGTTTCCATTACTTTTTTAGCAAAAAAACTCACGTCTTTTGAAAGAATGGGATCAAAATAATCACTCCTATCATAGCTTTTATAAATTAATCCCGCTTCCTCGATTTTGGTTTTAAACTCTTCTATTGAATAATAGAAAACTTTATTTCCTCGTTTTACTAGTTCTTTCGCAAGAGGAATAGTGGGAATAGTATGCCCTTGGGCAGGCATGCTGTAAAAGATGATTTTCTTCATGTAAAAAGTATAACAATTTTTTTCTTTTATTTACATTGTATGCACATATTCAACTAATTTTTGGATATTTTTAACTGGCGTTAAAGGAAGAACACCGTGTCCTAAATTGAATATATAGCCTTCTTTTTTGGGTAAGGATCCAAAGAGAGAATCTACACGTTTTTTAATAATTGGAAAATCTGCAAACAAAATTGCTGGATCAAGATTACCTTGAATTGCTTTTTGATACCCTATCACTTTCCACGCTTTTGCAAGTGGCATACGCCAGTCAATGCTCACAACATCACACCCAACAGATGAAAAAGCTTTAAGCATTCCGGCTGTGTTTGTACCAAAATGAATAAGTGGTATATTATGCTCTTGTAGTGCTTTAAATATTTTTTTGCTATACGGTAAAACAAAATGTATATAATCTTCTTCACTTAAGAAACCTACCCAACTATCAAAAATTTGGATGGCTTGAATACCTGATTTTATTTGTGTTGTAAGATATAAAATAATCAGACTACTTAATTTATTCATAAGCAGTTCCCAAGCTTCAGGTTGTGAATACATAAACGTCTTTGTTTTAATAAAATCTCGTGATGGTTTACCTTCTATTAAATAGCTGGCAAGGGTAAAAGGTGCGGCAGAAAAACCGATCAATGGGACAGATAAATCATTTCTTAAAATTCTAATTGTCTTATCAAGATAAGGAATATCATTCTCGGGATCTAAATCCCGAAGCTTTTTAACATCTTCAATATTTTCTAAAGGTTTGGTAATAACAGGTCCAATACTTTCAATAATTTCTAAATCAACATCAATTCCCAGAAGTGGAATCATAATATCGGCATATAAAACAGCTGCATCAACATGGAGAATATCCACCGGTTGCATGCAAATTTGTGCAGCCAATTCTGGAATTTTAATAATATCGAGAATATTTCGATTTGCTTTTAATTTTTTATATTCCGGCAGATATCTTCCGGCTTGCCGCATCAGCCACACAGGTGTATATGCAGTTTTTTTTGAGAAACAAGTATCTAAAAAGGTAGTATTCATAAAAATGCAATTAACTCCTCTGGAGTTTTATAAAGACAGGTGAAAATTGGTGTATCGTTTAATGTATATGCTCTTACTTTATCGGCTCGTAGATCAATAACTAATGATTGAAAATCCAAAAGATCATCAGTTTCATACGAAACGATAAACTCCTGATCATCAACACCATAGGAATAAAGTAACAACTGCGTTATTTGAGGATAATTTCTCCCAATTGCAATATGACCTTTCATCAATTCTTTACGTTGTTCAAAAGAGAGACTGTACCATTCTTTTGTTTTAGTAAAAGGATAAATTATTAAGTAAGTTCCTCCTTTACGTCTCGTGTCTGAGTGGTTTGTCGAAGAATATTGAGAAGGTCGAATCATACCAAACAAAGTATAGGTTATTTTTAAAAACAAACCCATTTCTGTATGCAATAATTCATTAAGATAATCTTGTATAGACTCAACAGAATCTGCCTGAAACCATAGTAAAAACGTAGATTTCCTTTTTAATCCCAATGTCGTATAAGAATATGTGTTAACGGAATTTTTTTTCTGCAATTCGTTAAGAAAATTTTTTTTATACCTCTGTTTTTTAGTCGAGGGTAGTGAATGAAATGAAGATTGTACTGAGAAAAAAATATAGGAATGAAATGTCATTTTAATATTATAGTATACTTTCTTTAAGTTTTGCGATCATACCGCTAATTGTATATTCCTCAGCTGTAATAATATTCTCAAATCCACTTCTTTGTAATTCTTTGGTTGTTACCGGACCAATAGATAATGCTGGAATAGACAAGACAGCATTATGTAATTTTGCATTTTTGACGTTTCTCATAAATCCTTTAACTGTTGAGGGACTGGTAAATGTTATACAATAAATTTGTTGATTTGTCAGAAGATTTTCGAACTCTGGATTATGATTTTTATTAAGAGTAGTTTTGTAGATAGGAATATCTATTACCTGGGCACCTTTATCTCGTAGCTTTTTAACTAATCCTGGCGTCGCGATATTGGCACGTGCCATTAATATTTTTTTATTTTTAATATCTTCCAGTTCATCTGCCAAATTATCAGTGCTGTAGTTTGAAGGGACAAAATCTACTTGCAAGCCAAATTTCTTAACCGCTTCTGCGGTTTTCGTTCCGACAGTTGCAATTTTGCAATTTTTTACCATGGTCAGAGGAATTGCTAATTCTTTGAGAGTTTGGACAAAAAATTGAATACCATTTTGACTGGTAAAAAGTAACCAATCAAAAGTTGCAATATCAGTAAATATCTTCTTAGATTTTGGAGAAAGTGTATTTTTTGTGATTGAAATGCTTGAATAAACATGCGATTGTAGACCTAAAGCTTCGATATCTTTTTGCATCTGAACGCTTGCTTTTTGTGATCGTGTTATAACCACAACTTGAGGCATAACAAACCATGCATATCTTTTTTTAAGGAATTTATTAGCCATTTTTGTCCCAACAATTTCCGGCAATGTTATACTTCCGTGTAAGGTATCTTTATATATTTCTGATCCATCGAGGGATCCAACAAATCCATGCAAAACAATCTTGTTCTGCTTCACTGTAGCGAATGACCCAACTGGCATTTTACAGCCTCCACCAAGAGCTTTGGAAAATGCTCTTTCGGCGTATACTGAGGTCACTATTTCAGAGTTATTTAATTTTTCTAACTCTTTAATAAGTCTCGTATTATTTTTTTTAACAGTAATTGCCAATGCACCTTGCCCAGGAGAAGGAACAATATCCGTTTCTGAAAAATATTGTGAAATTCTGCTTTGTAGTCCAAGACGCTTTAGACCGGCTACTGCTACCAAAATACCATCATATTCTCCTGAATCCAATTTTTTTAAACGCGTATGTATATTTCCTCTAATACTTTTTACAATGAGATCGGGACGTTTATGTAATATTTGTGACTTGCGACGAGCGCTGTCTGTTCCTACAACTGCATTTTTTTTGAGTTTTTCAAATGGTACATTATTTTTTGAAACCAACGCCTCGCGAGCATCTTCCCTTTCAGGAATTGCTGCAATACTCAAACCATCCTGAAGAACTTCAGGTATATCTTTTAGACTATGCACAGCCATATCTATTTTTTCATCCAAAAGAGCTTTATCCAATTCTTTTGTAAACCATCCTTTGCCAATAGTATCGAGTGGAATTGGATTCATATTCACGTCTCCTGTGGTTTTAATTATTTTTATTTCAATTTTCTTTTTTGGAAAAATTATTTGAAGTTTTTTTTGTACTATCTCAGTTTGAGTGAGTGACAGTTTACTACCTCTTGTTCCGATTACCAGCTTATCCATATAATGTCCCCTATGATACATAATTAATTCTATTGTTGCAATGCAGAGTATAAAACGCTACTATTACTGTTATGTCCGGCTTTCCGATTACAAGACTTCGCCGTTTAAGAAATAAAGAAGCTTTAAGAAACTTGGTAGCCGAAACAAAAATTTCCGTTGCATCATTTATTTATCCTCTCTTTATCTCAGAAGAAATTTCCAAACCGCAAGCTATTTCTGCAATGCCAGGAATGAAACAATGGACAATCGATACTGTTTCACAAGAAGCACAAAGAGCTTTTACCCTAGGTATCCCAGCAGTATTACTTTTTGGAATTCCAAAGAAAAAAGATGCGGTTGGGACACAGGCGTATGCAAAAACTGGTGTTATTCAAAAGGCGATAAAACAAATAAAAAAAACAGTACCGGATCTTCTTATCATCACTGATGTTTGTCTGTGTGAATATACTGATCATGGACACTGCGGTGTGATTCAAAATAAATTTGTGCAAAATGATCCAACTCTCAAACTTCTTTCTGCCATGGCACTTTCCCATGTTCAAGCAGGTGCGGATATGGTTGCGCCTTCTGATATGATGGATGGCAGAATTGGCGATATGAGAAAAACTCTTGATACAAATGGATTCACAGATACTCCGATAATGGCATATTCTGCAAAATATGCTTCAGGATTTTATGGACCTTTCAGAGAAGCTGCGCAGTCTGCACCACAATTTGGAGATCGTAAAACCTACCAAATGGACCCGAGAAATGTTTTGGAAGCAATTCATGAAACAGAGTTAGATATACAAGAAGGTGCTGATATTATTATGGTAAAACCAGCAATGCCGTATCTTGATGTCATTTATCGCGTAAAACAGACGTTTAATGTACCCCTTGCTGCATATAATGTGAGCGGAGAATATTCTATGATAAAAGCTGCCGCTCAAAATGGTTGGATTGATGAAAAACGTATTGTTATGGAAGTGTTAACTGGAATAAAACGCGCGGGTGCTGATATCATTATCACTTATTTTGCCCCACAAGTTGCACAATGGCTAAAAAATAAATAGCATGAAAGTTTTTGTTATCTTAATGACCTATGGATCACCTAAAACTCTTTTTGACGTTCCAGAATATTTAACAAAAGTGTATGGAGGTCGCGTACCGGATAAAGAAAATGTTAATGAATTTAAACGCAGATATGAACTAATTGGTGGATCACCTTTAATTCAAATCACTCAACAGCAAGCTTTCGCATTAGAAGAACTACTAAACTTGCAAAAGACTGATACTACGTACACGGTTGCAGCAGGTATGCGCTACTCTCACCCATTTATTGAAGAAGTAATAAAGGAAAAAGCAGAAGACGCTGATGCAATTATCGGAATTATTATGTCACCACAATATTCACCAATTATTATGAGCGGCTACCATCGCGAATTAGATGCTGCTGTTGCGAAACTTACAAGAAAACCACTATTATGCCGTACTGCAACTGATTGGCACTTACAGCCATTTTTCCTTCAAGCAATGGCAGAAAAAGTCGAGCAGGCTCTTGATACATTTCCGGAAGCAATAAGAAATCATGTGCCGGTTCTTTTCTCTGCACATAGTATGCCAAAAAGGGTAATTGATAAAGAACCCGATTATATTACTGATCTTAAAGAAACTGCTGCTGAGATTGCCAAACTTGCCGGAATTAAAAAAAAGCAATGGATGTTTTGTTATCAAAGTGCAGGACATACACCGGAAGAATGGCTTAAACCGGATTTTGAAGATATAATGCCTGAGTTACAAAAAAAAGGTATGAAACAGGTTCTTATTGCCCCGGTACAATTTCTCGCAGATCATTTGGAAATACTCTATGATGTAAACATTGGTGCACGCGCTCAAGCTGAAAAATATGGTATTGCATTTGCTCGTACAGAATCTCTTAATACGTCCCCACTTTTTATTAAGGCACTAGCTGAAGTTGTAAAAGCAACACTTACAAATACCACTGATTAGTATGGCAAAAACTCTCTTTGAAAAAATGTTTTTAAAACCTGAGTACTCTCTTTTACTGCTGCATGTACCACCTGACTTACAAAACGAATTAACTGCAAACAACGCTGACTATGTTCTCAAAAATACCTATAACTTCATCGTGGCTTTTTATGAAAAGAAAGGAGCACTTCTTCAAGAAGTAGAGAAACTGAAAGAATCTCTCGAAACGAACGGACTGTTATGGATTGCTTATCCAAAAGGAAAAGCATTGCGAACCGATTTGAATAGAGATATTCTGCATGAAACTACAAAACAAAATGGTCTGGACGGTGTTTCACTTATTTCACTAAATGAAACATGGTCTGCAATGAGATTTAAAAATAAATAACTTTAAAATCTCGATTCTTCCTGAATACTTACTTATTTCACCCAAGCTTATTATTATACATTAGTAAACTGATCGATGTATCGTATTTATGAGAATCGCACAAATTGCACCAATTATCGAATCGCTTCCTCCCAAAAAATATGGAGGAACTGAAAGAGTTATTTACGCCTTAACTGAGGAATTAGTAAAACGAGGACATGTGGTAACTCTTTTTGCCAGCGGCGATTCACAAACATCTGCTGAATTAGTATCAGTATTTCCCAAAGCTTTGAGGAAAACCACTGGTGAAAATATTTATGGAAATAATATTTGGTCTTTACGAAATGTACGACTTGCCTATCAAATGCAAAATCAATTTGATATTATTCATGATCATACGTATTATATTAGTTTGCCACTTGCAAATAATGCTCAGGTTCCGGTTGTTATCACCTTGCACGGACCGATTACAAAAGAAGATAAACAAGCTTTCGAAATTCATAATAAACCCTATGTCATTTCTATTTCCCATAAACAATCGGAAATTGCTCCAGATCTCAATTATATAGGTAACGTGTATCATGGACTGCCTATGCAATCATATCCATATAGTGAAACCGATGAGGGGTATTTACTCTTTGTCGGGCGGATTCATGTTGAAAAAGGTGTTGAAGAAAAAGGTATGCATCATGCAATTGATATCGCCGAAAAAACTAACTTGCCGCTTTTAATCGCAGCAAAATTAGATAAAAGCTTACCTGAAGACGTAGCATATTTTCAACAAAAAATTAAACCAAGATTGACAGATAAAATTAGATGGATTGGTGAAGTAGATGAGCAAAAAAGAAATTTATTAATGAGTAAGGCAATTTGTTTACTCCACACTATCAATTTCCCAGAACCTTTTGGCTTAACACTGATTGAAGCAATGGCTTGCGGATGCCCTGTTATAGCTTTTGACATGGGCTCAATACCGGAAATAATTATCAATGGTAAAACAGGATTCGTTGTTCAAAATTCAGATGAAGCTATACATGCACTAAATAAGATTACAAAAATAAATCGATATTATTGCCGAAACTATACACTAACGAGATTTAGTGTCAGCAGAATGACTGATGAATATGAAACAATTTATAAAGCAATATTGCAGGAACACAAATCAAGAACTGATAAAAGTATTTCACATACTTTTTTTAAGCAATCTTCAATCACGAAAGAAGAGCCATAACTTCCGCTCAGCTTGACATAGTTATTTCTGCATGATAGAAAGGTAAAACAAGTTGTATCTCTCTGCTCATGGATCACGCAACACTACGAAACACTATCTATCAAACAATTCTTGAACTTGCAACCGATGATGGCATTAATGCATCCGGGAAAGAAGAAATATACGGCTGCATATTTGGACGGGATAGTTTCATAACGATTCTTAAACTCCTTAAAATAATTGAAAATCCTCAAGCGCAAAAAAATTTTGATGTCGCACCTTTAGAAAAAATGTGTAAACGAGCATTGGAAACACTGGTCTCACTTCAAGGAAGAACGACAAACATTGAAAGCGGCGAAGAGCCAGGGAAATTTATCCATGAGTACCGGAAAGAAAAATATGAGCATCTCGTCAACAGATCTGATCGTCCGTGGTTTCTCTATCCTGATAAAATAATGCGAATTTATGACTCGATTGATTCAACGCCGTTAGGACTCATTGCACTGCACAAATACTGGAAAGTAACAGGTGATGATGCCTTTCTTCTAAAAGTGCTTCCTGCAATTGAGGAAGGACTAAACTGGATTATTACCTATGGTGATCGGGATAAAGATTTTCTTTTGGAATATGAATTACCAAAAACTCGTATTCATGGCGGTTTGGTTGTACAATCCTGGACCGATTCAATTGAATCATTAACTCAAGCAGATGGTACTTTTCCTGAATATCCGATCGCCCAAGTAGAAGTTCAGGGATATGCATGGCTCGCTTTGCAATTGTGGGCGGATTTTTATCGAGATTCCAAACAGCACTATGCGAAGACAAAAAACTTTGCACAGAAATTGAGAACTCAAGCTTCGCAAATGAAAAAACGTTTTAACGAATTATTTTTATTCGAAAACGAGAATTTTATGTTCCCAGTACAAGCTTTAAATGGGTATAAACAGCAAATTAAAACAGTGACTGGTAACTCATTACTTCTCCTATGGGCAACGTATCATAAAAACGGAAAAAATGAAGTCATTCTTGAAGACGAGTTAATCCCCGATCTTGTAAAACGATCTTTTTTGCCGGATTTATTTGAACCTGACGCGGGCATTCGCACTATGAGTACTAAGGCATTGACTTATAATCCAGGTATTGATTCTTACCATAATGGAAGTTTTTGGCCGAAATTAAACGGCATGGCTCACGAAGGACTTATCCAATGGTGCTTTGAAAAAGAAGCGCAAGCACTTAAATTCGCGACATTAAAACCAATCGAATTTTTTGGCAGTCCAATTGAACTGTATATAAAAACAGTAGAAGGACAATATCACCTCTTTCAAAACTCCTCAGGACAACAAAGCTGTAAACAACAAGCCTGGTCTGCAGCAGCAGCCTTGGATCTTCTTACTCTTTAACCAGTCTTACGCTTTTAGATTTTTGAGGATAAAAAAGGGTAATTGCTGTTATAAAAGCTAATATTTTTGAAATAATATTAAAACCTAATACTATTGCCGTAGATGGATAGGCAAATCCCCACATACTCCACAGTGTAAAAATGGAAAACATTCCCGCTAATGAATAAAAGGTATATTTAGTAATTTTCATTAGTGGAGAAAACGTGAGGAGTGCTAATGTGGTAATTTCGATAAGAAATAATGGCAAAAAAAATAATCCTCTAAACAAAAGTGGGCTTGGTGGAATTGGTGGATATGTAGTAGAAATGATTATTAAATCAAAAGGTAGTTCAAAAATCATCGTAGCTGCAATTGCGCAAATAAAAGCGCTATAGAGAGCAATCAGTAAACCTGATTTCCTATTCAAAATAAATATAACTATAAAGGTGATTAGTATCGATGGATACGTAACATAGCTCACGGGATTGAATGGAGGGATTCCTACCATACTTTTTTGGATCAACTGTATGATATAAACCGCCGTGTTGTTTAAAAACATCACATTTGAGAGTATCCAGATGAGCAAAAGCAAAACGAACATTACTCTTCCCGGAAACGCAAATGTGATAGGGTGTTTCAATTTGTTTCCCAAAATAAGTAATAATACAGTAATTGTTAAAAGAATTACTAGCAATACAATTTCACCCCAACCACTAAAAGCAATCCACGTACCATATTGTGGCATATTGTTTTTATCTTAGTATGGATGTGTAAGGATTTTTTAGGGACTTA
>CAZILC010000025.1:0-18139 GCA_964540055.1 uncultured Gammaproteobacteria bacterium | reverse complement strand
ACAAATATTCTGCAAGCCTTGGTAAACTTCCAGCCGAGATGGAAACAATTCTGCTCAGTTAAGCTGAAAGCTTCATCTTATTATGTCGATTAAGATTCTTCCACACAATGATACTGCGGAACAAAGCGTTTTAGGCGCGATTCTTATCGATAAAAATGCAATCGTTCCGGTTTCTGAAATTCTTAAATCTCTAGATTTCTATAGTGATATCAATGGAATTATTTATGGAGAAATGTTGGTGTTATATGAAGAACGAAAGCCGATTGATCTTTTGACGCTTACCGAGAGATTAAAGAAAAATAAATTAATTAAAAAATTTGATACTTCCTATTTAACTGATTTAGTAGAACAAGTCCCCACAGCAGCTAATGTCGGAACATATGCACAAATGGTAAAAGAAGACAGTACAAAACGTAGGTTAATAACTGCTGGGACCGAAATCGCGGAAATAGGTTATACACCCGATAGTGAAGTCAAAGAAATGTTGGATAAAGCAGAAGAATCAATTTTCTCAATTTCGCAAGGACATTTGACTCGAGGTTTTGTTCCTTTGAAAGATACGTTAACCGAAAGTTTTGACAGAATAGACGAACTGCAAAAAGAAGGCATTGGTCTGCGGGGTGTGCGAACGGGATTTTTCGATTTGGATCATATGCTTTCGGGCATGCAGAAGAATAATTTGATTATTTTGGCTGCACGTCCGGGACAAGGTAAAACCGCATTCATGCTTAATATAGCGCAACATATCGGTGTGCATGATAAAAGACCAATTGGTATTTTTTCTCTTGAAATGAGTAAGGAAGAGTTGGTAGATCGCTTATTGGTGGGACAAGCGGACGTTGATGCGTGGAGATTAAAAACTGGAAAATTATCAGAAGAAGATTTTGGCAAACTTTCGGATGCGATGGGACAATTGGCCGATGCGCCGATTTTTATCGATGATACACCTGGTTTGTCACTTGTTGAAATGCGCAGTAAAGCTCGAAGACTGCAAATGGAACACAATCTTTCGCTATTAATAATTGATTACTTACAATTGATTGTTCCGGGAAAAAGATATGATAGCCGCGTCCAGGAAGTTGCGATGATTTCCCAAGCATTGAAAAATTTAGCTCGTGAACTTGGAATCCCGGTTTTATCCGCATCACAGTTATCACGTGCAGTTGAGCATCGAGGTGAAAAAAAACCACAACTTGCAGACCTTCGTGAGTCGGGAACTATCGAACAGGATGCGGATGTCGTTATGTTTCTTTACCGGCCAGATAGTGAAACTGCATCGACACATATTCCGACAAAATTACTGATTGCCAAACATCGAAATGGACCGACAGGAGAAATTGATCTATTATTTCAAGGAAATAGAATTAAGTTTATGAATGTAGAAAAGAAATTACCATCAGCATCCGCTTAATATATGATTAAAGCAGTATTATTTGATTTGGGTGGAGTAGTGTTTACACGCGGGATGACTCAATTTACTAAATACGTAGCGGAAAAGCATGGGAGAGATCAAAAAGCTATTTATGAGTCTCTAAAATCAAGTGCTTTATTAAATGCTTATTACGAAGGAAAAATTTCTCGGGACGAATTCTATGCCTCTCTTAAAGAAAATCTACAAATCGATGATGATGTAAATGAGCTTGAGCAAAAGCTGTTTGAAGTATATCAAGTAATTCAGGAAACAAAACAAATTGTACAAAAGGTAAGAAGTAAAAATAAAGTTTATTTTCTCTCTGACAATTTTAAAGAAAGAGTTGAGTATGCAGATAAGAAATATGGGTTTATCAGTTGGTTTGATGGTGGAGTATTTTCTCATGTCGTAGGTGTAAGAAAACCAAATAAAAAAATATATGAAATTGCAATAAAAGAAGTTGGTTTAAGACCAGAACAAATGCTTTTTATAGACGATAAAGAAATCAACTTGCCTCCTGCAAATGAGTTAGGAATAAAAACACTTCTTTATAAAGATCCAATACAATTAGAAAATGAACTAAAGCGTATGAAGATAGTCTAACTAACAAAATTTATAAAGAAAATTTATCGGGTTAATGTTACAATAGTAGTGCTTTATGAAAAAAAGAATTGGTGTTATCTTTGGAGGTAAATCTCCTGAACATGAGGTTTCTGTAATAACGGGACTGCAGGTAATAGAAAATATTGATAAAGAAAAATTTGACGTGCTTCCAATTTATGTCGCAAAAGACGGTAGGTGGTTTTCAGGGCCAGAATTATTAAAAATTGAAACCTATCGGAATTTAGGTCTCATTCCGGAGAAATCTACCCAGGAAGCTGTAATCCCAAGCGATACGGAAAAAAGTCTAATGCCCGTTGCAAAATCTTCTTTGAATCCCTTTAAAAAATCAGAAAATCAAACAATTGATGTGCTCTTACCTACCTTTCATGGTGGCATAGGGGAGAGCGGAAGCTTTCAAGGGATGTTTGATATTATGAATATTCCCTATGTTGGCCCAAGTGTATTGGGAGGAGCATTAAGTATGGATAAGGTAGTAATGAAACAACTTTTTCTCCAGAATAATTTACCTATCACTAAGTATTTGTGGTTTAACCGAAGGGCTTTTGAAAAAGATAGAAATGCGGTAATAAAATCTATAGAAAAGGATCTGAAATATCCTCTTTTTGTAAAACCATCCAATGGCGGATCTAGTATTGGAACAACAAAAGCTCACGATAAGAAAGAATTAGAAAATGCTATTGAAGTTGCGAACTTGTTTGACAGGCGCTTTATTGTTGAAGAGTCATTTGAAAATTCTATAGAAATTAATATTTCTGTGATTGGTAATACAGGATCTGAGCTTATGGTTTCTGTTTGTGAAGAAGTGTATGCAAGCGGTGAAGTGTTGACGTATGAAGATAAGTACGTCGGGGGAGGCAAAAAGACTGGACCTTCCAAAGGAATGGCATCAACAAAAAGAAAAGTTCCGGCTGAATTAGCAAAAGAGGTGGAAGAAAAAATTCAGAAACTCGCCAAACTCGCTTTTGAAGTACTTGAATCAAGTGGAGTTGCAAGAGTTGATTTTTTGGTTAATAAGAAGACAAAAGATGTTGTGATTCTGGAGATAAATAATCCTCCGGGTAGTATGGCATATTATTTGTGGGAAGCGAGTGGATTGAGTTTTAAAGATATGCTCAGTAAATTAACTGCTTTGGCACTTGAACGATATGAAGACGACGCTAAAAATACTAAAACTTTTTCAAGTAATATACTGCAAAATTTTAATTTAACTGGAGCAAAAGGGAAAGCTTAATAATTATCCGGAAGATCATTTTCCAAAAGCACAACCGGATGAGTAAGTTTTAGATCTTGTATCTTATTCCAAGCTGATTTTAAAGTCTCAACTTCAATTATTTTATTTTTATCTTTAATTCCGATTTTAAGACCGTGGGTCCGTTCGGATTTTCCAACAAGAATAATATAATCTGTTTCATCAAGAAGTTCTCCCAACTTTGTATGAATTGAAATTGTCTGATCGCCCAAATCAACGATTCCGGGAGTCACTAGAATTTTAGGTTGCTTAAAATCTTTTAATAAAGAAATGGATTCCTTAAAACCATTGACGTTGCTGTTATAGGCATCATCTATGATGGTAAGATGCTCGAGTTTTTTAATTTCTAACCGATGCGGTACAGGATTAAGATTTGCAATCGCAGAAATTATTGCATTAGGTTTTACCCCTAATTGGTAACTCATTGTTGCGGCAGCTAATATATTTTGTAAATTTGGTTTGCCAAGTAGTTTCGTTTTTGCGTTATGTTCCCGGCCATCCAGAACAAGAGTAAATTCGCTACCATCTGCATGATGTCGAATATTTTTAATTGTATTTTCTTTATCAGTAAATCCATAGGGGATAAGCTTTTTTTGATATTTTTGATAGTTATTTTTAATATGAGGATTATCGATATTAAATACGCCAAAACCCTTGTCAGGAAGAGAGTCGATCAATTCAAATTTACCTTTAGTAGTATTTTCAAGTGATCCAAATGTTTCAAGATGTTGTTCATTTATCCCTGTTAATATTCCATAATTAGGATGAACCATATCGCAAATTTCTTTAATTTCTCCAACACGATATGCTCCCATTTCGCAAACAAAATATTCATATGTGTCATCTAGTTCCAAATCTACTACTTGTGCAATGCCATAAGGAGTATTATAACTTTCAGGAGTTTTCAAAACAGAATAGTGGGTTTTTAATATGTGATAGAGAAATTCTTTTACGCTGGTTTTTCCATATGATCCGGTAACGCCGATGACTTTTAGTTTGGGGAGTGATGCAATTTTGTTTTTTGTTTCTTCTTTGATTTTATTTTTTTTGTATTGCTCAATAGGTAGTAGTAAATAATAAGACACTATTAAAAAAAGATAGGATTGTGTGGCAAAGAGGATTCCTAAAATAAAACCTACAAGTTTTAAATAAATTGTTAACACGATAATAAAAAGGATTGCGACTAGCATTGCAAGATAATAAATAGTTTTTGCTTTTTGTGTCCATACAAGCGCTTTTTTATTTTCAATTTCTCGAGATAAAAAATGTGAGAATATCCATTGTAAAAATTTATTAACAGAATATTCATCTAATTGAAAGATTTGTAACTGTAATGAAAAAGGAAAAAGTTTTTTAAACATATTATTTTAAATTAAGTAAATCATTTAATATTTCCATAAAATCCAAAGGCTTTTCTAAATGAGGACTATGACCGGATCCCCATACTACACGAAGACGCGTATGAGGAATTAATTGCTTCATTTTTTTCGTCTTCCATTGAGGAACTTCTTCATCTTTATTTCCCCAGATAATATATGTTGGTTGAGAAATTTTAGAAAGTAAATAGGTAAGATCCTCATTAATTACGTTTAGAAATATTTTCCGCATTTCACCAGCACTTTTATAATCTCTTGAACCAATTTTATTCCGAAGTTTAGTAACTAATTTTTTAGGAAGGAAGACTTTGGCGAGTTTGAAAATGGAAATTTTAATTTTTGCAGCAGTAGTTCGTTTCTCAACACCTGCTGCATCAACGAGTACCAGATCGGAAATCTTATTCGATTTACTTGCCATGATAATACCAACTCTTCCACCAAATGAATGCCCCAATAACGTAACCTTATTGATTTCAAGCTTATCAAGAAACTGTTCAACAAAAGTCGCATAGTCATAGATGGTAAAATCCGTTTTTGGTTTTTCTGTTTTGCCAAATCCTGGAAAGTCGAGAAGTATTACTCGATACGATTCGGAGAGCTGTTTGGCAACGGGCAGCCATTCGTCAAGTGAGCGCATCCATCCGTGGAGAATAAGAAGCGTTTGTGGTTTATGCCCAATTTGTTCATAACGGGTAAGTACACCGTCGACGACTATTTGCATATGGCTCAATTATACTAGAACTTACATGCTATAATCTACTTTGCTAAGCTATGAGATTAAATTTAACCAAAAAACAATATCAAACGCTGAATACAATAGAAATTTCACAATCTGCGTTAGTACAAAATTTTAAGTACCTTTCAGGTATATCAAATCTGAAAGTTGCACCGGTTTTAAAAAGTAATGCCTATGGTCATGGTTTGCAGCTTGTTGCGAAGGTTTTAGATAATGAAGATGTTCCATTTTTTTGTGTAGATAGCCTGTTTGAAGCGTATGAGCTTTTGAAAATAAATATAAAAACTCCGATTCATATCATGGGGTATACAGATCCTGAAAATGTGAAAGTTAAAAAGCTTCCTTTCTCGTTTACTGTATTTGATAAAGAAATGCTTATGACATTAAACAAATATCAGCCTGGTAGTAAAATTCATATTTTTATTGATACTGGATTGCATAGAGAAGGGATACAAGTAGATGATTTGCCTGAATTTCTGGAATATATAAAATCACTAAAAAATATTTCTATCGAAGGTTTGATGTCACATTTTGCGATGTCTGATCAATTTGCAGATCCATTAACAGTTGATCAAGTGAATAATTTTCAAAAAGCTCAATTGCTTGTCCAACAAGCAGGAATACAACCCAAATGGATACACATAGCAAATTCAGCGGGTTTGTTGTTGAGTAAAAAATATGATGGGATGCTCGGAAATATTGCACGAGTTGGAATTGCAACATATGGAATTGGTGGAGAATTAGAAGACATACATTTAAAACCTGCACTCAGAGCGTTAACAAAAATTGGGCAAATTAAACATATTAAAAAGGGGGAAAAAATTGGATATGATTTTACTTATACGGCTAAAAAAGATATGGTAATTGGAGTTTTGCCATATGGATATTATGATGGGATGGATAGACGATTATCCAATAGTGGTTTTGTAACTGTTGATGGGATACTATGCCCAATTATCGGCAGAGTAAGTATGAATATCACGACAATTGATGTAAGCAAAGTTCGACAACCACAAGTTGGGCAAACAGTTATTGTCTATTCAAATAATGCATCAGATAAAAATTCAATTCAACACGCCGGGAAATTAAGTGGTACTATTCAACGAGATTTACTTGTACATCTTTCGGAATCAACAAAAAGAATTCTCGTTTGATACTATGAAAAAAATTATACTTGCTTCCTCATCTCCACGAAGAAAACATTTATTAGAGCAACTTGGGTTGCAGTTTACTGTATTCCCGAGTGAGATTGAGGAGAAATTGGATCCAAATTTACAACCCATAGAACAAGTTGAAGTATTATCATTACAAAAAGCTAAAGCAGTAGCAGTAAAGTTTCCGGAGGCAATTATTATTGCGGCAGATACCATGGTTGCTTTTGGAAATGAAGTAATTGGAAAACCAAAAAATGAATCAGATGCTATTAAAATGTTAAAAAATTTTAGTGGTAATCACCATGTGATTGTAACCGGTTTTAGCATCTTAGACGCGGAAACAAAAAAAACAGTAACAAGATCGACTGAGACAAAAGTCTGGTTTAGAGAAATGACGAGCAAAGAAATTACATCGTATGTTAGAAAAGAAAAACCGTATGATAAAGCAGGAGCTTATGCGATACACGAATTCGCTGGGGTCTTTATCAAAAAAATAGAAGGTGATTGTAACGGGGGAACAGGGCTTTCGATTTATTTATTGGCAAAAGAACTAAAGAAGTTTGGAATTGATGTACTCGAATAAATTATTCATTACTTTCGATTTCGTCTATTAATTCATTATCTGATTCATTATCAATTTCCGGACGGATAAGAAATCCTTTCAAATCAACTCTCCCTACAATCATTGGATATTTTAAATGTGATCTATTAACAAGAGTTACTTGTGAAGTAATTCGTTTGCCTGCAAGTTGGAAAGATAATTTCGCAGTGGGTCGATACCCTTGCCCGCTTGCAGATTTAATAAGCACTTTTTCTTTCTCAATTGGCAATTCTAGTTCTTCAGCCAAACTGCTGTCAATTGATGAACGGTATGCTCCGGTATCAAGTTTTGCTTTAATTTCTTTAACAGCTTCTTTAGTTTTTATAAATACAGGATAGATGACAGGGAGTATTTGAGGTGAAGTACTGACTTTTTCGGAAAATTTCTCAGCGAAGAGTGTTTTGGATAACGTTACTCCTCGCTGGGGTGTGGGGATATCCATATCTTCAATTCTTTCAAGTCTCGTTCGCAATGACGCGAGATTTGCATTTTGGATTTTAAGTCCTGGTCGAGAATTTACTTCCAAAACAACAGGGCCTTTTTTTGCATCAATAACAATATCAACCCCAGCGAAACCAAGACCAATTATTTGCTGTGTTCTTGATGCTAGAAGCAAAATTTCATCCCAGTCAGGAAGTTTGATTCCGGCTGTTTTCTTTTTGCTTTGCGGAATAAAATAAATCATTCGGCTTTTACTTGTTGCACTTGTTGTTATGCCTGTTGCAAGGTCAATTCCTACAGCAAGAGCTCCTAAATGCAAATTTGCTTTACCAAATGATTGTTGCGTGGGAATCCTCAGCATCGCCATAACAGGTGCCATTCGAAACGCCACGACACGAATATCAGCCAGACCAACTGGCACTATTTTTTTGAAAAATGAACTCTGGATTACTCTTTCTTCAATAAAAGCTTTATCAGGTTCATATTGTAATGAAAATGCGCCATCAAGAATATCAAATATGTGCGATTCAAGGTCCTTTATAGTATATTCCTGCCCACTAACGGTTGTACCAATACCGTTTCTCCAACTTTTGAAAGCTACAATACCATTACCACCAAAACCCCGTGCAGGTTTTACAACAAATCCATTTTCAGGAAGATTCCAATCAAAATTCCGAACAGATTTTCGTGTGTAAAAAGTTTCAATCAGTGTTGGCGTTGGAATATTATGTTCCAAAAGTATTTTTTTCGTTTCCAGCTTATCATCAGCGAGGTGTTTCGCTGAAGGTCTATTAAAAGGGCGGATGTAGAGAAAATTTCGGGCATTCATGCCCAAAACTGATTTACTTATTGCCATGTCTCAGTACAGGTTGAAATTTAATATATTCAGTCATTCTCAGACCAAAGTATCTACCGATCATAATATTGATAGGAATTAAAAGAAGAATCCACTCAGGATAAACTAAAGTAATAATTCTGAGTTGTTCCCACGTAAGCAAAAGAAATCCAAGAATGGCCAGAAAAAGCGTAATAATAGTTGTTTGTATGGTTTCTATAAATTCTCTTTCTAAAAAGATAGTGACGATTCTGTCGCTTAACAAAATAAATAAAAGGATTGGAAAAATAGAAAGATTGCGGACATCAATAATTCCATAAATAGAACTGATTGTTAATGCAAGTAATAGAAAAATTGAGACCATGAGCATGGATAAAGCAACTTTAGGCATCTGCATAATAGGAAAACGCTTAAGAAAAAATCGAGAAACGAGTGATGCTACAATAATTGCTGCAAGCATAATAAAACCAGGTGTAACATCAGTTGCCAGTAACGTAATTGAAAGTGCTATTGGAACCAGAAGTCCAATACCTGACAATCCTACGAGATATCGGAAGGCAACAACTATTGTTGCTAACAAAGGTAACAATAGAATAAGCACTATCGTGTTTGTAGGCACACCTGCCTTAATTGCGAATTGAATTGAAAATGGAGCGATATTAACAATATTTAAATGTGATGCATCTCTTTTTTGATAAATTTCTTTTAGTATTTCGTTTTTTTGTTTATCTTGTTCAGGATTAGCTATTTCGTTAATATTCAATAAAACCTGTCGTAACTGTTTTTTACTCTCTTCAGCGCTTTGGGATGCAGTGGCAGGTGAGATAACCCCAGGTGTGACTGTTTGCGCCCATACTAGGGGCGAGGAGATTAGTAATAAATACCCAATAGTAACTAGCACGAATAGATATTTCATAGGATGATTGTGTCAACTGAGGCATTGGTTGACTGAGTGCCGAGAGGGGGAGTCGAACCCCCACGGAGTGTAATCTCCAAAGGTTTTTGAGACCTTCGTGTCTGCCATTCCACCACCTCGGCGATACATTTCAAATGTTTTAGATGCATAAATATAGTCAATAGCTTCTTAAACCTTGAAATAAGTGCCTCACTATTATATACTTGATGGCATGACTATTCAAGAAATATATGATCTTGCTCTAGAGATGGGCATGAAAGCCGATCCACGAGGAATGGCGTCAGTTAAGAAATATCTTCAAAAAAATAAAAAACGATATGACGAGCTATCTGAAAAAAAGAAAAAATATTTTGATAAAGAATCTTTAACTAATCCTTATTCAGATACTAGGATTTTTACTACAGACCCGAAAAAACCAGTCAAGAAAATAATGGCTGGAATTGACGCAAATGCAACTGAAGTTCTTTTGGCAGATAGATTAAATGAAAAAGGTGAGAAGATAGATTTATTAATTGGTCATCATCCGGAAGGAATGGCCTTTGCTAGTCTTCATGAAGTAATGGATCTACAAATCGAAGTGAGTGCCGAAGCGGGTATTCCAATCCATCTCGCAGATGCACTTCTTAGAGAACGAATGAGGGATGTTGAGAGAGGAATTCATCCGATTAACCATAATCAAACAATTGATACCGCAAGATTACTTGGTGTACCTTTTATGACCTTACACACAGTCTGGGATAATTTAGGGGATCATTATATGAAGAATTTTTTGAAAGACAAGGAGTTTGATACAGTTGGGGAAATTGTTGATGCAATGCTTGAAATTCCGGAATACAAGGAAGCAAAAAGGGGGAAGGCAGGGCCTATAGTAGTTTCTGGTTCACACGCAAGTAAAGCAGGGAGAATAGCAATATTTTTTACGGGTGGAACAAATCCGTCAAAAGAATGGTATTTGGAATTAGCAAAGGCGGGAGTAGGAACAGTTATTGACATGCATATTAGGGAAGACGCTTTAAAAGAGCTTCGAAAATTACATGTGAATATAATTAATGCAGGACATATGTCCAGTGATTCAATTGGGGCTAATCTTTTTTTTGACGAAGTAGAAAAGAGGGGAATAGAAATTATTCCGTGTTCAGGGTTGATCAGAGTTAAAAGAAAGGGGAAATAATATGATTGGAGTAACAGATTTGCGAGCGGGCACAGCTTATGAAGAAGATGGACAGTTTTTTACTGTTTTATCCTATGAACATATAAAGATGGGCAGAGGCTCAGCAAATATCAAACTGAAAGTAAAAAATCTCAAAACAGGTGCAATTGTTGATAAAAGTTATATCAATGGAGCAAAAATGCATGATATTCAGGTTTTAAAAAAAGACATGCAATATCTTTACAAGGATGATGATGCAGTTTATTTTATGGATCCTGAATCATTTGAACAGGTGAGTATTCCTATAAAAATTGTACCTGAACATATTTATCTTAAAGAAGGCGAATCATTTACGGTAAGTTTTCTTGATGGCGAACCATTGACCGTTTTGTTGCCGCCTAAGATGACATTTAAAGTGGCTGAGACAGCGCCCGGAGCAAAAGGAAATTCCGCGACAAATGTTTTTAAGGAAGCTATTTTAGAGAACGGATTGAAAACAAGAGTACCTCTTTTTATCAACATTGGTGAAATGATCCGTGTTGATACGCGCACCGGTGCATACTCTGAAAAAGCATAATCATGAACGCACATATTTTTCGTGTCTTTTCTGAACGTTCGTTTTTATTGTTGTGGATAGGAGAAATTTTCACTCAAATTGCGACAAACCTCTTTAATTTTTTCTTAATATTTACCGTCTATACCTTATCGCATTCCAATACAGCTGTTTCAGGGATAGTGTTAACCTTTACCATTCCTGCGATATTATTCGGCTCAATTGCTGGTGCGTATGTTGATAGATGGGATAAGAAAAAAGTTTTGATTATAACAACAAGCATTCGAGCGTTGCTTTTGATAATTCTGGCATTTAATTTAAATAATTTATTTATTATTTACGTAATTTCTCTTCTCATTTCAATTCTATTTCAATTTTTTATCCCGGCAGAAAGTCCAATGGTGCCGTTAGTTGTCAGAAAAGATTTATTACTTCATGCAAACGGGCTTTTCAGTCTGGCAATATTTGGCTCGGTTCTTGTTGCGTATGTACTGTCAGGACCTCTGTTGATATTACTCAAACCAGTCGAGAATGTATTACTTTTTGCAGGAATGCTAATTTTTGGAGTAATTTTTACGTTTTTTATCAAACCATATTCGAGCAAAAGTTCTCAATTAAAAAAAGAAAAGCTTAGACAAATAAATGTATTTAAATCTCTCAAACAAACATTTAATTTGATCCGACACACAAAAACCATTACCCATTCTTTATTTTTATTGTCACTTTCTCAAATATTAATTTTAATATTGGCGACAATTGCGCCTGGTTATGCTTCCCAAATTCTTGGAATTCCAGTCGAGCAATTTCCTTTAATTTTCGTTACACCTGCAGCGTTAGGAATGGTCATAGGTTCAATTGTGTTGATAAATGTGTTTCATAGTCATCCAAAAGAAAAAATGATTACAGTAGGTATATTGCTTTCAGGAATTGCAATGCTGCTACTGCCATTCGGATCAAAAGTTACACAACGGGAAATAGTTAAAGATATGAATACTTTTTTGCCGCATGTGTTTACGATATCAATCATACATTTTATGGTGGTTCTTGCATTCATCTTAGGACTTGCAAATGCTCTCGTTTTCGTTCCGGCAAATACCCGTTTACAAGAGCATACAACGGAGGAAATACGAGGCAAGATTTATGGATTTCTCAATTCGTTTATCGGACTCATGTCGCTTATTCCTATTATTATTGTTGGAGGATTAGCAGATTTATTTGGGGTGAGTGCCGTTATTGTAGGGATAGGAGTTAGCTTACTTATATTAGGTATTATAAATATATGTATTAAATAATATGCAGATTCTTTTATTTATTCCAGCTGTAATAGTTTTTTTATATGCTCTTTACCGATTGGTGAAGGACGATTATATCTTTATTCGAAAGGGAATTTCTTTGGAACAAACATTTGATTTTGCATTTATTGCCTTATGGGTAGGACTAATCATGTCACGCGCACTTTACCTTTTAATTCATCTTCATAAAGGTGAGAATTTTTTTGTCGATTTTATATCTTTCAAAAATGGCGGATTATCCTTAACCGGTGCAATTCTGGGGGGAACCCTTGCTGTATATTTGCTTAGTAGGTATAAACGGTTTCCTCTAGGGCGATTAGGAGATTTTTTAAGTTTATCTTTATTATATGCATTACCTTTAGTATTTCTCCTTAATGCTGTATTTGCTAAGAAAGATCAAATTCTTTTGGTATTTTTAAATGCGATTGTTTATTTTGTATTATTGCTATTTTTTATGCAGTTTCTTTATCCGAAAGTTATGAATAGATCATTACGTGATGGTATGATGTCTATTCTTTTTTTACTGTTATATTCATCGATTGCATTAATAACATCGTTATTAATTTCGTTGAAAAACATTCAAGCATTTATCAACCCTGAGAACTTCTTATTGCTTATTCTTTTTATTGTGAGTATCTTTCTTCTAATTAAACAGGATCGTACATCGCCTCGTCCACGTACTATAATTAGGCAATGAATCAAGAAATTTCTATTATCTTTGAAGATCAACAAATTTTGGTTATTAATAAACCTGCAGGCATAATCGTCAATAGAGCAGAAACCACAAAAAACGAAATTACTATTCAAGATTGGGCGGAAGATAGAATAGGAATTATAAATGATACTTCACAGGATAAAGATAGGCCAAAGTATGGAGAAGAAGGCTGGGATCCAAGTTTGGATTTTTATCACAGAGGAGGTATAGTTCATCGAATTGACAAAGAAACATCAGGGATTTTGATTATTGCAAAAACACCTGGTGCATTTGTAAAATTACAAAATCAATTTAAAGAACGATATGTAAAAAAAACATATTTGGCTTTAGCACACGGAATCATAAAACCACAAAAAGGAGAAATCTCGGTTCCTGTGGGACGTTTACCATGGGATAAAAAAAGATTTGGCATATTACCCGGTGGGAAAGAATCTAAAACATTGTATACAGTAGTATCATATTATCAACAAGTAAAAGAAAGAGAAAAATTATCATTAGTAGAATTGTATCCTCAATCGGGAAGAACACATCAAATCCGCGTTCATTTAAAATATATTAATCATCCAATTTTTTCAGATTATCTTTATGCAGGAAGAAAAACATCGAGAAACGATAGAAATTACTTATCCCGAGTTTTCCTTCATGCCGCAAAAATCGAATTTACCCATCCTGGGACAGATGAAACGGTATCATTTGAGGCAGCAATGCCTTTGGAACTTAGCGATTTATTGAATACATTTGAAAAAGTCTCACTCTAGAATTCATCACAAAACCTCTGATATACTTTCTTATAGTTCAAATTATGAAGAAAAATGTACATAAAGAAACCAACAGTTTAAAAACAGTATTACTTTATTTTATCGTAGTCACTATTCTTATATGTATTTCCTTAGTAATTAAAGCGTTTTATATTTATCAACAAAGTAAATTTGATCCTGCACATGAATTTGTATTAGCCGTTGTTCAACAAAATAAAGTTAAAGACATAATTTCATTTCATCCAGAAACTCAGTCGATTTCATTATTACAACTTCAAGATCAAAATCTTCCCTATGCCAGATTAGCAAAAGATTTTGGTATTACTACAAATGGTTATATAGAAACACAGGATGGGCAAAATTCTTATGATGATATCTCTTCATTAATGTGGACATCAATTATGCACTCAGCAGATTGGCATTCTGATTTAACAATCTTGGACAAACTCCGATTATTATTTTTTGCCAAGAATGTTTCGATTAACAATAAGTCTATACAACAAATTTCTTTGACGCATCAAAATCCTGATTTGAATACAATTATTGCTACAGCGCTGAATGATCAGGATATTTCTTCCGAAAATGTAACTATTCAAATTATCAACACTACTACTGTCTCTGGGCTAGGACAGAGATTGGGAAAAGTGCTTACCAATATGGGAGCAAATGTTGTAGATGTTACTTCTTCTGAAAAAACGCAACAACAATCAACAATTGCATATTTTGGTAATGAGACGTATACTGTGGATCGTTTGCAGAAATTTTTTGGGGTTACTGCCACCAAACTCACAAAGCAGACAATTGCAGATATTGTTATTACCATTGGTAAAGATAAAGAAAAGACCAATGGCTTCTAGTAATATCCTATAGTAATATGTACATAATACTTTTTGGTTTGTTTCTTTTATCGTTTTGGTTTGCATTATGGTCGTTATTAAGACAAAGAAGAGTAAAAGAATTAGACTATGTAAATAGGGAATTGAAAAAGAAACGGGTGATATTTACTTATTCATCATCAGAATCTGCATGATGATTGGGGCGATGCTTTGAAGAATTGGGAATTGAAAGCTTAGCTTTTTCACTTGAAACAAAAGAAGGCTGGTTTTTAAATTTCTTTACTCGTTTAACCTCACGGATAAAAATACTCACCTTATTGCTATCAACAGTTCGAACATACGCCTCATATTCATTACCAGCTTCCATAAACTTAATTAAACGCTGGCAGGTATCATCCGGCAGCATACCAATAAACTGATTGTCCATATCATATGCAAAGATTCTGCTTCTTTTAATTTTGAGTTCTAGTTTTTCGCCTGATCGCAGATGTGAAATCACTTTTTTATCCGCAATATTAATAAGATCCATTACTTTTGTTTTACCTGGTTCTTCAATGAAAAGATTGTTTATTGTAATTATTTTTTTAGAATTTACATCATAGAGACGTTTGAGGTTTCGAGTTGCAATAGGATTTTGCATATCAAGTGCCAACACTTTTTCATAGAGATTTTTTGCATCTTTTGGATTGCCGCTACTCAGAAAAGCGAATGCAAGACGGTTAAGTGTATCGATATCTTCAGGTTCTTCTTGGAGGATAAGTTGGTTAATGTTAATTGCTTTTTGCCAGTCTCCAGTGAGTGCGGTTTGGATTGCTTGGGTCTTTAATGTAGGCATGTGATGAGCTAATTAATTGAAAGTAATTCTACTAATATTTGTTGCAAATGTCAAGTAAGATTAGGTATAATAGAACCTCATGAGTGGACATTCAAAATGGGCAACAATTAAAAGAGCAAAAGGAGCAAATGACGCTAAGAGAGGACAACTCTTTACTAAACTTTCAAAAGCGATCAGCATAGCAGTAAGGCAAGGTGGTGGAGTTGCAGATCCTGATTCCAATTTCCGTTTACGTTTGGCTATTGAGGCAGCACGCACTGCAAACATGCCAAAAGATAATATTGAGCGTGCTATTTCGCGTGCAAGCGGTAAACAAGCAGAAATAATTGAAGAAGCAACTTATGAAGGATTTGGTCCTGGGGGATTCAGTGTAGTAGTTGAAGCTTATACTGATAACAAACTTCGTACCGTTTCTGAAGTAAAAAATATCTTTAACAAAAATGGCGGTAATATGGGAGCACAAGGAAGCGTAATGTATCAGTTTGAAAAAAAAGGTGTGATAACAGTTGCCAAAGACGGAAAATCGATTGATGATATTTTTCTCGTTGCAGCTGATAATGGTGTTGATGACATTGAAGAAGCAGGCGATGAAGTGTTAATGTATACAAAACCTGAAGATGTTACAAAAGTGAAAGATGCTCTCAGCCAAAATGAGCTCAATGTAACGACTTTTGAGCTTGTATTTAGGCCTGTAGTAAATAGTGCCATTACTGATAAATCAGCCGTAGAAAAAGCGCTTTCATTTATCGATAAACTCGAATCACTTGATGACGTCCAAAAAGTATATGCAAATTTTGACATTCCTGATGAACTACTAGACTGATAGAGGATTAAATGAATATTAGACAGGGGAAAGCAACCACAGTAAAAAAAGGAAAACGAAGACTACAATTTGCCATTGATAAACGTCAGAAATTTGTTTTGGCCGTTATCATCTTATCATTAGGATTATTTTTTACCGAATATCAGTTAACAAAATGGGGATTAATAGTTACATTGATCATGCCATTTCTGACAGTATTATTTCTTTTATGGGCAGTATATGAAGATTTGAAGGAAAATAAATTGTATCAGGTAGTTATTCTTCCATTTATTTACACATTTGCTTTCGGTTTCTTTTATTTATTGACTCCAACATCATTTGTTATTCGACTGATATTATCGGTAATTTATGCCTTTGGTTTATATTCACTTTTTTTAAGTCAGAATATTTTTGTCGTTTCATCATCTAGAACAATTCAGTTACTTTCCGGGGCACGAATAGTATCATTTGTTATCACGTTAATTTCATATTTCTTTTTAACAAATATTGTTTTTTCCTTTCATATCGTCGTATTTCCCGTCATTGTTTTAATTGCTTTTTATACGTATTTTTTGATTTACCATTCGCTTTGGACATATACGCTGCAAAAATATTCCCAGCCGCTTATTATCTGGGTATCAGCATTAACGGCATGTATTATTGAGGTTGCATCCCTTGTGTGGTTTTGGCCGACAAATCCGACGGTTATGGCATTATTTCTTACTGGTTTTTTCTACTCGATAGTAGGATTAAGTCATATCTGGTTTGAAAAAAGATTTTTTAAAGGTATTTTGTGGGAATATGTATGGGTAGGTGCAATTGTTTTTTTTGTATTACTGCTCTTTACCCAATGGGGGAAATAGCCTCAAATTATCAGGTATTGATGGCCTATAGTTGTAATTTGTTGATAATTTTGCTAGAATGCTTCAATGGTTGTTAGTCACGAATTACCAAGTCCGCAAGGAGTTATAGAATTTGGGAAATCACCAGATCCACAAGAGGGAGATGAAAGTCCGAAGGCTCCTGAAACACAGTTAAAGCCGGGGAATATTATTGAACTTGCAGATATCAGAGATCTTGTTAGATTTGAAGATATCATAGCTGAGGGGGTGTATCCTGGATATGATCCTGAGTTATGGGCAGCAAGGACACCGTTACGGGAATTAATTAAACCTGCAAAATTTAACGGCACCATTGCAAATATCCAATTAAAAGTTATGGCCGATCCTTATGATCGGTTATTAGATGCTGATAAGCGTGGATGGGAATCTATGGGAAAGCAGGGTCTTGGGAAGAAATTTAAATTAACTGAAGAAAATGAAGAAGCATTTAAACCAACATATCTAGGTTTTGAAATAACAGCTGATGGAAAAAGTACCAGTCCGGGAAACAGAGGACAAATTCAAGCAGAGCTTTGGTATTACAGACACGCTCAAGAAAGGAAACGTGCTAGTTATGGCAGAGAAATAAATAGAGTTATGACAAAGCCGAAATTGGAAAAGGAACTATTTGTATTATTTGAAGCACAATCGCGTCGTATGGGTCTGACCGTATTAAGAGCACATCTTTTAACAAATAGATTAACTCCTACAGAAATGCAAGTAAGAAGGTAAAATATATTTGAAAATTAGCCACGATTTAGCCTCAAAATAGCCTCAAATTTTGCGTTTTTCCGGAGGACGGCTCAAAATGAGCCAGATTAAGGAACATAAATATAAACGTTAGAGAATCTGTAATTAGCTACACAATACGTTTACAAATAAAAAAAGCAACGGGAGAGAATGTATTTTGTTACAAGACAGAGGACAGGGAAGCAGGAAAGGAGAGTAACGTCCTATATAATTATTGCTATAGT
>CAZILC010000024.1:0-18657 GCA_964540055.1 uncultured Gammaproteobacteria bacterium | reverse complement strand
CTCAGATGTTTTCAAGACATCCGCACTCGACCACTATGCGATCTCTCCTTGATTATTTCTTAAACTGAAATTAGAGAAGTCCCCTTGCGGAGCGACCTCTCCGGGTTGGAACCAATTATATCATTTCTTGACTTACCTTTTCCAATGAGTTAGAGTGAAATTATGGCTGTTTCCAAAAAAGCTCATGCTCAAGAAGTTCCCTTCGAGGAAGAATATATTCAGGAAGAAGAAACAACGCCGGAATATATGCAGGAGGATGTCAAAACGTACCTCTCTTGGCATGCGCACGGCAGACCTTACCAACAACATTCTGTTGAGTATTATACCAACAGTTTTCTTATCACGATGGCTCTGGAAATTATCCTCTTCTTCTTCTCGCAATATGTATTGATGGCTCTTGTTTTTTCATTGGCATTTCTGGTATTCGCTCTTTCAATTGTTCCGCCTCGAAATCTGTATTACCGGATAAGTTCTGAAGGAATTCGCGTTGAAGATCATTACTTTATCTGGGAAGAGCTCTATGACTTTTATTTCACCAAAAGCCATGGACAGGATATTTTGCATGTACGGACAAAAGATTATTTCCCTGGTGAATTGACAATAGTTCTGGGAGATGTCCCGATTCAACAAATCAAATCCGTGCTTATTTATTTTCTGCCGTTTCGTGAATATGTCAATCCATCCTTTATGGAAAAAGCCGGAGATTGGCTTACAAAAAATTTTCCGCTCGAAAGAACTTCCAATTCTTAAATTCCTCATAAATTGCAAGTTACAAGCGTAGTTTGGTACAATACACAATGCAAGCTAAGTAAAAAACGCACCCGTAGCTCAGTTGGATAGAGCGCAACGTTGCGGACGTTGAGGCCGGTGGTTCGAATCCACTCGGGTGTACTTGTAAGGAGAGTCGTACCCAAGGGCACGACTCAATTATTAGAATAAGACATATTAATCAAGGAGGAGTCGCATAGTGGTCCAGTGCACACGCTTGGAAAGCGTGCGAGTGTTGAGCTCTCATGGGTTCGAATCCCATCTCCTCCGCCAAACTCATCAACTTGTTGAAAAGTTATCTGCTTTTTAAAATACAGTCATATCTCCCTGATATGACATAGCGTAAGCAGTTTGTGGCAAATCCATACTATTAGTTATACATTCATGGATAAAATTAGCATCGCTGTCAGTAAGTAACCTGTCTGGCCGCATATTTGCATTATTTACTATATTTTGACCAATATCAATAACTCGTATTAATGGTGAATCAAGAGGAATTTGTTTTCGTACCCGTTCATGTACGGCATTTCCAGTACTTTCATCCAGCGTATAAGACATTTCCCATCCATCTTCAGTCCGTGTACAATTAATTTGAAATTTGTTGCTATAAAGAGTGGCCCTCTTCAATATTTTTGCCTCCTCATCGATACCATACTGAATTTGTGCTAAATTGTAGTTATTTGTAAGAAGATCGACTCCACCCAAATGTCCAATTTCCAAACCAACCTCTGAGCTATCTGCATATGTAATTTTTTCTTTATGTTCGGGTCTGGCCTTAAAAGGTCCCGCATTCTTCTCGTTCTCCTGCCTAATCCAATCTTGTAAATGTCTATCTCCCTCGAAAGCTTCTTGATCAAAATTACGAATTATGTGTGCAAGCTGTTCGCCTGTTAAAGCATATCTATTCCCTTTCTCTAATAAATGATGTGCTTCGGCAAGATATAATGTATCTGGATTAATAACTGTCTTTAACCCATTATCCCCAGTAACTTCAAATTCTCCATTATTAATATCACTCGCTTTCTCTTCTACCGCATCACGAGGTTCACCTTGAATACCTGCATCCTTTATAGGAAGGCTAGGTTGAAAAAAAGCACCAAGAGGCACAGCCCTAAGCCCATTAAAACCAACAAGCTCTTTACCTCTGCTATATGAAGCAGTTGCAGCAAGACATTGCAATGCACGAACAGCGTCATCCCAATTATAGCCTGCAGATGAAAGAGCTGCACTATCTTCTCTATACACGTCTGAGATTGTCCGACCGCCTAATATACCTTCAATTGAAGAATCTTCACGGAGTTGATCGTCACGTGGAACTCCTAAAAAACGTGGTCTAGTATATGATGATTCACGATTTATTATTGTCCCTTTATCAATTTCTTCATCCATGCAAGCTTATTATAGTAAAGTGTAACTAAATTTGTAATATAATGCTCTACTAGTTCTTGCCAAGGAAAGTTCCAACATCGTCCCATCTCCCCGCCAAACTATTCTGATACTAAAATGCTCAACTAAAAAAATTGACAAGTAACTCCAACTGACGCATTATAAATATATGCGCAAGAAAACCTTAAGAAATGAAGGCTTTACGCTTATTGAACTGCTTATTGCAATTGTAATTATCACTGCGCTTGCAGTTACGGTGTTTGTAACTATTAATCCGACAAAAAAGCTAATCGATTCAAGAGATGCCCGACGAAAACAAGATATTGAAACAATTCTCACAGCAATACATGAGTATATCGTCGATAATGGAAATTTACCTCCTTCTTTGCAAGCAAGAGGACAAGGATTCGATTGGCAATTGGGCAACGGAACATGCACAACTCAAATTTCAACTGGTGGTTGCTTTACACAACCAGGATGCGTTGATTTTACCACTGATTTATCCAAATATTTAGCTAAAATCCCAATTGATCCACTTGGCGCTGCAAACGGTAATACTGCTGCAGCTACAGGTTATGCAGTCTCATACTCTCCGCCAACTAATACAATTACCATAAAAGCTTGCAAAACGGGAAACTTAACAACTGAAGGGACTATAAATATTCTTCAGTCAAGATAACATCCAAAACAGCAAACACTGGTAATCCGGCCTCAATTCAAGTATAGTAAACATATGCTCCCTGCCTGTAATTGGTTGAAAAAAGCTTTTCAAATAGCCTTGATTCTTCTCCTTTTGGGAACGACAACTATTCCCCAAGCCATTGCCGCAACAACACAAGATCCTGCTGCCGCGGTTGAAGGGACAGCTACGATGGGTCTTGCCAAGGTTGTTGAAACAAATCTTACCAATATAAAAGGAGGCAGTGTCGTTTCTCTTTCAGCAACAGGTAAAGGAGCTATACTTTCAATAACTCCTTATGATCCGCAAATCATGGGAGTAGTCTCCCGGGATGCCGCAATCCTCCTGGATACGACAACTGGTAAAAATGGTGTCCCAGTAATTTCTGATGGCATAGTGTATATTCTTGTTTCAACCCAGCAAGGCAATATTACCCGTGGCGATTTGATCACCTCCTCAACAATTCCTGGTGTCGCCGTTAAGGCTACCAAATCAGGATATGTACTGGGCGAAGCATTGGAAGATTACAGTAATCCCAATCCCACTCAGACCGATCTCATCGCGGCAGATCTTAATTTACACTATTTCAATTCAAAACCAACGCTTCTGGGTTCACTTACCGACTTGTTAAAATACGCTCTGTTGCCAACAAAAGACTCACCCAGCCCGATTTGGAAATATCTCGTCGCCGCTGCTGTAGTTCTCACCTCATTTGTACTGGCTTACATGACCTTCGGCAGAACTGCCGCTAAAGGAGTAGAAGCACTCGGACGTAATCCATCAGCCAGCAGAATCATCCATTTGGGCATCATTTTCAATGTCAGTATTGTCGTATTTATCGTTCTTGCAGGACTCACCGTTGCATTTTTGATCCTCAAGCTATAAAGCCTCAATATAGCATCTCAGTTTTCTTAGTTTGTGCCTGATAAGTTTCCACATTTTTATATAGAAGTTATCCACACCCCAACAATTAACATACCTAAACTATAAGTCATTTCTGCTTATAATTTTTAAATAATTCCCGAAAATATATTTTCAAACCTAAACTATAAGTTCTGACAAATAATTTTTGTGGATAACTCACCTTTTTACCATATTCTGTACTACTAGAAAAAAGCCTTATATTATTCTAAAATAACAGTAGTATGCTGCCCAATACGTTCTTTCAACTCTTCACAATTGCTGCCGACGTCGCAATTTTTGGATTCATCTGGTATTACCTTTGGGACATGCAGGGAAAAGAAAAGCAGGTTGATGAAATCAGGAAAAAAACCGATGATAATTACCACCACGTAGTGGATGAAGCACTCGCTAAAGAGCGTAAAATTATCGATGACGCAACCAAAGAAGCCTCACAAATAATCTCCCAAACCGAATTTCTCACAAACGAATCCAAAACCACACTTGATGACGCATTGGAAAAAATCGAAGGCCAGATGGAAAAAGATGCCGGCTCAACCACCCACGAATTTACCAAAACGTACTCTTCTTCTCTCCAAAAACTTGCAGCAGAATCCTTGAAAGAATTCCAGACAATCACAAAAAACATGGAGGTAGACTTGCAGAAACAAACAAAAGACTACCGCGAGTCTCTTTTGCCGGGTTTACAAAAAGAACTAGAGGAGTATAAAGCAATGCGTATGCAGCAAGCTGAACGAACAATAACGCACGTTATCCAGGAAGTAGCGCAAGATATTCTTAATAAATCTCTCTCGCTGGAGGATCATCAAAAGCTTCTCATTGAAGCATTGGAAAAAGCCAAAAAGGAAGGAGCATTTGACTGATGCAGCAGCAAATCGATTTTTCCGACTTTTTCAGCACCAAAGCTGAAGCAAATGTTTTTCAATCAGGATTGACCACGGTGGCTGATAAAATTTTCCAAAATGATTTTCATATCGAAAAAGCGCTAACTGAGCAGTTTGGGATAAATATAAGCGACCGTTTACTGGCAGTCATGCGAGAAAATAATATCAACACGCAGTCGCGTGAGAACGTCAAAACATTTTTAACGGGTATGCAGGAATCTATAGCAAAACTCCCCGTCTTGACCTTGACCATCGCGTTTGAGCCACAGGAAAACACACTCAAATCATTATCTGAATGGTTTTTAATTAATATGAAAAAACAGGTTGTCTTTGATTTCTCGGTTGATCATAAGGTAATTGCGGGAGCAACACTTACCTATAACGGCAAATTCTTTGATTTTACCGTCAAACCTGTTTTTGAAAGAATCTTAAAAACCTACACCGAACGCCTCATAAAAACTTCTGCTCCTCAACAAAATATCGCACATCCGCCAGCACATCAAAACGCGAATCCAAGCAATCAAATAAGATAATTTATGGACCAATTCAATCAATTATTACGACAAACAGGTGAATATGGCATTGTATATCAGGTAAGTCATCCGATTATTTTTATCGAGGGCTTGCCGACTGTTAAAACACAGGAAGTTATTATGTTCGAAAACGGCCAGAAAGCAGAAGTCTTTTCTATCAATCGCGGCAAAATCGAAGCGAGAAGTTTTTCTCAAGAACCTATCACAGTCGGCACAAAAGTTACCAAAACAGGCCAGCTATTATCTATCCCTGTTGGCGATGAGCTCTTCGGTCATACTATCGATCCGCTCGGAGAACCTCTTGATCCGGCAGCTGAATTTATCAGACCAAAAACACTCAGACCTCTGGATGCAAACCCTGTCGGCATTGCGGGCCGTGCTGGACTGGATAGTTCGATGGTTACTGGCACAACGCTTATTGATCTGATGATTCCTTTGGGCCGTGGACAGCGTGAACTCGTCATAGGAGACCGAAAAACCGGTAAAACATCATTTATCCTGACAGCTGTTAAAAATCAGGTCCACGAAGGCATCATCTGTATTTATGCTGCGATCGCAAAGAAAAAAAGTGATATTAAACGACTTCAGGAGTTTTTTGTGGCGGAAAAAATTATGGACAAAATCGTCATCGTGGCAACTTCTTCGTATAGTTCGCCTAGTATTATTTATCAAACGCCTTATGCTGCCATGGCAATTGCAGAATATTACCGAGACCTTGGAAAAGACACGCTTATTGTCTTTGATGATCTTTCGACCCATGCAAAATTTTATCGCGAATTATCCCTTCTTGCACGACGCTTCCCGGGTCGTGATTCGTATCCCGGTGATATTTTTTATATTCACTCCAAACTTCTAGAGCGTGCCGGAATGTTCACTCATCCTACAAAAGGCAAAGTTGCTATCTCGTGCTTCCCTGTCATGGAAATTGTTGAAGGAGATTTGACAGGATACGTCTCAACGAATGTCATGGGAATTACCGACGGCCATATCTATTTCGATAGTAATATTTACGCCCAAGGTAATCGTCCTGCTGTTAATATTCCACTTTCTGTTACACGTGTTGGTAGGCAGGTTTCAAACAAGCTCACCCGTGATATCAACAAAAATTTAACAATCTTTCTTTCCAAATACGAAAAAATGCTTAACCTTTCTCACTTTGGTCAGGAATTAAACGAAGAGACAAAAAAAGATTTGCGTACAGGCGATCTTATTAACGAATTTTTCAAACAACCCTATCAACTGACAATTCCTCTCACTGTTCAGTCGGTAATTCTCTCACTGATTTTGCAAGGAGTTGTTGATTCAAAAGAAAGCTTGGCAACCGCGAAAAAAAGTCTCCTCCAGGCATTCACCCATGAACAATATAAAAAAGCTTTTGATCAACTTGCAGATGTAAGTGAATTAAAACCGTTTAATGAAAATGTTATCCTAAATAAAGACGCTTTTCTTGAACTCATAAAAAATCCCGATGCACCGCATGTAACATTTAAAATTCCGCCGCCAAAACCAAAAGAACATAAACCTGAACCACCAAAGCAACCGACTCCGGGCCCACAAGGACCTCCTGCTCCGGGCGAACAACCAAATGGGATAACACCAGCACCAGTACAAGCACAGCCACCTGCTCCTACTGGACAAATTCCACAGCACCCTGCTGTGCAAACTCCACAGCCAACAACTATACAACCCGGAAATCCAATTCAGCAATCACCGGCAGCGCCACAAATGCCGCCGCCAAAACCTGAAGAGCATTAACTAATAATATTTATAAAAAAACAATATGGAGGTCGGATGCAAAATTTTTTTCGTTTTCACCTGAACTCCTTGATTAATTTATTAAGAATCGTGTGAATTGAAAACAAAAAAATTTTGTTTCCAGCCGAAATACCATACAACCTATTCACAAATTCTCAAAATAAATTTAAGATAAAACTATGCCACAGAAAAAAGTAATACTTGAACAATTAGAAGCATTAAGAACTATCAAAGATCTCGCACAAAGTTACGAAGAAATTGCGATCGTTAAAATGCAGCAGATCAGAGATTCCGTTCTTAAAACCCGCGACTTTCTAGCTGACATTTCAGATGTGTATGTCGATTTAAAAGCGTCGTATAACCGTGAAGTAAAAGACCTCATGCAACGGATAAAAAAGGGCGACAAAAGTCTTATGCCGCATCTGCAAAAAAAGAATAAAACGCTTTTGGTGTACCTCGCATCAAACGGTGGATTGTACGGTGCAGTTACACAAAAGACATTCAGACTTTTTATGCAAGAATTAACAAAGACAAAAAAAGAAGAAACAGATATCGCAATCATCGGCAACGCCGGACGTACCATGTACGATAATTCCGGCAATGACAGACCGTATGAGTATTTCGAAATTCCTGATGCAACAGTTGATGTAAAACATATAAAAATGCTCATGACAAAATTCCTGCAATATGAGAAAGTAAACGTCTTTTATGGAAAATTCGGTAATGTCATTAAGCAAAGCCCCATGGAATCAAGTATCACAGGTGAGGACATTTTTGAAACAGAAACCTTAACCCAAGTCCCCCGCGATGATCGGTTTATTTTTGAGCCAAGTCTACAGAAAATCTTCCATTTTTTTGAAACACAAATCATGGCAAACCTTTTCAGCCAAACCCTTCTTGAAAATCAGTTAGCGCGTCATGCATCACGTGTCAATGCTATGGAAGAAGCACTCGGACACATTGAAGAAGAAACCAAAAAATTAAATGCACAAAAAGTCAGAGCCAAACATCTTATGGATAATAAAAAACAGCTCGAAACCGTATCTGGTGTTATTGCTATTGAAGATTAATAAAATCTTATAATGGAGGTCGGAAATAAAATTTTTTTCGTTTTCACCTGAACTCCTAAATTATTTTTTAATTAGGGATAAGTGAATTGATAACAAAAAAATTTTGTTTCCGACCGGAACAAAAATCAATCTATGCTTACAGGAAAAGTAGTCAGTGTAAAAGGACAAATAATAGAAGTCGAATTCATGGATAAAAAGCCACGTTTTAATGACGTGCTTGTTGCCAAGGATGACGATACAGTCAGAATGGAAGTCTATCGTTCGGCAACTGCATCATCATTCTTCTGCCTCGCACTCACTGGTGTCACAAACCTTCACCATGGCTCAATCGTTGTATCAACCGAACAACCCATCAGAGTACCAGTTGGCAAAGAAATGCTCGGACGCGTTATCAACACAATTGGCGAGCCACAGGATGGAGCCGGTGAAATAAAAGCAAAAGAATACAAACCGATTATTTCCAAAGGCATTTCCTTTGCAAATGTAGCTATTCCGAAAGAAGTTTTGCAGACAGGCATCAAAACAGTCGACTTTTTTACTCCCATTGTTAAAGGTGGAAAAGTAGGTCTGTTTGGAGGCGCGGGAGTCGGCAAAACGGTTATTATTTCAGAAATTATCCACAACTTGGTTATTCTCGATCCTGAAAAAAATGTGTCAGTCTTTACCGGTGTCGGCGAACGCACCCGCGAAGGTGCGGAATTATATCAAACACTTATAGAAAGTAACGTTATGCAGGGAGTTAGTCTCATTTATGGAAGTATGGGAGAAAATCCGGCACTGAGATTTCGTACTGCCTTTACCGGCGTCACAATAGCCGAATACTACCGTGATGTCATGGGAAAAGACGTATTGTTTTTTATTGATAACATATTCCGTTTTGCCCAATCCGGGTATGAATTATCAACACTTATGAGTGCCATCCCTTCAGAGGGTGGATACCAGTCCACACTCGGTTCAGAGATGGCGTCTCTTCAGGAACGCATAGTTTCAACATTAAAAAATGCTATCACAACCTTTGAAGCAATTTATGTTCCGGCTGACGATTTGACGGACAGTGGCGTACAAGCTATTTTCCCGTATCTGGACTCCGGACTTATTCTCTCCCGCGAAGTTTACCAGACAGGCCATTTTCCAGCGATGGATATTCTGGCATCTAATTCATCGTCCTTAAATCCTGATACTGTCGGTGAGGAGCATTATAATGCAGCCGTTGAAGCACAGGCGATTCTTAAAAAGGCAAAATCACTTGAAAGAATTGTGTCTCTTATCGGAGAATCAGAATTGTCAGCAGACGATCAAACCACCTACAAGCGCGCAAAATTCATCACAAATTACATGACTCAGAACTTCACTGTAGTTGAAACACAAACCGGTAAGAAAGGCGTACATGTTACTTTGAAAGAAACACTTGCCGATGTAAAAGCGATACTTGCTGGCAAGGTTGATTCTCTTGATCCCGATGATTTAATGTTCATAGGAACCCTCAAAGATGTTGAGGATAAATTAGAAGCAAAACAAGCAAAAAGCATTGCAAAACAAGCAAATGCAAATTCGCAGAATTCCAGTCAGACACCGGCTCCTCAACCGGGTCAGCAACCCAACGCTACCCCTTTACCTCCAACGGCAAATAATCAACCGACACAACCAGCACAATCAAATAACCAAGTCAAAAATTAAAAGTTTAAAAACATATCTTTGAAATGCATTTTTGACTTTTGAACTTCTAATCTATGTCTGATCAAAAAATACTTAATGTTCGAATTCGGGATACAGAGCATGTGCTTTTCGAAGGAGAGGCAGACAGGGTGAACTCATATAATGAGATGGGTCCGTTTGATATCTACCCGCTACACGCGAATTTTATTTCAATTATCAAAAAAAAGGTGACGATTTATCTAAAAAAAGAGAAATTAAAAGAGCTGACATTTGAACAAGCAGTTCTAAAAGTAAAAAAAGACGTCGTCCATATTTATTTAGGAATTGAAATATTTGCAATTGATGAAAATGACACTGTTGCCCAAGTAAAAGTGTCCCAGCAGCAGCAAAAAACCTCATAAAAAACTTCGTATACTATTTGTCGCCAATTTATAATAATTTTTATTTCACTGAAAATATTTTTGATACAAACAATAGGGAGAGAAAACTTTTTTAAACAATTTTCAATAATATCTAAAACGCTTTATGAAAATATTTCTGTTTATAAAGAAATTATTTATTCCCCAAGGACTGGCATTAATAAAATACTTTAGCTAAAGGTGATTTAATGCCGATGTTAGTAAACACTCTTAAAAATAAGACTATTTGAACTTAAAATTAACTTATGGGATAAGGCATAATTTTCTACAGGACTATAAACTCATAATAACATCATGCGTCATTCTCTATTCTCTAAATGCGATAAATAATTAGATTTCCACTAATTACATTTGAATTAGAATATAACAAATACTATCTCATTTTATATTAATCCTGTAGATCACACTCAAAAGTATATTATTAAATATTTAAATGTAAAAGTTTGAAATAAATCGAAATGTAAATATCTTAGATTGTCCTGTAGAAAGAATAATAAAGAAAATATTCTATCCCTTTTGTCATTTGTGAATAGATAATTGTGGTTTATGGCTGGTTTAAAAACAACATAAAAATACACTTATTCATTTAGTCAGCAATAGCAAGCTGTCTTTCGCTTAAAAAATCATAAGCAGTCACAAATTTTAATTGCTAAGTGATATCTTTTGATATATTTTACGGAGTTGCTATCGTTTTTTTGAGGCAAAAAAAGTATTTTTGACAATTCCCTGTTTTCGCATGAAAAACACATCTTTTTTGCTTATTTATTAGCCTCAATCGTGAATTTGAATATTGACTACTATTAGAAAAACTACCTATATTAATAATAGGCTTAGATTTTACACATAACTTAGCCTTAAGATTTTATTTGTTGCTTTAAGAAATGGATTCAGCTCGCCCAGGCAATCCAGTTAAATTTTTGTCATTAAAAGATGCTGCCCTTAAATTGGCGGTTTCTGTGGACGTACTCCTCAAATGGAATGAGCAAAACATTCTCAAACCTACCATAACTCCAGAAGGTGAAGTTGGCTACACTGAAGATCAAATCAATCACTTTATCGCAATCCGCGGCAATGCAAAAACTCCCCTTTTTGAAACCAATACACCACAATCAACCGAGCCTGGGCGGGCTGTTGAGGGTGAAATTGTTGGTGAAAGTGTGTTTAATTCCTCTCCCCAAAAACCGGGAAAGAGAAGAAAACCAAGCATGTTCCAGAGGCTCGTACACTGGCTGGGAAAAGGATTTTATGAAGATGAATTTATCAAAGACTACTTCCGATCCCAGATGCACCAATCCCTCACTTTCAGCTTCAGTAAACCCCAAATTCCAATGCCTTCACGAAGAGCAACTACTATAGCAATTGCGCTTCTGATCTTCCTGGGCGGGATGATCCTGACGCAGCAATATCAGCTCAAATTGTTTGTGAAACGGGTCCAAACGGACCTCAAACAGCAAGCTGAAAATGGCACTCCGAATGTTTTGGGTGCTAATACAAGTAAACTCAAATTGATCGGCCGAATCGTGTTCCGACTGCCATCACAATTTAATGATTCGGTTCAAATAGATAAGAACCTCCATGTAAATGGAACCGGCGTATTTGTGGGCAACCTTACTGCTCCAAATATCCTGTATAACGTAAAAGCAGGCCAGAATATCTCTATCACGGGTGATAGACAGGTTCCGACTATCTCTGTAGAACTGCCTCCTCTTGTCACCTCTTTCCAAGGACAAACAGGTGATATTAAATTGGTTCCCGGAGATAATATTGATATCAATGGAAATACTATTTCTGCGGTTCTGCCTGCATCTGTGACTTCTCTTCAGGGTCTAACAGGCGCAGTTACCTTAACACCTGGTGATGATATTGCAATCAGCGGAACGACAATCAGTGATATCTCAACCCTTTCTTCAGTTGCTGGGCGAGGCGGCTGTAGCGGTTGTATCACAAATGCGTATCTGACACTTCTGCAGCCGGGAATCGGTGGAACAGGAATTACGCAATACAACGCCGGAGATATGATCTATGCATCTGCTGCAAATACGCTTTCCACTTTACCCATTGGAACTACAGGACAATTTTTGACCGTGAATGGCGGCGTTCCGTTCTGGGATAACGTTGGAAACTTTGCAGTATCTATCGTTAAGAAAGATGGAACGGTTGTTGAAAGTCCGGTTAGTTCTCTTAATTTCTTCAGTGGAGATTTCAATCCGACACCTGATGCAACCATTTCAGGTCAAGTGAATTTTACGTTAGCACCAACACTGACAACAGTGACAGGTGTTGCCGGCAATTTCATCGTTCCGGGAACCTTTGATGCTTCCGGTTCTGCAACGTTGGCACTTAATCCAGGAGGTAATATTACCCTTGGAAACAGCTCTGGAACATTTCAATTAACATCTACAGGACTAAATGTTTCCGCTGCTGGTGGACTTAATTTACCCGCGGGACAAAGTCTAACTATAGGTGGAGTTAGCCTGAATGGTTCCGGTTCAGAACTGACATCAGGAGCAAACCTTGTCGGTGTCTATCCTGGTAACCTCTTTAATATTACCGATACTAATTTGCAAAAAGTACTTGAGGATTTGAGTGGACAAATAACCTCAGCCGGTGTTTCTCCTTTTTCTTTTGGAATAGACGGAACCTTTGGTACATTTATTTATCCGACCACTCCTAGCAATAGTTTAGTTTTGGGCGGAAGTACCATTGGAGATTCTACATTTTTCTTTAACGGAGCGACCGGCAGTGCCAATCTGCAAATCGGGACACCTTTTGGAGCGCCAAATAATCCCCCTGTTAATGGAGAGATAACACTTGTTGCAGCTGGTAACGGTGCAATTTCTCCAACCATACAAGCAAGCGCTTCAGGAGACTTGCTCATCCCAACCGGCAGTGTCGGAATCGGCATTGGCAATAATCCATTCTATCTCGATGCTTCCAACAGTGCTTTCAAGCTTGAAGTCGGCGGCAGTATCGGACCGACCGAAGATAGTACGTTTGATTTGGGTTCGCCGACGAAAAAATACAGGAATTTATATCTTTCCGGTCAGACAACTTCAGGCGGTAGTATTACTATAGCAAACGACTCACCGGAGATTGATTTTATCGAAACAGACAACGGCAATTACACCTACACAATAAATACCAATAATTCGACTTTTGTACTTAATAATCAGACAACCAATCAACCGATTCTTACCGCTAGTTCATCAGGTGATATAGATTTTGCCGGTGGGGTAAGTAATTCCGGATGTACGATCATCAACAGCAATGGCAATCTGACTTGTTCAGGAGATATTACTACTACCTCACTTAGTGGCATTCAGGGTTGGTTCCAGAGAAATTCAGGAGCACTTGCACCTAAATATGTGACAGATGATCTTTTGCTTGGCAGTAGCTCAACAGCTTCCGCTAAATTTGCTTTCACCAATGTTGCCGGCGGCACACCAACTGCTTCGATTTCAGGAACAAACAATAATTCACTCTACCTCACTGGTAACGGCACTCTCTCAACGACAAATGGTAAATCACTCCAATTAGGATCAGGAACGACGGGCAATGTGAATATCGTTTCCGGCGGCGTCACTGCTTTGACTGCATCGGGGGCTAATTTAATCGCCGGCGGCGGAACACTTACCGGACTTGGTGGATTAACCTCAAGTGGAAATATCACTTTCTCAGGTATTGGTGGATTGGGTATCGTTCATTCAGATGTTAACGGATTACTTTCATCTTCATTGGTTAATCTCGCTACAGAAGTTACCGGCGTCTTACCAGTTGTTAACGGCGGCTCACCGTTCACTGAGAATGGTGGTTCAATTGTTGAAAGAAACACCACTGAAGATCTTTTGCTTGGCAGTAATGCGACAAGCAGTGCGCGATTTGCTGTTATCAACGTTAACAGTGGCACCACTACGGCATCTGTCTCAGCAAATGGCGGTGCAGCATATCTCACAGCAAACGGCATACTGGCAACAACTAATGGTCAAACATTAACACTCGGCAATACCGGTACTGGCAATATCAAATTGTTTAATTTCCCCGCGGGAGTTGTCCATACTGATGTGAACGGTGTTCTCTCAACCGGAGCGGTTAATTTGGCATCTGGTGACGTCACAGGAATACTTCCTGTACTCAACGGTGGATCACCATTTACTGAGAATAGTGGTTCAATCGTAGAAAGAAACATCACTGAAGATCTGCTGCTTGGCAGTAATGCGACAGCTTCCGCTAAATTTGCTTTTACCAATGTCGTAGGCGGCACGCCAACTGCTTCAATCTCAGGAACCAACAATAATTCAATTTATCTTACTGGTAACGGAACGATCGGAACTGGCAATGGACAAACATTGACGCTTGGTACTACCGGAGATATTAATTTCTTCTCAAGTGCCAATGTTCTGGATTCTGCTGGAAACCTCACTCTTGGTGGTAATGAAGTTCTTGGTGGCAATGAAAACATTGGCGGCAACGCAGTAATCGGCGGAAGTGAAATTCTCAATGGTCCTTTGCAGATCGCCGGTAACACTGCGACTACCTACAACAGAATCGGTACTGGAACCACTAACTTTGGATTAAATTCAACTAACGATCTGTACATCACCGGCAATTTGGAAGTTGGCGGCAATCTCTTTGCTCCTCCAAGTGGTATATTTGGATACCTCCAAAGAAATAATGGAGCACTTGCCCCAACAAATATTACCGATGATCTGTTACTCGGCTCAACCGCAACAACAAGCGCCACATTTGCTTTCACCAATGTCGCAGGTGGGACACCAACTGCATCAATTGCAGGCACAACAGGAGGATTATATCTCAATTCACTGGGAATATTGGCAACCACCAATGGTCAATCGCTAACACTTGGCGCACCTGGAACGGGCAATATTGTCTTAAATGGATTCGGTAATGGTTTTGTCCATTCGAATACAAACGGTGAACTTAGCTCAACTGCGGTAAATCTTGCCAGCGGATCAGCAGACATTACGGGAACGCTTGGCGTAGTTAACGGCGGCACCGGCAATACCCAGTATAATGTCGGCGACTTACTGTATGCATCTAGTCCGTACACGCTTTCACCTCTATCCATTGGCACAAATAATCAGTTGCTCACCTCAGTTGGAGGCCTTCCGACCTGGGTCACTTCAAGTGCCTTTAACTTCTTCCAGCTCAGGAACGGCGTGATAGCGCCGTTGGACACCGGTAATGATTTCGTTCTTGGCGGCGTTTCAACAGAAAGTGCTAAATTTGCGTTTATTAACAATGCCACCGGCACACCAACCGCTTCAATTTCCGCACAAGATGGCAGTGGTGGTGCTTTAGCTCTAACTCCGACTTCCCTAACTACCCTTAACTCCCAGACGCTAACATTGGGAGGACCAACCACCGGCAATATCATTCTCAATTCAGCCGGTACAAATGCGTTGACGATTCAAGGTGCTAACCTTATTGCAGGCGGCGGCACACTTACAGGACTCGGTGGACTCACCAGTGCCGGCACGATCACCTTCTCAGGACTTAATGCAGCAGGCATTGTTCACACCGATGTAAATGGTGTTCTTTCAACCAGTGCACTCAATCTCGCCGGCGGACCAACAGAAATCACCGGCATTTTGCCAACTGCCAACGGCGGTTCTCCTTTTGCAGAAGGTAATGGTTCGATCTTTGAAAGAAACACCACTGAAGATTTGCTCCTTGGATCAAACGCGACAGCCAGTGCTAAATTTGCTTTCTTAAATGTTAACAGCAACATTCCAACAGCATCTATCTCTGGTCTTGGCAATAATGCCACCTTCCTTACCGGAACCGGCAATCTTGGTGTTACCAATCGCCAGACATTAACAATCGGCGGCACCGGCACCGGGAATATTGTTCTTAATTCTGCCGGAACAAATGCACTCACCGTATCAGGTGCCAATCTCGTTGCTAATAACGGAACATTAACTGGTCTTGGCGGACTTACTTCTGCCGGTACGATCACCTTCTCCGGTTTGAATTCTGTAGGACTTGTTCATACAGATATCAATGGCGTTCTTTCAACAAGTTTGGTTAATCTTGCAACTGACGTCAACGGTATTCTCTCGGTTGCCAACGGTGGATCACCATTCAATGAAAGTACCGTTAATGGAACCATCTTTGAAAGAAATCCATGGGAAGACTTGCTGTTGGGCAGTAATGCGACCAGCAGTGCTCGCTTTGCTGTAACGGGAATAGCAAACGGCAATACACCAACAGCGACCCTTTCTGCCGGATTAACAGGCGGCGCATACCTTACAGCAAATGGAACACTTGCGACAACAAATAATCAATCTTTGACGCTTGGCGCGACCGGAACCGGCAACATTATTTTGAATGCTTTCGGACAGGGTGTTGTTCATACAAGTCCGACTGGTGTTCTTTCAACAAGTGCTGTCAATCTTGCTAGTGGTTCAGCAGACATTACCGGAACACTTGGTGTCACTAACGGCGGTACCGGCAATACCCAATATAATGTCGGTGATTTGTTATATGCATCAAGTCCCTATACTTTGTCGCCATTGACAATTGGGACAAACAATCAGTTGCTCACCTCAGTTGGTGGACTTCCGACATGGGTCACTTCAAGTGCCTTTAACTTCTTCCAGCTCAGGAACGGTGTTATTGCTCCATTGGATACCGGCAATGATTTCGTCCTTGGCGGAGTAGCAACTGAAAGTGCTAAATTTGCTTTTGTGAACAATGCGAGTGGCACACCAACCGCAAGTATATCTGCCAACAACGGTGGCGGCGCGACATATCTCACCGGTAACGGGACACTGGGAACTGTTAATAAACAAACGCTGACACTTGGCTCGGCAAGTACTGGAAATATTGATTTGTATAATTTCGGAGTCGGCATTGTTCACACCGATGCAAATGGAAATCTTTCAACCGGAGCCCTCAATCTCGCCGGCGGCCCAACGGAAATCACCGGCATTCTGCCAACTGCCAACGGTGGTTCTCCTTTTGCTGAAGGAAACGGCTCAATATTTGAAAGAAACACAACAGAGGATCTTTTGCTCGGATCAAATGCAACGGCCAGTGCAAAATTTGCCTTTATCAATGTCAACACAGGTGTCCCAACGGCATCCATATCCGGAACCGGCAATAATGCATTGACCATCAACGGCAATGGATTGATCGGAACCTCAAATGGTCAATCACTCACTCTGGGAACATCCGGCAATGTGAACTTCTTTAATACGAATAACTTTATTACCAACGCCGGAAACTTGACACTTAACGGTACAGCAATCACCGCTCCAAATCTTGCCACCTTAACAACAAGCGCTTCATTGGCACTTCCATCAACAACCAGTTTGACATTGGGTGGCAATGCAACAATCAACGGCGGGACAAATGCATCAGGAACATTAACACTTGTTTCAACAACTAATGGCACTCAAGGCAATATCCAATTCTTTAATGCCAATAATTCTATCTCACCTTTGGGAGTTCTGACGCTTGCCGGCAATAACACCAGTGACATCACAACAAGTACTGCCAACAGCAATCTGACACTCACTCCCAACGGTTCCGGATACACTGTCTTAACCTCCGACCAAAACAGTGGCGTCTACATCGGATCAACTCCTGCCAATGCTCTTACCAACCCAAGTCCACTTTTTGTTGATGCAGGAATCGGCGGTAATGCGGCAGCGATTATCAATCAGACAAATGTCGGTTCGGATGTCTTCACCGCCAGCGCATCCGGAGCAACAGTATTCACCGTCCAAGGAAACGGTAATCTGTTGGCAACCGGAACACTCACTGGATTAACAGGTCTCACATCCAGTGGTACTATCACCTTCTCCGGACTCACAACCAATGGCATTGTTACAACAACAGGCGGCATCCTCGGCTCAGAAGTAATTTTGCCGGTTGTGAACGGCGGGTCACCATTTGAAGAAACCAACGGCGCCATTACCCAACGAATTACTACTGAAGATTTGCTCCTTGGCGGAACATCCACTGAGTCGGCAAAATTCGGATTCTTAAATGTCGGCAACGGCACACCTACTGCATCAATTTCCGGACTTACCGGTGCATTATCACTCAGCGCTGATGGAACATTTGGTACAACAAATAATCAATCATTAACGTTGGGAACACCAGGAACCGGCAATATCTTTATTTCACCTAATGGCGCGACAGCACTTACCGCGTTGGGCAATGGCAACATCGGCATCGGAACAACAACTCCTGAATCACTTTTCAATGTAACAGGTGCCGTTTCCGGCAAAGCACTTGCCATTTTTAATTCGACATCCCCTGAGCAAAATATCATCGTTGCATCAGCATCCGGCGGTGAAAAATTTGCAGTCACCAATAACGGCAATCTCGAATTCGCCGGCGGCTCTAACTTTATCAATACACTTACCAACACCGGTGTGGTTGCACAAAATCAGACAATCCAGATCCCCAACATAGGCGCATCACCTGACACTCTTTGTTTCTTCACCCTTGGTAACTGTGCAGGCGCCGGTGGTGGTGTGACTCATACTGGTGGTGGATCACCTGATATCGCATTCTTTGATACAGCAAATGACATCACCGGAACAACCAACTTCA
>CAZILC010000023.1:0-19519 GCA_964540055.1 uncultured Gammaproteobacteria bacterium | reverse complement strand
GCGGATGATCAGGATGAAGGCGTAGTTAATCATGATTCAGGAACCGGTTGGACAATTCAGTACAACACTATGGAATACAATGGTGGTGCTGCAGTCTTTTTGGGAGCGTCTAATAACGTTTCCTACAACTGTCTTACCAAAAATGCTCAATATGGATTTCAGGTAATTGGTCCAAGTGATGGTGGTATCTCATCGGGTGGCATTCTTGATCACAATGAAATTAGTTATAACGACACCTATGATTTTGAAGCAAAAAATCCTGATTGCGGATGCACAGGTGGTGGTAAATTCTGGGGCGCTCAAAATATTACCGTAACCAATAATTATGTCCATGATAATAAATCAGTCGGACTATGGGCAGATACTAATGATGCCGGTTTTGACGTGGAGAATAATTATATCGCTGATAATGTGGGCGCTGGTTTTATGTACGAAATCAGTTATAACGCGCTCATTAAGAATAACAACTTCATACACAATCAGGTTGTTGATGGACGTGCAAATCCCGGTTTTCCAAGCGGAGCAATTTATATCTCTGAATCGGGCGGTGATTCTCGAGTACCAGGCATTTCAAGTGGGTCTGTTCTAATTACAGGCAATAATTTCAATAATAACTGGGGTGGTGTTACCATCTATGAAAATGCCAATCGTTATTGCTCATCAAGTGCCAATAGTTCAAGTGGTGACTGTACCATGGTGAATCCTTCGGTTGCAAACTTGAATACCTGTGCCAGTGCAAGTTTGCTTAAGACTACCCCATACATTGATGATTGCCGTTGGAAATCCAATAATGTAACAGTCACTGGTAACACATTTAGCTTTACGCCAAGTGCCGTAGATCCTGCTTGTTCAGCAAGCAATGGTTGTGGCTATAATGCATTAATTTCTGAATATGGAACTTATCCACCGTATACTGCGTATTTTGTCTCAAATAATATCTTTTGGAACCAGAACAATCATTTCTCCAATAATACCTATTTGGGGCCATGGCAATTCCAAGCTTGGGATCAAGGTAATACCGTTAGCTGGGCACAATGGACAGGTAACGTAGCAAGTGGTGACAAATGTTTGGGAGCAGGAGAACTAGATAGCGGTCAGTGCGCTGGTCCGTTTGGTCAAGATACAGGAAGTACCTATAACAGTACTGCAGTCCCAACTGACATTCCTGGAGTACCAACGATGACACCTGCACCCACTCAAAGTATTCAGCCAACATCTATGCCGACAGTATTTCAGCAAGCAACAGCAACACCACGTCCGCTGGTAACACCAACTCCTCGACCTACAGCAATTCCTGTGCAACCCACAGCGACACCTTTACCTGTGAGTGGAAGCAATATTTTGGATAACAATACTTCTGGATTTGAATCATCCATTGGTAAATGGACCAATTGGTACGCTACATCGATAGTTACTTCAACGAGCTTTGCTCATTCGGGTACACATAGTTTGCAGGTTACTATTACTAAACCATATGGATGGGGCATAATACTTAATAATTGGCCGGGCTTTAAAGCCACATCAGGCGTTAAAACATTTAGCTTCTGGGCATTAAAAGCTACTAATACCACAGGTGTAACGATGCAGTTACAATGGTTGAATACTTCAAAGAAAGTACTACAAAATAATGAAGTTACCCTTGGTGCTGTTGGGCCAACATGGCAAAAAGCTCAGGCAACTGTGACTGCACCTGCAGGCACAGCATATGTAAATGTAGATATTGTTAACAACGCTCCAAAAGGAACAATATTCTACCTCGACGATATAGCGATAACAAACTAATTTTTCTTCTTAAAAGCAAGCAGTAATCCTAAGGTTCTTAAGTAGATTATCAGTTTTATTAAAGTCTTGTGAAAAGTGATGAATTACTACTTGCTTTTTCACATAAAGATCTTTAATCTAAAAGTATGGCTCAGTTTGTGAAATTTAACACACGTTCATTTTTCAAAAAAAATGTAACTCAAAAAATTGCAATAGCATGTGTAGCATTAATACTTCTAGCAATTCCATTTGTCGTTGTACTACAAACCCGACACCAACAAGACAAAACCCATGCGGACGTTGTAGGGAATGGACAAAATTATCAAATTTGTTCCAATCCTACGCAATTCTTAACAAGTCCATGGACTTATCATGCTTTATCATCAGGGAGTCAGACCTATACTGTTGCTCAATATGAAGCCCTTCCAGGTTATGGGACCTCCTTGCCACCTCTACCAAGTTATATTGCAAATGAGGGTGCTACAACCACTGCAGCAGTCATTTTTGCACCAGGGAGTACTGTCTCCGTACCTCCATATGACTATCCAAATTCTCCTGTGCTCTATTTTTTTGAAGGAGGCTCATATGGACCAATCGACTTTCAAGCTGTAAGCGGTAATCAATACATCGGAGGATCTGCTCCCGGATATCCAGAGCCACAATTCAATGACAATAATGGAGTTGGCGGTATTTCTGGACAAAATGACTCTTATGATTATCCTAACAGCACTACAGCTATATCACATCTTGCTTCTGCTGCAGCACAAGGCGCAACATCCATTATTCTCACCAATTCAACCATACCGTTGGTACAATGGGGAGCAGTAAATATTGGCGGACACTCGTATACTATGGATGCTGTGTCAGGCAGCCAGAGTGGGTATACTATAACGATTTCCGGTGGACTTGATACAGCACAGGCAGCTAATGCACCAGTTTATTACAGTGGGGTGGCAGGGGGAGTTACAGTTTCGTATCTGGATATCTCACATGATCTTCATGATACTACTGGCACTATCTATACAGGCTCCGGTTGGACCATCAGCCACAATAACATTCATGATAGCTACTCGGACACTGACCATGGGGCGGGAGTTGCTATCTACGGAGGCGATGAAGGCATTATTGAATATAATTGTCTATCAAAAATGGGCGACTATGGCGTTAACCTCTTCGGCAAAAACAACAAATTCCGCATGAACGAGATTACACAATCAAACTATGAGGTTGACAATTCAGGCAACGGTCAGGCTGGTAGCGGCAAATGGTGGGGTACGCTCAACGCTGACATCACCGACAATGCTTTCATTAACAACAGTCCCGGGAACAGTTTGGTTATTTGGCTTGATAACGGCAACTCCGGTACAAATATCTCTGGTAATTACTTCGATAAAAGTTCATCATCAGCAATCCATAGTGAAACCGGATTCAACCTTAGTGTAACGAATAACCTATTCCAAAACGGTGGGTGGGGCACAGGCAATGGCTGTGGAGATTCTAATTGTGTAGGTTCGGTTAACATCAATAGTTCGGGTGGTTTCCATGTACCGAACAGTCGTTATGACAACCAAATTATTGTTTCTGGGAATCAGTTTATTAACGACTGGGGTGGCGTCAGTATTTGGCAATCAGGTGGCCGTTCTTGTGAGAATTCCGGTGAAGGATGGCCATATGATGCTCCCTATTGCTCAGGTGGATTCCCCAATACAAGAAATACCGATGTTGGTGGCCAGTACTACTTTTCACATTATTCTGATTCATCAAATGAACAAGACAACGTTACTGTATCGGTTGCTGCCTCAGCAGGGAGCAATACTATTCAAGTGGGCAGTTCTCAGGCAATAAATGATCAGATCGGATTTAGTGATCCTGCTAAAACAACTACCACCAGTACTACAGATGTAAAAACACTCAACGGATCTCAAACGATTACTGCCGCATCAACAGCTAACTTCCCATCCACTGGTCAGCTGCGCGTAGGTACTTCTCAAGCTTGGGGCGATGGCAATGGTAGTTGGACAGGTGCAATTCTTACTTACTCTGGCAAAACTTCTACTTCCTTTACTGGTGTGTCACTGGTACGAGGTGCAGGTACTCTGAGCGGACCGGTTTGGCAAGTTCAACCTTACAAAGTCACGTCTGAAACGTGTTATACAAATGATTGCGTTGTTTCCATATCCCCAGCGCTGACCACCTCAGTATCTGCTGGTGCCACAGTCACCAATGCCGGCACCTGCCAGCTATTTGCTACAGCAGGTACTTCTCCTACGTCTCCGCTAGCTCCTGATGGTACATCCTACTTTGATGGATGCCAATGGGGCACAAAAAATATTAGTGTTATCGACAATACGTTTTCATTTGATCCTGCAGCAATTGCAGCTGGTACCACGGTGACAGGTCATGTTGGCACCTCTTGTACTGCAGGACACGCAGATAGTTGCGGTACTAATTTTATGGCTTTCCAAGAGGCAGGAGAGCCACCATTTGAAACTTTTATCAATGGGAATTCGATGCTGAGCAATTCCAATCTTACGACATGTCCTAGTTGGGATCCAGGGTGTACAAATAACCCACTCAAAAATATTAATGCACTTTCAAATCCGCCTAGTGCTCCGGCTAATAATAATGAACCTTCTAATAACATCGTTTGGTCAAACAATGCTTATTATGGTCCTTGGCTATGGAATACCTATTGGTATGGCAACTGTAATGTAGTACCATCAGATCCTGCAACTGGTCACAGTATGCCATCAGGCGCTTGCAATGTAGACTTCTCTCATTGGCAAAGTGATTGGCAGCAAGATGCAGGAAGTTCCTTTAGCAGTACACCATTCAGTGGTCAGATAGGTGGGCAGATATCCTCAGGTGCTCCATCAGACAATGCAACACCCACACCACCACCTGTAACACAGCAACCATCTCCAACCACAATTCCAAACGTACCGACTCCAACTCCAACCCTTAAACCTACAGCAATACCAACTGTACGTCCAACAACGATTCCACCGACAGTTACACCGTTGCCCCTCTATTCAAGCGCTGGTTTTACTACCTGGAACGGACAACTAGATAGTCAAAATGTAAATATGATAAGCTCAACACAAGTTATTACAGGAGCAAGCGGTGGAACACTGCAGAGCATTACTGTCTATATAGCTAAAGCAGGTGGAGCTCCTTACAATCACGTCCAAGTCGCTATCTATTCTGACAATGGATCAAATAATCCTGGGACACTTCTTAAAACATCAACTACACAGGTAATAAAAGCAAATGCATGGAACACAATTTCACTAAGTGGAGTTACTATTACACCTAATACCAAATATTTCTTGGCCTTTAATGTGGACAGCTCAAAAACTCAATATGGTTGGAATAGTAAATCAAAAGGAATTTCACGTTGGAAATCAAAGATAAAATTTGGTACCTGGCCTAGTACTTTTGGTACTCCATCATATGCATATAACCAACAATATGCGATATTTATGACATATAAATAATAATTGCTTCTTTTAAGATTGGCACAACGTATAAAATACATCTTCTATATTTTTAAATTCAGATAAAATTTCGTAAATGACACAGTAACGATTAGTTGACAATTAGTCGTTTTCCTTGTATTGTTAATCTAATCGCATGATTTGTCCTATGCATTTTCTACGAGGGGAGGTGAGTTTCTTTGACTAAAAAAGATCTCATAGAAGTCGTCGCTAAAAAAGCTAATCTCACAAACAAAGCTTCCCGTGATGCGGTTCAAACAACACTCAATACAATTCGTGATTCACTCAAACGTGGAGAAAAAGTTGTTTTGACCGGATTTGGGACCTTTAGTGTAAGAAGCAGACAGCAGCGCGTAGGTCGTAATCCAAAAACCGGAGCGGCTATTACTTTGGCTGCACGCAAAGCTCCCGGTTTCACCGCAGGAAAAACACTCAAAAAGGCAATACGGTAGTGAGGCACTCAGAATTTATCAAAGTTTTCTTTTACAGAGGTGGCCTCATTTGATACAATAAACCTGGCGTGTAGAACGTTTTTTTTATCTTATGGTCATTTCTGTGGCACATCTCACAAAATATTATCAAGTGCATCAAAAAGCACCTGGCTTTAAAGGATCATTTACCTCGTTATTTAAACGAAAATATTACGATGCTAAAGCTGTTGATGATATCTCTTTCAGCATAGAAGAAGGAGAATTGGTCGGATTTATCGGGCCAAATGGTGCTGGGAAAACAACCACCCTTAAGTGTTTGACAGGTTTATTATATCCAACTGGTGGTGAGGTTAAAGTTTTAGGATATACCCCATTTGAAAGAAAGCATGAATATCTCAAGCAAATTTCACTTGTCATGGGACAGAAAAATCAACTCTGGTGGGATTTGCCTGCAATTGATTCTTTTCTGCTTAACAAAGAAATTTACTCAATTCCGGATGAAAAATATAAAAAAACTATAACTGAGCTCTCAGCACTTTTGGACGTGGAAGATATACTTCAGGTGCAGGTTCGTAAACTTTCGTTGGGGCAGAGGATGAAATGTGAATTGATCGCGGCACTGATTCACAATCCGAAAATTCTGTTTTTGGACGAGCCAACGATAGGTCTTGATGTCGTCATGCAGCAAAAACTGAGAGAATTTGTAAAATCTTACAATGAAACATATAACGCGACAATAATACTTACCAGTCATTACATGAAAGATGTGGAGGAATTATGCAAGCGGATCATTATTATCGATCATGGGAAAATATTGTATGATGGCAAACTTGACAGCATTGTTAAAAAATATGCAAAGAATAAATCAATTACTGCTATTTTTGAAAAACCTGTAACACTAGATAAGGTAAAGAGTTTGGGTCATGTTCTCACTTTTGAGCCTACAAAAGTGATGTTAAGTGTCCCTCGAGATAAATCTAACCATGTTGCTTCAAAATTACTTGAGGGTTTTCCTGTTGAGGATATCAATATTGAAGAGCCTAATATCGAAGAAATAATAAGAGATGTGTTTACTAATAGGGATCACGGAATAGGGAATAAGGATTAGGTTTTTTTAAAAATATATTTTAGAATTCTATTCCATACTCTCTATCACGCATTCCCCAATTATGCGATTCGCCAAAATTTTTTCCCTTTATTTCCAAAACGTCTTTTCTCACCGCGGAAGACCCATCGTGTATGTTGCAACCTACGTATTTAACTCTATTTTATTCCTGACATTTATGCAGGGTGTATTTCATCAAACACACAATGTGAATAATTGGTCATTAACAACCGTTACAAGCTATTATTTTCTTCTCATCATTGCTGCAGCAGTTTTGATGTCTCATCCTGAAGTCCCTATTATTCGTGATGATATTGAAAAAGGCGAATTGGCAGGAAGACTGCTCAAGCCGTTCTCATATTTTTGGCAGCGTTTTAACGCTGAGATTCCTGTGAGAATTTTTCAAGGAATTGTGGGAGTTTTCGTTTTTTTTCTGTTAATTTATTTGTATAGGGCACATATAGAGTTTAATCTAACGATTGCATCAGGATTATTGGCAATGGTTATTATCATCCTTGCTTATTTTATATGTTTTACATTCAAAATGATTCTTGCAACCACTGCTTTGTGGACCACGGAAATTCGCGGAGCGCAGGAGCTGACTGATATTTTAATAACTATTTTTGCCGGATATATTGTCCCGGTAAATCTCCTTCCTGGAATTCTTGAAAAAATCGCCTATATTTTACCCTTTGCTTATATTATTTATTATCCGATTGTTGCTATACAGGGTAAATTGGAAATACCAGCTTTAGTTAGTGTGATACTCATTCAATTAGTTTGGCTTTTTGTTTTAGGGGTACTTTTTACTTTACTTTGGAAAAAGGGACTAAGGCAGTTTGCGGATTTCGGACATTGATATGAAAAGATATTTTTCTATTTATCGTTGTTTATTAAAACTCAATTATCATCGCGCTCTTACCCATAAAGTGGATTTTTTTAACAATCTTATCGGGAGTATGTTATGGGGAATTTTTTCAATTGTCATTGTCTTTATTTTAACTTCCCGAAGTACAACCGTTTTTGGTTGGAGCAGGCAAGAATTATATGTACTCACCGGCGTTTTTAATATACTTGTAGGAGGATTGTATCGGACTTTTTTTTCAAGAAGTTTTGATCTCATGTCTCATGTAGTTCAGCTTGGAGAACTCGATGGATTTCTTTTAAAACCGGTAAATTCGCAATTTGCATTGAGTTTTCGTTATTTTAATTACGCTGGGCTGGTAAGAGTTATATTTGCAATTGGCTATACTCTTGTAGCATTACAATTTGCGCATAGCGATGTGACATTTGTAAGCATTAGTTCTTTTGTAGCTCTTGGAATATTTGGACTTATCCTGCTTTATTCATTCTGGTATCTTATTTTAACCACCAATATCTGGTTTCCTGATGTGTATAATTTAACCGAGTTTCTTTATACTGCTGATAATATCACACGATATCCTCCTCAAGTATTGTGGTCAATAAAACTTGCCGTGTTTCTTGTATTTGTCCCGCTCACGATGGTCGTGAGTGTTCCAACAAAAGCATTACTGCATACTGTTACCTTAACTGATAGCATCTTGCTTATTGGCTTCTCGATTGGTATGCTTATGCTTTCAAAGTTGTTCTGGAATTTTGCTCTACGCTCTTATACCAGTGCAAGTGCTTAATATGCGTTTATATTTTCAAGTTGCAAAAAATACCTGGGATGAAATGATGACCTACCGGTTCAATTTCATGATGTGGCGATTTCGAAATGTGTTACAGCTTCTGACAGTCTATTATCTTTGGTTGGCTGTTACACCACAGAATGGTCAAATTTTTGGCTATTCCCGCAGTTTGATTCTTACCTATGTATTGGGCGCATCACTCGTTGGAAGCATTGTCTTCTCAACCAGAACGCAAGAGATGGGGGACAATATTAACAATGGAGAATTATCTCAATATCTCGTTAAACCGCTTCGGTATCTTGGTTATTGGTTTGCCCGAGACATCGGAGATAAATTGTTTAATGTCAGTTTTGCAATTGCTGAAATACTGATCTTTTATTTTATCTTGCGACCATCTCTTTTTTTGCAGGATCAGATTTCTTTATTATTTTTTACCCTATTGGCAGTTATTTTTGCAGTCGTAATGAATTTTTTTATTGGGACACTGTTAGGACTGATTGCTTTTTGGAGTCCTGAAGTATGGGCTCCGCGGTTTATTTTTTTCATGCTGGTCAGTTTCTTCGCGGGAGGTATGTTTCCATTGGATATTTTGCCAATTCCCTTGCAGAGGATTTTTGCGATTTTACCATTTATGTATCTGCAATATTTTCCAATTAAAATTTATTTGGGGAAAATAACAACTGAGGGCTTACTATTCGGATTTGCCGTCGCGGGTATCTGGAGCATTATTTTGTATTTCACCGTTTCACTAGTTTGGAAGCGGGGTTTGAAAGAATACAGCAGCGAAGGAAATTGAAATGAGAAAGGAGAAATAAGAGATGAGAAATTTTACTAGATATACAAAAATTTGGTGGAAGTTGACGTTGGGAACATCGCAGATCGCGTTTCAGTCAAGATTTGGCGCACTGTTATTTCTTCTCGGAAAATTACTGAGGTATGTTTTTTTCCTGTTTTTTCTGGTACTTCTGGTTAATAGAACCAAATTAATTGCAGGATATTCTTTCTGGGAAATAGTATTATTTTATGCCACATTTAATTTTTTGGACACACTGCCGCAATTCTTTTTTCGCAATGTTTACCGTTTTCGAACGCAAATACTTAACGGCTATTTTGATAACTTGCTTCTCAAGCCGCTTCCCTCACTTTTTCATCCATTATTCGGAGGAAGCGATATCTTGGATCTTTTGATTGTTATTCTTTCTGTCTGTTTTATGTACTACGCTGGAATGCATATTCCAGATATAACACCTCTTTCAATAGCTCTTTATATTTTATTAGTGATAAATGGCTTTCTTATTTCATTGGGATTCCATATTTGTGTTTTGGGGACGGGAATTCTTTCAACAGCTGTTGATAATACCGTGATGCTCTATCGGGATATGACGCAAATGGGCCGGCTTCCCATTGAGGTATATCAGGAACCTTTACGGGGTTTTATTACGTTTGTTATTCCTGTTGGTATTATGATGACATATCCGGGACAGGCTCTTATGGGAATTTTATCTTGGCAGGCAGTTATCGTAGCATTTATATTCGGATTCGGATTACTTTTTATCAGTATGCGGTTTTGGCAGTATGCGTTACGAAATTATACCAGCGCGAGTAATTAAGAGGTTTCTATTTCCCAACGGCCATAATTCCAAGTACCATCAATAAAACCAGAATTCCAAATACTAAAAAATTTCCAATTGTTCCTTTTTGTAATTTCTTTCGTGTAAGTTTTTTACTTTTTCTAAAAGCTTTTTTTATGGCCATATATTAATTCAAGGTTATTTTTATTTGTTTGTCAATTAGATCGTAAAATGATACAGTTATGGGTAATGAATTATCATGATTTTTTAATGGATGAAGCTGGTTCTGAATTTCCTTCTCAGCAGGAACCTACTCATTTAGCAATTCAGGATGAAGCTGCTCAAATTCATGAAAGAAAAAGAGATAGAAAGAAAAGGATAACAACTGCAATACGAAAACGATTTAAGAAGCCTGACACTACAATTGCAACTTCCGAACAGCAGGTTGAAAATACTTCTGAAGAAATAAAATTTCGGACAAAAGCAAAAGAAAAGGCGAAAGAATTTATCAAAAATTATGCTCATAACCTGAATCCAAAGGGAAAAGATGGTTATTGGTGGGCAGGTGCACTTGGTAAACTTGGGGCGACAGTAACAACAGCTATATTTGCACCGTTTGCAGCACCTGCAGTTGCGCTTTCTACTGCTTCATTTCGTGTAGGTCAATTTGGTGCTGAAAAGTTTAATAATAAAAGATATAAAAAGAAATTGACCGATGAGGGATATTCGGAATGGCTTCAAGCAAGAGAAAAAAAATATCCAAAAGGTGTAAGTAGGATTGGGAGGCTAGCCAGAGGAACATCTGCGGCTAGTGTGGGAGCGGCAATAGGTCTTGCTGCATAGAAAAATAACACATATGAATACATATTTATTAGACCCCATAATAGATATCCTACGAGAGGAAGGCATGAATGAGGATGAAGTTGCGCAAGTGTTATCAGAAGTTATAACTACGGCTTCGGGTTTGCTTTACGTAAAAATGATGGAGGAATTAACGGATGAAGAAATGCAAGTGATTGAAGATTGTCCAACCGATGAAGAAGCAAAAGAATTGATTCTCCGATTGTATTCTGACAAAACAAGGACAACTCCTGAGGAACTGATGAATGTTTTTCTAAAAGAATATGTTACAACTTTTTTGAGTGAACATATAAAAAGTGTTAAAAATCCGGGAAGAGAGTAAGCCAGATTTTGTTTGTGACCACAATTTATCTCTAAATGATATAAAGTCATTCAGCCCTGCTTTAGTCAGGGTGCCCGCAAACTTTTGTACTTAGGTATGCGTTATAACGTACATTTCGGCGGTTACAGCAGGTAGGATTGCCCGTTTCATCCTCACTCGTCTCTGTTGCTCTCAAACACTGTCAATTCAGCATTTGTTCCTACCTTCGTTTAGTGAGCTAAAAGGTAGGACACTGGCTATCTCTAGCCGGAGCTTATGCTCCGTCCCATGCATATTGCTGTCTGGACTTTCCTCCCCGATAAATCGGGGTAGCGGTCCTTCTTCCCGGAGTATAAGTATACCCTATAGCAAGTTTTAGGTCAAATGTTAGAGTGGTAATTTATTCTGATGGTTTTCACTCTCAGATGGAGTATACACACGTAGATTCATACATCGTATTCCAAGTCGTTTATTGCCGTCATGTGCGACAAATTCAATTTTGTATTCTCCATCTGTCAGACCAATATCTTTTACATTCCAAATGAATTCAACGGTATAACTGCTTAACTTCAAAGCATTTGGCGGTAAATTATCACTGCCATACGAAACACCTGTCATGGCGAGGTTATTATAGTCACCTCTGACAAAGGATGGGTAATAGGCTTTACCTTTTGCTTCAACTGTTTTGGGAATAATATAGAGGGCTGGCTCATAGATATATCCATCCGGAGCCAATTCCGTTCTGTCTCCGGGTGTTTTGACATCTCCGGTACTTTTTGTGATTTTTTCGTTTGGTGCGATATAGGGAGGTCGTGTATCACTTACCCATAATTTAATCTGACCGGTCGAGCTTACAGCCTGGGATTGCAAAGGTAAGTAAGCAATGAGTGCTTCAGGATGTTTATTGTCTCCGCCTTTACGACACAAATTGCTTACCGGTGGTGTGATAGTAACGCCCTCAAAATTGTATAACTGGAGATTCGCTTTTGCATTCCCACTGGTATTTTTGGTTAGTACTACTTCGGGACCCGTTAATAACGGTGTCTGAGTTGGTGTTGGCCCGGAAGTAATATAGGCAAATCCTAAAATAGCCAACATGATAAAAATGATATACAGTGCTCCCGTATTTATTCCCACATTTTTAGTGTAGCATTTTTTTAGTGTCTTGGGTCCTGTTCAGAATTAATTAGCTTGACAGAGCATCTGGTATTCACAATTCTTGCAGAACATACTATGACTGCAGGCAAAATCGCTTTTTTGAATAGCTGCTACTTGGTCAAGAATTTCGGTCTTTGCGCGTTCTATATCTTCCTTAGTTCTCGTTGTCGAAATTTTAATATCTTCTTCAAGATAATAGAGTGTTAACAGAATATCAGCGGGATCCATTCCAAGAATTCCATCATTGACCTCTGCAGCTGCAACTGCATAGAGAGACAGCTGGAGATCTTCTTTGACTTTTTTCTCTGTGGGGACATTTTTTCCTGTTTTGTAATCAACTATTTCAATTCTTCCATCCGCTAGTTTGTCTATTCGGTCAATTCTTCCAGCGACTTTTAGCCTGTCCAGCCAAAAATTAAACGGCTGTTCAACTGCAATAGTGTTGGGAAGCTTGTGCAACGTTTGCTCAGCAAGTGAAGTAAGCATGGTTTCTGCCTGTTGATAAGTTTGCTGCTCATGCGTTTTACTTGTGTATCCCTGGTTAATCCAATTTTTTTGCAGTAATTCTTTAATTAGTGGAATATCTACTTGTTGCTTTTGCATGAGAATTTGTGAAAAATCTCTTAAGGTATTATGCACACTTGATCCATAACTCAATGCCGGAGTTGGCGGAGACGGTAATTTCAATAAATATCTGAGTTTGTAATGCAGGGGACACATAGCAAACGTTTGTAGTTGAGAATAGGAAACATAATTTATTTCTGTTGTTGTTTGAGTGTCCGTAGTCATTTGCACGGGAGTTTGTTTTTCAATATTACTGTTGAGAATCTCCAAAAGTGACAGCTGTTGACCAGGAGGCTCGGCAGTTTGTTTTTTAACAATTGATTGGACAAAGTTCTCACCAAGTGTTTCAATGACAAATGGGGAAATTTTTCTTTCTCTTTTACCTTCATTATAAAATCGCGAAGCGGTCAAATATAATTTATCCTGAGCTCGTGTGATAGCAACATAAAAAAGCCTTCGCTCTTCTTGAAGACCTTCTTCTCCAACAGGTAAAGTCTCTCTTATAATATCTGACGGCACCGGAATCTGCTCTTTACGATCACGTGATGGAAAACGCTGGGCGACAAGATTGACCACAAAAACGACTGGGAATTCCAAACCTTTACTTGAGTGAACGGTCAAAATATTTACGGCATTATTTCGGGACCAATCAATCTCAGCTGCCTGTGGACTTTCACCCAACTCCATTGCCAAATCAAGCCAGTCTACAACAGCAAATACCGATGCGTCAGTGTGATTGGATGCAAAACTCTGCATTTTTTCAAAAAATTTCGCTATATTTTGAGCTTCCTTTTCGGTTTTTGCGGAACCTGGATCAAGATAATATCCGAGAAGCCCCGAATCTTCAAAAAAATAATAAAGAATTTGTCCCGCTTCCTCGTTGGGAACTTTCTCCAGATGCTTTTTAATCATAGTAAGAATGCGTTGTATTTTTTCTTTACCGTCAGGAGTGAGAGATGATTTTTCAACCTGCTCCATAGCTTCAAAGAGGGAGAAGTTGCTGCGTTTGGCAAAATTAAGAATTGAGGCAACATCACGAGCCTGCAGATCAAAAACAGGCATGGTTATGATTCGATATAAGGAAGCCATATCATCAAAGTCGGCCAATACATGAAGATAAGCAATCAGATCTTTTATTTCCGCTTGTTGAAATAAATGACCGGGACCGAGGAATTGATAGGGGATTCGTGCTCTTTCAAGAGATCTTTGAAATGGTATAGAATGATCATTGGCACGGACAAGAATCGCGAATTCGTTATATGGCCGGTGGTTCTTTTTGACTTCCGCTTGAATTGCTTTTGCTACTTCTTCTGCTTCATCTTCACCGCGATTAGCAAAGATAAAAGAAATGTCTTCTCCTTTAACTTCCCGCATACCGGAGAGTTTTTTATCAATTTTTTCTTTAATTTCCAGACGATCGGGATTATTATTCTGTATCATTTGATACGCGCCATCCAAAATATTTTGGGTAGAACGGTAATTTTTGGTGAGTGTCACGATTTTTGCGGTTGGGAAATGGTTCCGGAACTGCATCATATTGGCAATTGCAGCACCACGCCACCTGTAAATACTCTGGTCATCATCTCCCACGACTGTTATGTTTTTTCTCTCGCCAGCGAGCATTATTGCCATTTCGTTTTGCGCGTAATTGGTGTCCTGAAATTCATCCACAAATACATACTGAAATTGTTTCTGATATTGCTTGAGAACACTTGGGCGCTCACGGAATAACTTGAGTACATTGCTGATGAGATCTGAATAATCCATGACACCCTCTTTTGCTTTCAGGTCTTCGTAGGTTTTGAATGCATGGGATAATTCCAGCGTTTTTTTGATTTCATCATTCTCGGGCGATTTTCCGTTTTCCATTTTTTGTTTTCCGTTTGTTAACTTTTCTGCATATGAAATATATTGCTCCGGAGTAATATCATCATCTTTGAGGCGGGAGAAATGGGTGAGCATACCTTGGAGAAATTTCATTGGATTGCCAAGCGGGCGATAATAGTCGAGGTTAAAATCAAAAAGATGTTTTCGTAAAAACAACAGAGATTCCGCTTCTGTTAACAGATCAAAACGAGGATTAAGTCCTATGTTGATTGCTTCGGCTCGCATAATGCGATCACAAAACGCATGGAACGTTTCTATCCATAAAGTTGTGTAACCGTAAGGCAGAATTTCATCGATACGGGTTTCCATTTCCTGGGCTGCTTTTTCGGTAAAGGTAAGAGCAAGGATATTTGACGCGGGAATTTTTTCATCAAGTATAAGATGTTCAATTCTTTTGGTGACAACAGTTGTTTTTCCGGTACCAGCGCCGGCAATAATTAACAGTGGTCCGCTGCCATGAGTTACAGCCTGTTTTTGTTCTTGATTGAGTGAGGAGAGGTCGGGCATGGAGGTATTGTAACATAAGTTAGCGCTTAGTAAATTAGCGTTTAGTGTGCTCTTAAATTTTTACTTCCGGGTGGTTTATGGCGCTAGGCCAGAGGCGGGGATCGCCGTGAGTTACATTGTCAGTTGTGACTAGCATTCCTTGGTGTTGTTGTAATTGACCTGCAGAGCTTCTCATTTGCTTTTCATACATTTGCCTGGCAAATTTTTTCAGTTCATATGCTTTTGGCTCTTCTCCCAACAAATTATTTTGGAAATGCTGCTGGACTGCTTCTTTCGTTGCCCAGACTTCAAAGTTATGCGTTTTATCCCCATCCGCGCTTGTGTGCATCATAGGAATTTTATACAAATTACCTCGTGCTGAGACTTTATGCGGTTGATAGACTGAAATTACGGGCTGTGGCATTGCTGCTGAGAAATTCATAGGATTACGATTATTTTACTCACATTTGTAGTAAGTTTGCAACTATTCTATTTTCAATTGTTTGACAGCTTCTTCAGATTCGTTACCCAACTGTTTGATAGTGGATAATTTGTTACCGAATCCAGCAAAGCTTTTATTGACATTTACATATTGATTGGATGCGTTGCCGAGGTGTTTGCCCAGTAAATCAAGATTGTCATTTACTTTTTCATAATCGATTTGCAGTCCTCGTAATAATTTGATAACTTCCTTTGATTGGGCCTCAATTTTTCTTCCTTCAAACGATAACAGAATTGTCTGTAAATGCGCATATAGCGTTGTAGGTGAGACAACATATACACGTTGTTTTCTGGCATATTCTACTAGGTCATCCATAACAACAATTTCATAAAAAACCGATTCGGATGGCACATACATAAGAGCAAAATCCATAGTCCCTTCATCGGGCAAAATATATTTTTTTGCAATCGCATCAATATGTTTTTTGATATCTCGTTCAAATTCTTTCCGATAGAGTTTTACCTCTTCATCTGTTTTTGCTTTTGATAATTTTTGGAAATTCTCCATCGGAAATTTAGCATCGATTGGCAGTATTCCAGCATCAGTTTGAATTGCAGCGTCAACTTTTTCACCTGATGCGAAAGCATATTGTAAGTGGAACTGATTCTTGGGAAAAATTTGTGTGATGAGATCTTTAAGTACCTGCTCGCCGATATTACCGCGAAGTTTTGGACTTTTCAAAAAATCCTGCAGCTCGCGCATATTGCGCCCGATCTCACTCATCTGACCGACTTCTTTCCCTACATCTCTTATGACTTCTGCTGCTTTATCAAGCCGTTCGTTCAGTTGTCTCGAATTCTCCTGAAGGGTTCGAACCATAACCGTTGAGTTTGACTGCATGGAATCATTCAGCGTTTTATTTGTCGTTTCCAAAGACTGCTGCATGGTTCGAAGCCATTCAAGAAGGGTTTTATCCGAATCCTGTTTGGAAAGTGATGAAAGTTTTTTATTTAAATAGAAAAAGAGGAAGCCAAATCCGGCCAGGATAAGAAAAACGATTATGAGCAGGTCGTTAGACATGACGCTATTGTAGCACAGGTGGGCAAACGTTATCTTTGTTTTTTCCGAGGAGGTTGTATTCGTGATTTCGCTGCATCTTGCAAAGCAAGATTTAGTAGTTTATGCTGTCCCAATATCGTTAGTACGTTAACAGCTCCCCGTCCACGTCCTACTTCACCGGCATTATCTAGATCGCCATATATGCCTATTAATGTTAAATCCCGAGCGATACCAGCAACAAATGCTGCACCGTCATCATCTAGTTCTTTGTCACCAACTTTTCTGTCAACTGCTGCCAAATAAGGATCATTTATTGGTTCACTGTCTGGTTGGTTTTGTGACTCTGGAGACATAAATGTATTGTAGCGGAGTTATTTATGAAATTTGTTAGGATTTACAAGATTACTTTATGAGCGCATGCCTTCATAGGCATAGTAATTGCCGTATTGTTCAATACAGACAAACGGCGTATCATCGCGCATATTTGCTGCATGTCCAGGGGAGTTTTTCCAGAGTGTTACTACTTCTTTATAATCAGGTGCCTCTGCGATATTCTCTACGGCTCGTGTCCAATGATCATAGGGAAGTGTGTGATTATTCACTCTGTTATAGAACCCATCATGATTAAAATTAGTAGCAATCTCCTGTGCTCGGGTTTTTGCAAAAGAGCATGTTTGCGCGCTGCTTTGTACCTGGGACAAGCCAAGAGATGCCCGGTAATCATTGACGCCTTTTAGTAAATATGATGAGACATCGGATGTAGGAGTTGTCGGAGTGTTGGTTGGAGTAGGTGTATTAATAGTTGTAGGTGTAGGCAGGGTTATCGTTGGTGTTGGAGTTTGAGTGGGGATAGGTTTTTGAGTTGGTGTCGGGGTAGGTGTGCTAGTTGGAAGTGGGATATTTGGAGTCCTAGTCGGGAAGACATTCCTGTTGTAGTCAATAAAGATATTGTATTGGACGAGATAATTTTGCAAAAATGTGAGAAAGTTTGGAGGAGTGGATGTTTGACTGGCTAAAGCTTGTTGAGGAATAAAGAGGAGGAATAAGCTGATGCAGAGTGATAGGCAGAGTAACTTTTTGATCATGAGTCAATCTAATATAACAGGTTTTTATACACTTTGCACTAGTTAAAATAATTTCTTACAATTAGAAATCTTTAGACAAAATATAGTTCCGGGTCGGCTGTGATTTCTTTCCATAGGACAGGGTTGTTAGTAAAGTATGCTGCTGAGGCAATCATAGCGGCATTGTCGGTGCAGAGATTTTTTGTGGGGGCGAAGAATTTAGTAGCTGGTAATTGGTCATTAATAGTTTGGATAAATTGTTCGCGGAGGGTTTGATTAGCTGCAACGCCCCCTGAGATAAGGATGGATTTGACATTGTGTTTTTTTGCGGCTCTGAGTGTTTTTTTAACGAGTACTTCAATGATTGCGTCTTGAGCAGCACGGCAGATATCGTTGATGGTTCTTTCATCGAGTTGTTCCACATTTTTTACTTCCCGTAATACCGCAGTTTTGAGACCTGAAAAAGAAAATGCAAATGTATCTTCATACAGAAGCGGGCGGGGAAAACGAAAACGTTTAGGATCACCTTTTTGGGCACGTTGTTCTATCTCAGGACCCGCAGGGTAAGAAAGGCCGAGCATTCTTCCGATTTTGTCATATGCTTCACCAGCTGCATCGTCCCGGGTTCCGCCGAGCAGAGTGAAATCGCCATGATGTTTCATAAGTAATAGATCGGTATGTCCGCCGGAGACGACGAGTGCAAGGAGGGGGAAAGCCGGAAGGAGGTTTTGATTTTCAGATTTCTGTTTTCCATTTTCCCTTATGAAATTGGCGTAAATGTGGCCGACCATATGATTGACGGGGATGATTGGTTTCTTCAAAACATAAGCGAGCGTCTTTGCTGTTTCGACGCCGACCAGTAGAGATCCGATGAGGCCGGGACCGTATGTGACGGCGATGGCGTCGATGGTTTTTAGGGTATTAAGAATATCGTCACTATCAAAAGCTTTTTGGAGGGTTTCTTTGATTACAGGAAGAATACATTTTACTTGTTCTCGGGCTGCTTGTTCTGGTATGATGCCGCCGGTTTTGGCATGCAGGGCAAGAGAAGTTGCAAGGATGTTTGATTTTAGAAGAACATGATCGTCTTTGCCTTCGATAATTGCCGCTGAAGTTTCATCGCAGCTGGTTTCGATTCCTAGTATTGTCATATGCTGTTCTTCTTCGCTCATGCTTGCTCTACGCAAAATGTGTGCGTTTATTATATCATTGATATATGAATGCTTTTCAGATTAAAGTTATTGCGATCGTTTTTATGGTTATTGATCATTTGGGTATATTTTTTTTCCCTCAATTTTTTATTTTTCGTGTCATTGGTAGACTTGCATTTCCTCTTTTTGCCTGGCTTATCGCGAACGGTGCTTATTATACGCATGACATCGGTAAATATTTGCGAAGAATGTATCTTTTTGCTCTGCTTTCTCAGTTTCCTTTCCTATTGGCAAATCACGTTGTGGATCCGCATTTTTCAGAACTAAATGTTTTTTGCACGTTATTTTTTGGTCTCATGGCAATTGCTTTGATAAAGCGTACTGGAAATTGGGTTCACTGGTTTCTTATTACCGTTGTATTTAGCCTGATTGCGCAATTGTTACAAACTGATTATGGGTGGTTTGGGGTTGCTGCAGTTGTAGTATTTTATGTATTTTATACCGATTTCAAAAAAATGGTTATCGCTCA
>CAZILC010000022.1:0-21140 GCA_964540055.1 uncultured Gammaproteobacteria bacterium | reverse complement strand
CATTATAATTTACTTGGGTTTGTGACCATTGTGGGTTAAGACATGTTCCAAAATTAGGAACATAATTCGCAGATGCGACAGGTGCAGCAATCAAATAGATTATTGTTGAAAGACCGAGTAATGCTAAAGCTTTTTTATTCATAAAGTTATAAGGTAAAAGGTCTACTTAATAGACCTATATATTTACTTTATGGGATTATAGTACATGTATATAGTATTGTCAAGAGGGAAAATAATTTGGTATTTTACCTATGAATTCAGTATTATATCTCAATTCATATATTATTTATATTACATATAGTATTGATATAACTATATATTTATGATACATTCCCCCTTATGTCAAAAGAATTTAGATTATCCGCAGCACGTTCACTGGGAAGTGCAACAGCTGAAAAAAGATTCGGCAATGCTCAAACAAAAGCGGGTATTGCACACTTTATCGGAGATCAACACCTAGTCCATGGCCGTATCGATGTTGCCTCGTTTGGCAAACGTGTTGCTCCAGAGGGGACGTACTCATTGCGTTTTCTTACCCCTGAGATGTCCAGAGATGAAGCAAGACCTCTGGTTACTAAGGCAAGAAGACTTGTTGTTTCCTGTATGGATGAGCGTGTCATTCGCACCTATATCGATAAAACCATCGCTGATTCTCAAAACAGCCCAAGACCATTACAAGAAGATGAGATTGCTGTCTTAGCAATTGCAGGAGGTCCTATACAGCCCGGCAAAAAAGAAAAACCCTTATATACGCACATGGATTTTACTGATCTGGGCGGACACAACGCCAATACGGTAACAGCAAGAAAAGCTGCGTTAACAAGTTTTGTAACCTGGTTTCTGACTGAAAAGGCACATGGTCAAGAACAAGGAGTTGCAGTTCATCCAGAAGGAATTGATCTGGTTGCACATACCAGCGGCCTTACCGGTGAAGCAGGTGACAATTATTGCGGAGGAGTCAAATTATTTAGCGGTAATAGACCCATAGGTGATGCTGTAGCAGATGATTATCAACAAGCTTTGTTGCAAAGTTTACACGGCCCCGTTGATATGGAACTTGCTGCCACTATGGAAGCTCTTGTGCATTCTGGAGCGCATCTTATCCGGAGAGTCTATGCAAAAACGGGAGAATTGTATCTCATACGGGATCTGATTAAATCAATCAACTTAACTGTTGTTTCGCCTGATCCGCACCAACGAGGACCACAAAGATTACAAATGACAGAAGTGCCACATGATCTCGGATATAACAGGTTGGTAACATTGTTAAGTAGACCGTAAATTACTGCAAGTACTAAGAGGTTCCATCATCCATAGCAAACAGTTATATTTCTTCAGGCAGTGGTATTGGATAGGTACTCCAGTCAGGTGTGGTTGCAAGTCCCGTTAATATCGTCGAGGCCCAGCGCATACTTTGATAAAAATTAGTAAGCAGTGGGAGATCGGCATCATCTCTTTCTCGTAAGACATTTACCGGATGAATTGAACGGCAAGTATAATGTGGATTGTGGCTTTCTGTTCTATGTCGGCTATCATATGCTCCCAAGAGTGCACTTCTTTTGTTATTTAACGATGGATCGTCGCTCAGAGCAAACGATAGTATCCCAGGTTTCTCAGATTCAAAAAGTAATTTTACCACATTAGCATTCGAGCCTGTATACGAATCTTTCATGGCTATTAGATGAAGTCTACCGCGGGGAAATGTAATTGCTAACGATGAATAATCATCATCCTGGATTGTTCTAAACATATCCTTATTACCTGCATGTAAATTATTTGCAGTTTCAGCAAGAAAGGTAATATATCCACGCATACCAGTTGTTATTTTATTCATCATATCATTGGTATACAGCATGGGAAAATATTGAAAATCAGCCTCTGTGTTGCTTATTGCATCAAGTCGTATTTTTGCGCGATCCATAGCTATCAGATGTTTAAACTCGAAAAAAGCAATTTCACCTGGCATTTTAGCCGTATATACATCGTGCGTTAATACACGAGACCGCAAATCCCCATCGAATTTCGCAGGTGTATCACTGCCAATAGGATCATCGGGTTGACCATGTACAGGAAACGTAATCACATCTCGTGAGAATTGAGGACGCATTCTTCCACCTACAAAAACGCCATCTTGGAGTAACCTTTGCACACTCGTTGGACCACCATCGGGTAATCCTGTTCTTCTTATACGTCTTTGTGGTTCACCAAGTCCAGGGCTTGTAACTGGTAACAGTAACGATCTGCCTCCACGTACTGGTGAAACGAAACGTCGATCACTATCTGAAAGTATGTTTGTATCAAACCTGATTGACCGATCCTTACGCATATGGAGTGCATTATAACAAATACTATATAAATAGTATAAGGAGGCTCACTGATAATACTGGGTTATGACCTTAACTGCGGAGCGGGGGGAACCGTTTGTATTCCAGATGGCTGTTGAGCCGCCTTTATCTGTCCAGTAATTTATACCGACTAGATTGTTCACACCAGATAATACTTGCATAGTTCTTTGCAACCACTCTGCCTGCTGGGCATCAGTCATTGAGCCATGAATATCAGGAATCGGCGCGCCGAATTCCCCAAGTACAATTTGGCCACCACTCAAGTTGGCAATTTGGGAGATATCATAGGTGTATTGTTCAGGGGAGGCGACATAATGATCGATAACGACAATCCCATCAAGTGCCTGCGTTGTCGGCTGATCCATAACTGCACGGGCAACATCTGCATTCATCGAGTAATAATTACTGGCAACTTTTTTATTAATTTGCGAAAAAGCTTCTTTGGTCGCAGTATATTCAGCTATAAGAAATTTTCGGTGATTGCTAACAGCCATCGTATCTCCTGGGTTCAAATGAACGCCGTTTTCACATTCTGGACAGGACGAAAAGATATCCCCATCTGCAAATATATCCTGATGATCCAGAATAAATTGCTTCGTCTTATCAATATGGGTTTGTTCATCCATGTGACTGTAGCCAAACCAGCCTTCCCAACCCGAAAAATTACCCCGAAACCACACATGCAATCCCTGTGCACGGGCTGCTCGCACCCACACTTCCAAAACGGGAAGAAATTCAGCATCATAGGGCGTATCAATGGCAACATAATTTGCCCCCGTCCCGGCAATTGCCGCAACTTGTTTTTGTGCCTCAGTTGCGAATTTGGGATTTGTCAGATCAGCTCGTGCCATATCCCGCGAGTATTTCATGGTATCAATGGATTGTATTTTCCACGTTTGCTGCTTTGGTACAACTTGTTGTGAGACTGCGGGAAAGAGATACTGCATAATAACCAACATTATACCAAGCCCGAATAAAAACAGCCCGAAAAGAAAAAATATTTCACCTTTGGAAAAAGACATATCTCTATTATACGTTGAGGCAGCAAAAAAACAAAATCTATCCATGCATGTATTCTTCAAATAGTAAACTGAAACTTGCTTACTATCCTATAAGAGTTGCCATTGTTCATATTGTTTGCTACAATTACTAGTTCAGTATGCCAAAAGGAGAAATACACCAGGAAACGGGAATGCAGAGACTTGCGACATTTTTTCGACCGCACAGACGGCAACCTGATCGTGCTCAAGAATTTCGGTATTATACTTTAGTGACAGAACAGGGAGATCCCTTTGAACAATCCTCAGCCATGCTTGCCTACCTTCTGGGAGGAGAACAACAGCTTTACCGGAAAAATTTGCAATCGGCAACGAATCGATATGTTGTTGCACAAGCTGCAAGCTCAGGCTATCAAGCGAGTATCGATGCTGCTTTTGGACGAATTTCGTATCAGCACCTTGAAAGTATCGCTGCACAAACGGTTGCTGCTGTTGATAGGACAGCCGTGCAATTAGGTTTACAGCCAATTGTTGATCCGGGGAATCCTTTGCACCATGAAGTACTCTATTCTTTTTTTGGACAAGTACCTACAACAAGTGACAGCATTCGGTTACCGGGACATAAAAATATGCATATAAAACGAGCTTTGGGACTCCCTTCCTATGGAGAAGAAGATTATCAGTATCCAGCTCCCGAACCAGAACAACAAAACTCACCGGGACCAAAAGTAACACATAATACCTTAGAGGTGAATGCCATATTCCAACTCTATGTCGAGGATGCACAAGCTGCATTACGCACTGAACGGGGCAATAAAGCACTGGACCACGCGAGAGCAAATCTTGCCGCAATGGATCGTTTAGGAAGTGATTTAGCACCATATCAGCTCGTGTAAATTGGTATGTTTGCGCATGACACTGTTGAAGATCTGATAGAAGGTTTGTGATTATCTTCCAAATAGCCTTAAAGGAGCACTACGGTACTAAGTAAATGCTGATTAATTATTCAGTTCTGGGATGGGCTGCATGTGTAGTTGTTTTACATATTGAGGTTTTATTTCATAGACATCAGCAAAAGGATAATGTTCTTTAAGAACAAAATCTTTTTTGAATTCAGGATTGTTTTGTAGTAATTTAAATGTCTGATCATTCAAATCATTCGTACGCATAATAATCCACCTAGCCCAATGTCCCGGATGGGTTGTTGCCAGATCCCAATATTCCCCCGTTCCTTCATGGATAAAACGACTCATCTGAAGTCCACTTGAGAAAATAATCGCGTCATGGGACGCAACTGAGATAAGGACAAATCCCGGCTGATCTTCTGCATGATTGCGAAGCCATCCTGAAACCTGCGTAACGTTTTTACCACTGGCACCAAAAACCGCATCATCAATAGTCACCGCGTCACGATTCACAAAAGAGAAAAATGACACAAAAAGAATAAGAACGATGAGTACATATCTAATGCTCTTAAGTCGGTATACGAGATAACCCACAAACACTGCAATTGATGGCGCCATCATCAAACCATACCGCACATTAAACCACGAATTACCGGTCAACCCCTGCACAAAAACCACCGTTTGGCCCAAATACAACGCTATGACGTTAAAAACAAAAGGAGAAATAAGCGCAGTTCCGGCAATTTTAAGAGATGGTGTTAATTTCTTATCAAGAAAGAAGAGGATCATCCCAATAAATGCGAGCACCGTCTGAAACATTCCTGCGTTATAAATCACTGCATACAAATAGGTTTGGAGAGAAAAAAAGATGTTATGTTTGGTTGCAAGAACTCCTGCATCTGCCAATTGTTGCTGCTGTGTTGCTGCTGCATAGGGACCGAAAATAAAGTAAAGAGGATCATGGAAAATAATCAAATTCCAAAAAAGCCACAACAGAATGCCAAAACCGCCTAGCGTTGCAAACAAAACGATAATACCTTCAGTCGTTTTATATCCAAATTTCCTAAGTCCATGAATAATGATAAGAATCGTTGAATAAATGAGTAAGAACCATCCGTCATACCTGATCATGGTTGAGAGCATAATCCAAAATGCTGACTTAATAAGATTTGGTGTGTGATTTGTTTTGTGCCATAAAATGAGTTCATACACACCGGCTGTCATTGTTCCAAGAAGAAGCAGTTCAGTCATCGCAGTTGACTGCATATACAGAATATTCAAATTGAGAGCAAACACGACAACTCCGGCAAGCCTTCCAGCAATTCCAACCCCTAGTGTTTTAAGAATCTTATACGTAATAATGCCTGTTGCGATGTAAGCAAGCATTGACTGAAGCGCTCCAGCAAGTCCGGTGTGCCACATGAAATTATTCCAGACTGTCATGGTTGCAAGTAAATGAGGAAGTGGCAGCCATACACTACCAAGTTGGGCAAATCCGGGTTTGAGATTTTCAACCACACGACGAGCAATATCCAAATGAGACCGAGCATCATTGTAGGAAACACCCAAACCGTTTGAAAGGTAATACAAAAAGCTCGTGATGGAAATCATCGCAAGGATGAAAAACAGAATAAGAGCTGCGTGTTTTTCAAATACATCCCGTGCCGTGCGTAAGGGCTTTTTACTAATCGCAAGATCAAGTGTTAGGGTCTTAAAATTAAAGCTCATAGCTAAATCCTTTCAAAACTCGTTTAAGTGACATAATAAGAACCCCACTCACAATGACGATAAATGACGTAAGATAGATATAATAATTCCAAGCAGTAACATAACGCGCGGCAACTGTTTCAAAATACACTGCTTTTGAAATATCCTGATTGAGCACATTGAAATTACGTACATAGGTATATGGCTGATCCTTACCGGAAGCTTTTGCGAGTGCCACTGCTTCAACTTTGGGAGGATTACGATTTGAGGTAATAGCACCTAAGGTATTAATGCCAGCTGAATAACTGAAAAACGCGAAGAAGAGTAACAGCATGAGATTATATTTCGCGATTCGTTTTAAAAGTAGTGCAATAAAGATAGAAAGTATCGCATAGGTCGGAATAAGATAGCGTGAACCAAAAGCCCATCCTCCATACGGATCATCCCACATGGAATACAACAGTATATTGAAACCGATTATCGCGACCAACAACCAGGTAAAAGGCATTCTCTTTCGGATCGCAAAAAATAATCCAACAATTCCAAAAAACATTATCGGTGTGTAATACAATATTCCCCGGTCAGGACTTAAGAAATGGATGTAAAATCCCTGCATGATCAGACGATTATTAAACGACCCCAGAGCACTTTTCTGCGGGACAATGGCCGGCTGTCCAGCTTCCTTCAATCGTTTCAAAACAAGGGTACTTTCAAGTTGCGGGGTACCATTAGTATTAACGACAAGCGCACGGTCCACTGTACCGGCAAGCTGCAGAGGATTACCAAAAGACGCGTAATTGAATCCTAAGAAAAATAAAATTGGGAAAACAATACTCAAAATTGAAAGCATTTTTGGAAATGAAATTCGAAGGTGCACTTTTGAGTGATCTTTTTTAACAAGAAACATGTGGCCGATTCCCGCAACACCAATTGGCAGCATCATAAAGAAATTCGGATAATCAACTGAAATTGATAATCCGCACATAATCCAAATAAGTGCAAGTGACCAAAAAGTGTTAAACCTGATGAGTAAATACAACGACGCGAGAATCAAAAATGTTGAAATATGATGTTGATAGAGTGTCACTGAATAGGCGAATGCTGGTGTCGCGAAGAGAAACGCGAGTCCGCCAATAAGTCCCGCCAACGGATGCGCACCCAATCGAGTGGCAATTGCTCTAATCAAAAACACGTTAAAAACCGCAAATAACGCAATCACAGCAAACGTTCCGACTTGAGCAAACCCGACCATTTTCCCAAGAATGTATCCTGGAATTACGATAAAACTCACACCTGGGGCAAAAAGTGACACATAATGTCCATGATAAAATCCCACATCAGGAGCAGCAAATCGTGCCAGGTCCGGTGGAAAACTGTATTGTTTGAGTTCAACAAGTGCATAGGTAAGAGCAAATCTTCCCCGTTCCGGTGATAATTCAAATGGTCCGTTATCTTTCCAAGCGAGCGTATTGAGCTGCGTGAGTGTTGGATTACCTGGCAATCCTCGAACGGAGAACGTTAAGACAATTGCCAAGAAAACCGAAAAAAGAAAATAAGCGATTATTTTAAATTTTTTTGATTTTAAAAATTGTTTCATAAATATTTACCAAATGGACTATTCTTAATTGCTCCTCTTACTTTGACAACCGATGGTGAAAAAGATCCAATGAACTCCGAAAACGAATGTGATCTGTCGACCCCGATTCTCGGAAGTGTCAACAGATCAGACTGAGTTGTTATTATACCGTCATCCATTGTCAAACCCAACTGGTATTTTGCCTTCTTTACTAAGCGTACAACGTTTGTCGTATATTTGCCACGAGGATATGCAAAATAGGGGATCGTAAATCCTAATTTTCCTTCAAGAGTTTTTTTAGCAGTTACAATCTCTTTTTCTAAATCTGATTCTGTTAGTGTTGCAAGATTTGCATGTGTCGCTGAATGGCATCCAATTTCCCATCCCGCTTTTTTAAGTGATTTAATTTCTGAAACGGAGAGGAAAGGTCGCTTCGTTTTCATTTCCGAAACATTTGCATGAGGGGTGTCTGATAAAACAAACAGTGCTGGGGTAATATGATTTAGATCAAAAAAAGGTTTAAGTGTCAGAATATCTTTATACCCATCATCAAATGTAAGGACAACTGATGGACGAGTTATTTCTTTTTTACCTGAGAGGGAATCCACAAGCGTCTGAAGAGTAATAATATCGAAATTCTTTTTAAGATACGATATCTGCTTTTTAACAACTGAGGCATTTACACTATATCGCCAATCATCAGTTGCAACACTGTGATAGGAAAGAATAAACACCGGATTATGTGCTTTGAAGACTGTGCGGTCTACAAAACTCAACCCTGTATATACTATACGTCTTGCCGGAATGATCAGATCAAAAAAGCTTTTCATAGCTAAATTCACGTTCGGGTATTATATAATAAATGAGTTCAAAAAGCAAACTATAAGACACGTAAAATTGGCGCTTTGGTTGTTATTACCAACCCATTTTGCTACAATCCCTTTCTATTATGCCACCAAGAATCGAACCAAACCAGAGAGGAGATGGACCTTTTGAACGGGACAATATAGGGAGGCTTTTTGGATTCCGTCCCGGAGCTCTCGATCGAATCGCTGAGCGAACGTATCCAACTCGGTATCTCCAAGCTAAAAAACTTGTACGGCGCATCAGTTATGCATTGGAAGAAACCGCACAACGGGTAGATTTCGGCAATTTTGCACTCGATATTGGATGCAATGATGGACGCTATACGCAAGTAATTCGTGAACTTGGCCCCTCTTTTGTTACGGCAATTGAACCTAAAAAAAATGAACTGGAAAAGGGGATTGCCTTTGGATGTTTTGACCGTGATGATACTTTTGCAGGGACGCTCCAAGAATACAATGCAAAAAAGCGTTTCAAAGTAGATTCTGCATTTATTTTTAATATCCCTGATTATCTCGCGACAGATGAAACCTACATAGATAGTTTGCTAGACACGGTAAAACCTGGTGGTACCGTTCTATGTACTGCAGTTGAATTAGATACACTCAATTATTTTCGTGAGCGAACAATAAATAGAGAACGATTACTTCCATTTCAGCATATTGATAGAGAAAACAGGGGTGAAGATGCTTATCCTAGTGTTGTTTATTTTGATGGAGCACTCAATCATTTCCTTGTAATAGGCAGAGTTCCCGTATCAGTCCCAAACTTTGAGAATAGATTATATAACGAATCGTATTAAATTATTTTTAAGTTAAAACTTATGGTCCATGAAATTTATAAATGTGAAATCCGTTTTTTAGATACACAAGTATATAATGTTTTTGGAGATCCGAAACACCGGATTTTGTCAGACCATAGGTTACATCATCTCCTGAAATTTTCTCATCAAAAATAACCCATGTTGCGTATTGGGAAGGATTCTCAAGCGAGTGCTTCCAATTTTCTCTTGTTCCTTCATAAATAAAATCATTGTATGGTAAGCCGGATTGAAATATAAAATCTTCATGTCGGGATGCTGCAATAAGAATTAAACCACCGTCATAATGAGATCTGAACCATGGCACCTGGGCAATTGCCGGATACCGCCATGATTTATAAAATGCGTATTGCTCAAATAAGGGATTGGCAACGGTAATAAGTACCTGCCCGACAACAAAGGCACAAATTATTCCAAACAGAATGCTATTTTTCTTCGCGAGATAGGAGATAAATAACAGTAAACAGGGAAGCATCACAATACCATAACGAATATTGTTATCTGCATACACACTCCATTCCCGAACATGCGTGCCAGTAAGTAACACTAAGGGAAATTCAATAAGGGGGATGAGTCCTTTAAAATAACCCACCACGAGAAATAAATAGAGAACAATTGTGATAATAAAAAGTGCTAAAAAATTTCTTGAACGGGTAAAGAGGTAATACACAAATCCGACAAGTGCAAGTAAAACGGTAATTACCCCGTTCGTCCACAGAATAATTAACGAGTACACTTGCAGAGATTCCCACAAATTTGGATTCGTTATGCCATAAAAATGATCAACAACGGTATTTTGCACGAGAATTGAAGTCTGCGGGGTCGCATATGCATGTAGCCAAAACAGAGGATCTTTATAAAAAAGCGCGCTGTACATACACCATAGAAGTATGCCAAAACTTGCAACAGCTAAAAAAAGCACAAGCATGCCTTCAATTTTTTGTTTTTGTTTGAGGCCATATTTTTTAAAACAGGCAACAGCAATTGCAATCGTTACACCTAGCAAAACAAAATACCCTTCATACCGGGTAAGGGTTAATACCAGAATACAAAGAGCCGTAAATAAGAAATCATCAAGCGAGTCCTTTTGGATCCAGAGAAACAAATAATAGAGGGTCAAAATAAAAAAACATATGAAAAACATCTCACTCATTGCCATTGTCTGAAGAAGCAATAGATTGCTATTTGTGACATACAAAAACCAGATAAGAAGTGATACTTTTCGATTTTTTGTTAATAAAAAAGCTGCTTTTTGAATAAAGACAGCCCCAAAAACAAATGCAGTTCCCGACACAAAATAACCCGCAAGTCCTGAGTGCCATAAAAAACTGTTCCAGATAAATGGGATAAATAACACTTGGGGGAAGGGAAGCCAGATACCACCAAGCTGTCCAAGACCCGGGGTTATGCTGTCGATAATTTTTCGCGCTGTATTAAGACGGGCTATCGCATCATAATAGGAAAGATTTTCGTGACCGTGAGAATAAAAATAGAGAAATGCACAAATACTTATTACTAGCGTAAGTAAACTAAGAAGCGTATCAGAATACGTGGTAAAAAATTTTTTCATACTACTTTTGATGGTTCAGGATTAAACGATAGTTGATTTTTTAAATGTAATCCATGGGTTGTTTTCTCCCAATAAAACGGTTTAAATAACAACTGATACGCAGCGACAAAACCTGCGATGCTGATAAGAATCCAATAGAAAGGGACAAAAATCATATATTTAATAAGCCCCCAATGTTCTCGTTTGACACATGCCATAAGATAACAAAAAAGATATAACGCGTTTCCAAAAATAAGAGAAGTCATTGCGATATACAAAACAAATGCGGGATACAAACTATCAATGATCGGCCCAAAGAATGGATGCATGGCAAAATACAAAATAGTAATTATCCAGAGTATCGGATTGATAATAATAAAAGCTAATTTGCCCCCGATTACCAGATGAAACACAAAGACATGATATCCACGGTCCAGAAAAAACGAATAGCTTTCTTTTGCGTGTACCAGATACGTTTGCATGTAGCCTTTTATCCAGCGTGACCGTTGCCTGATCCAATTTTTCACCTGACTATTTCCTTCTTCAAGAGTGACTGAGTCCAAAATTACCGTTCGATATCCTAATTTAAAAAGCCGCATTCCCAAATCCGCATCTTCTGTCACATTAAAAGGATCCCATGCATGTAATTGTGTTAACACGTCAGTTCTGAAATGATTACTTGTTCCGCCCAGGGGAATTATTGAATTAAGGGTATGCAGGCTTGTTAACATCAGATCAAACCACAACGCATATTCTGCAGTAAAAAGTCTTGTTAATAAATTCTGATTAACATTATAAAAATTTAATTTTGCTTGCAGACAAGCAACATCGCTTCCTGATTGTTGGAAACCCAAATATGCTTTTTTCAACTGCAGTGGATCCGGTATATCCTCAGCATCATAAATCACGGTAAATTCACCCGTTGCAAATGCAAGGCCGTAATTGCATGCTTTGGGTTTTGTTTTAGGATTGGAATTCGGAACCACAATTGAGCGGATATAGGATGGCGTATCCATTTTTTCAAACGCTTCAATTGACTCAAGATCATCGCTTTCAAATAAAATAATGACATCAAGTTTATTCTTTGGCCAGTCAATTTTTTCAAGCCCACTAATAAATTGAGGCAAAATATGTGTTTCTTTATACAGCGGACATAAAATACTATATGTGGGCAAACCTTCATTGGTAATTGCTGACAATTCAGCTTCCGTAAACGATAATTCCGGTGCATGCTGAAATGTTTTTAACACAAGAAACATGTTAAAACACACATCAATTAAATAAATAAGACTTAACAGGGTTATCAGAGATTGCAAAAAAAAGAGAAAACTTTCAAACAGAAAAAGACTGGAAACGAGAAGAACAACGAGCACAAAAATGACAACCCGAATATTTACTGCATCGAGTGCTGATTGATAAATTTTAAGCGTCGTATGGGTTATATATTCATGTTTTTTATAGAACAGTCCTGCATTAATCATTGATCCTTTTTTTGCGGGAATATAAATCGGTGGCACTTTTTTAAGTTCAAGTTGCACGACATCTTTTGCAGCAAAATAATATTCCTTGATATCATTTCTCGTCAATGTTGTAGACCCATTCTGCGATGAAAATATTCGATATTTTTTAATTAAAAAACCTGCCTGCTGGGATCGTCTAATACATTCAAGAAAAAATGTGTGCTCACTTTCGGGTGTAAAGTGGATAACATCCCACATATGTTTCGAGAAAAACAAAGCGGTTGTTTCCGGACTAATGCGCATTTTGAGAAAATACGGCAAGAATTTAGGCGAGTTAATTTTAACTGAGGCAATTAACAATTTTTTTTCTTTTTTTTGAGAGGTAATTCGCTTGATAATATTTGGAGAGAATTCGTTTACCCCACCGATAATACCAATATCCTCATATTCTGCAAGTTTTATCCCTTTAATGATTAACTCACTGATAGTTGGATGTTTTACTTTCTTATATAACCGGATTGGAGTTCTTACTGGATATATTTCAATATCCTTAAGTGTCACACCATATCTTCTGTCGGTAACAACGATAATTTCATACGTAATGTTCAAATGCTGCATTTTCGCATGAATATTTCTGATTACTGACAAAATCTTTTTTGAAGACGTATGCGAAGAGGGAGAACCACGCTTTGCGTTTTCTAAAAATGGAATAATAAGCGAAATCTGTTTCATGAGTTACACTTCATGGTAACAAACGATAGTTCTATAAAACCTATAAAGTGTGTAATTAAAATGTAATAATGCAGAGATTTAGAGGCAACAAACAACTTATACGCGAGCGGAAAAAGAATCCTTATAAGTAATTATTGTCCAAAGCTTATTGGTATCAAAGAAAAGTGTAAGTGCTTATAGAGTACATATCTCATCCTTATCAAGCTCTTACTTAATTCACATGGGAGTATTACTCAGCAATACTACAATTGTATTACTTTCAGCAAATGAGTATTTGCTGTTTTTAGTAAGGAGGTGAAAAATATGAAACATACAGACAATGAAAAACAGAACAACTCTAATCCATTGGCAGCAGTAGCTACAGGCGTAGTTATTGGTGCAGGAGTTGCAGCTGCTGGTGCAGCTATTCTTCACGATAAAAAAAATCGTGAAAAAGTAACAAAAGTAGTAAAAGATGTTACAAAACAGATGTCAGGTTACCTGGAAGACATGCAAAAAAAAGCAAATGAAAAAACAGAAGAAGGCAAACAGAGTGTTATTCAAGGTAATGAGGTCGTAAAGACCAAGGCCAAAGAGTCTCTAGATTCAGCTCAGGACAGCCTAGAAGCGGCAAAAAAGAATCTATAAATAGTCTTATAAAGACACGGTTAGGAGGTGAACAAATGGGATTATTAAATATACTTGTTGTTGTATTACTTATTCTCTGGCTTGGAGGCTTTGCGCTTCATATTGCCGGAGGACTCATCCATATTCTATTGGTGATAGCCATAGTAGTATTCCTGCTTCGTTTTATTAGAAGAGAAGCCTAGGAAATAAAACGTCCGCCCTTACTTTGTATTGTAGTACTGTTGAATTCTTTCAAAAAAATGTGTCTTTACCTCGATATAGCGAACACAACTGAGGATGTAAAGTACTGTGATCAGTAAGGGCAAAGCACCCCTTGTTGGAACCTATTTCCTTAACGCTATGTTAGCGTAATTTGATTGAGAACCTGTATAATACGCTTATGAATAGAAAACCTATTGTTTATTTAATTTGTGGATTTATTGGTGCTGGAAAAACTACTTTTGCCAAAAAATTAGAAGAAAAAACTGGCGCAGTGAGAATCACGAAAGATGAATGGTCAATTCGTTTAATTGGAAACGATCCTACAATCGATGGCTATGCGCAATGGGATCGTAAAATCATCGGATTATCAAGGGATTTTGCATTTTATCTTGGTGAGAAAGGTATTGATGTTATTATGGACGAGGGATTTTGGGCAAAAGAAGAACGAGATGAATTAAAAAAAAAGATAGAAGAAATTGGTGCTAAAGCTGTACTATACTATGTTGACACACCGATTGAAACAATAAGAGAAAGGGTTGTAAGAAGAAACGATAAGCTTACGAAAGAATCATTTAAGATTAGCAAAGAGATGTTAGATTATTATTTGCAATTTTGGCAACCTCCTAGTGAAAAAGAAGATTACATCCTCGCCAAATGATAATAAATTCTAACGAACCTTTAGGGAGTGCAAAAGGTGCTGAGGAACTTTGTTGGATCCTATTAGGACTTGACAGGCGCTCAGGAACTTTAGTGAAACGTAGTATTTTATAGTCCGATTTTGGTAAGAAACATAAGCCAGATTTTTTTCATAAATGATGCTTTTTTCATAGCAAGAAAACGCTTTTGCAATGTATAATCTCTGGTTCCAGGAAAGGGGGGATTTACCCAGCAGGATACAATAATTTTTTCCCTCCTTTTTGTAACTTTTATGATTACCGCAAACGTTTTACCATAAATTCGTTTTTGTTGTTCAATGACAGTGGCATCTTTAAAAAGTTTTTTATCCGGGTGAAAGAGTACTTGCTCGATACAGTTACGGGGAATTTTCCGCTCCTTAAGCCTCTTTATGGCATGATTTGTCCAAATATATGTAGGTGCCACACAAGAAGTATACCAGGTACAAAGCTATGATTATCAGGTAACAAACAACAAATAGGGAATGTTATACCATATTTTTATGAAGTTCCTCTGCAGTAAATTTTTTGAAAAAAAGAGGTTTTCTGCCAACCGCTTCAATAAAGCTTTTACATTTACTATCATAGGAAATGCCAACAAATGGGACATTTTCTCTATAAGCAAACAGCAAGGTATGAAATCGCATACCGATAAATCCTTGCATTAATTTAATTGTTGAAAAAAAGAATTGTGGAGAATAGGTCTTGGGAATCATATACAGATTAATCTCATCAGATGTTACTTTCTTTACTTCTTCCAGCAAATCCTGTGCCAATTTATCATCACCCAAATAGCTTGGGTTGGTATCTGCTGGATAATACCAGAAATCGGTATTGTCATGATGTTTGGCAATATATTTGGCAACTTCCTCAATAAGATGTTTTTCATCCGCTTTTAAATCAGGTTTTACCAGAGATATGCCGATATTATTTCTTCCGTCATGAAAATGTTTTTTAATAAATTCATCTGCAAGCAACTCTTTTTTTGGCAATAAATCCATCAGATAACTATTATCTTTATATAAGAACACTCTGACATTTTTGTTTTTAAGAAATTCGTAGGAATGATGATCTCTGACAGTTACAATTGATGCATAACGCAAAATGGGAAGAACGAGTGAGATAATAAAAGAATTTGCATTGCTATACATTCCTACACCCAAAATATATAATTTTTTCCTGTAAATTCGAGGCAAATAAAAATAGGTAAGAAGCATATAGAGTTGATAGAGAAAACCAAACAACCCCCGTTCTATTTTATTGATCAAACCGCCTCCACCGACAATAATGATATCTGATCGTTTGATACATTTTCGCAATTTATTAAATTCATACATCGATACTGCGTTGGTTTTGTGTAACAGTTTAATTTCCTGGGGATGTCGGGCAACGACTGTTATGGTAATATCTTTAATTTTTTTCAATTCTTGGATTTGACCTGCCAGAATTGCTTCATCACCAAGATTCATCGCTCCGAAGTTTCCCATGATAAGAGCTTTTACTTGTTTTCGATTATGCCTTTTTTGTAATTCACTAGCAAAATGAAAAATGGGTAATTGGTGATATTTATCTATTTTCATGTTGGATTGTTACTGTGAGAGGGCAATTTTTTGTTTGGTAGAACCCGCGATATTCCAAGTAGGATCGGTTACTTGCTCTTTTCGCAATTTTGAAAGAGCATGAATTCCGAGATAACTTATAAAATACAATGGATTGGTAACAAACGATTCACTTACGCATTTTACAACAATTTTACGGGGAGGGGAATACGAAAGCACATCCTTAGAAAAATATTTTCCCAGCTCCTGTTTTGAAGCCTGAAATCGGGAGGATTGCTTGATGTGATCAGAAAGGGTAAATGGTGATTTATAATAGACAGCACAATCTTTTACATAAGCGGCCCCAAACCCTTTTTGTTTGGCATCAAAATATAAATAGGCATCATTATTAGTAAGTTTTTTTGGCATCTGTATTGTTTTTGCGTAAGCTTTTGATAAAGCGAGAAAACATCCTTTAAATGATAAATAATTGTCGCCATTATTCCAAGACTGCGCAATCTTTCTTGATAAATCTACACTAGTCTCGAGGGAATGCTCAAAAAATGTATGAGCTGGAAGTGATCTTGCATTGATTGCTGCGATCCCGATTTTTTGAAAATCTACCTTTTTAAGTAATTTAGAAAAAAGTAATGCATCTTTAAATATTACATCTGCATCCAATAGCACGAGAACATCAGACGTGTTAAGCTGAAATATTTGATTTAATCTTACCGTTTTACCCAAACGTTTTTTATCATCTTTAAAAATAATCCGTTTGTCTTTAAGCGTTGCAACTTCCTTTGCTGTTGCATCCGTACTCCCATCCGACAGTATGAAGATTTTTTCTAAGGTAAAATTCGTTTCTTTTTGTGAAAGAATTAATTCGAGAAGTTGCTTAATATTTGCCGCCTCGTTATACGCAGGAATTCCGATACTGACAGAGGGTACTGATTTCATACATTATTTTCAACTGCGGAATACATCATATCGGAATAACCGGGTTGAAACAATCCTTGTCCGAAATTTTGTCCTATTACATTGTAGAACACTGCGGCACTTTTATTCCAGTCAAAATTCTTCGCCCACAACTTTGCTTCGTATGCCAGATTTACCCGCATTGTATCATCTTCTGCAATTTGCATCATAGCGTTGGCAAATTTTGTAACATTACCAGAGGGAACCAAGATACCGGTCAGCCCATCAATTACAGAGTCCTGAAGACCATTAACTTGAGACGCAATAACCGGAGTTCCTGCTGCGTTTGCTTCAATAACGGTAATACCCCAGCCTTCCATTTGTGAAGGTTGCAAAGCAGCCCAACTTTGCGCAAGAAGACGTGCTTTGTCTTCTTCATTTACTCGGCCATGAAATGTTACTGATTTTTCTATTTTGAGTTCAGTTACAAGATGTTTGAGTCTTGGATACCATTCACCCGAACCGACAACTGAAAAGGTAGCATCTTTTCGGATAGCAACTATTTTTGCAAATGCCTTAATTGCCACATCAATATTTTTATATTCCTTAAGTCTTCCTAAATAGATGAATGATGGATGATCCGTTTTTGGATAGTCAACAAACAATGTATCCGAAACGCCGTTTGGAATAATTTGTATATTTTTTTCATGCGAAAATCCAAGCTTCACTATATCTTTTTGTGAAGATGCTGATACTGTCACAATATTTTTATTTTGATACACAAAAGGCATTACTTTGCCCTCAAGAATTTGAGCTACGTAATTGAGAGGAAACATCAAAAACTTATGGAAAATTTCCTGATGGACATGATGGATAAGAAGAATTACCTGTTCTCTGGCAAAAAGTGGTGTAAAGAATGGAATTCCGTTCTCACAATCAATAATGACATCATATTTACCGCGGAATTTAGTCATGTAATAGATAAAAGCAAAGAGATACACTGTATACGTGCCACCTCTTCGATATATTTCAATACCATCCATTTTTTCATAGGCTGGTCTGTTATTATCATTTCCGCAGAAAAAAGTTACAGCATTTCCTGTTTGAACCCATCGTTTTGATAATTCATGGACATACACTTCAGCCCCTCCTGCATAACGATGTTTGATATCCCTCCAATTAAAAACAAGAATTCGCATATTGTTGCCGGTCAAGGTTTGAGCAACTTTTGGTTTTTCAAATACTCTAAACAAACTCAAAATATTATTCTCAACAGCCCGCTTGAAGCCAACACTCATTTCAAGCATGACGAGTACTATCAAATTAATAGATCCGATATATGCAAACGAGAGAACCAATTCATTAATGGTGTCATGATGCGTATAGACAAACGGAATTTGCAGAGAAATAATACCAAGTGAGACTAACGTAAAGGAAAAAGATTTTTTACGAAAATTATGCGTTGTCAATCGATAAGACAGCGCGAAACACATAAGTCCGAAGAGGTAATAACTCATATAGGGAACTACTTCAAAGAATCTGACACCAAATACATAAGGAGTCACCAAACTTCCTTCAAGTCCAAATGCTACAAATCCAACCCAATTGAAAAGGAACGTGAAAAAGATAAGACGATAGAGATGAGATTTACTCGTTTTATTTTGAGATGCGAAATTGGTAGCCAAATTTGATCCCAAAAGACTGAGTAAAAATACTGTTTTACCAACAATTGAGATCAGAATATACATTTGCGCATCCGCATAACTTAAGAAATATCGGGCCAATACCAAATCCATATTTAACATCGCAAAAAGTGGTAACCAGCGCCAGATAAACGTAAAGACTTGTGATTTCCGAAGAGCAGTAATCGGATCAACTGAATGACTTGTCTTTGGTTTGGAAATCTGTTCTGTTACTGTTGCATACACTGGCGAAACCGCAGGTTGTTTGACTGGAATTGCAACAGGTTGTGGGGTAACCAATGCATCTTTTGGCTTACCAAGATGAAATCCATGAACTGTTTTTTGCCAATAATGGGGTTTGAAAATTAATTCATAGAGCGCTACAAAAGCAGCTGTACTCATCATCAACCAATACGCTGGAATCAGTAAAATAAATTTAGCGATTTCCCACTGTCTTCGTTTCGCAACAGCGATCATATAGGAATACATAAAAAGGAAATTACCAAAAACCCATGAAAATACAGCAAGGTAAGAATATGGCGGCTGGTAGATTTCTTTCATGATCGGACCAAATTCGCCATAATCAGCAAAGTAGAAAAAGGTTAACAACCATAAAATCGGATTAAGGAGTGCAAATAAAATTTTTCCTCCAACGGTAAGTTGAAAAATAATATTGTGCCAAATTCCTTTTGAACGAACAAACGGTACAATATTTCTCATATGAACGAGATAGGTTTGCATGTATCCTTTGATCCATCGTGAACGTTGTCGTAACCAATTTTTAGAAACACTGGTTGCTTCTTCATATGTTGTCGAATCAATAATTGCGGTTCGGTAACCCTGTTGGAACAGCCGAACACCCAAATCAGCATCTTCGGTTACGTTAAACGGATCCCATCCCTGGAGTTTTCGAAGAATGCTTGTTTCAAAATGATTACTTGTACCTCCAAGGGGTAATGCAGAATTAAGTGACTGCAAACCCGGAAGTGTGACGTCAAACCACAATGCATATTCTGCTGTAAAGAAACGCGTCAATAGATTCTGATGCGTATTATAATAACTTAATTTTGCCTGCAAACATTTGACATTCTCAGGAACAGTCTTAAAAGCAATATATGCTTTTTTCAACTGTAATGGATCCGGCATATCTTCAGCATCAAAAATAACCAGATATTCACCTGTTGCAAAAGTCAAACCATAATTACATGCTTTTGGTTTTGTTTTTGGAAGAGAATGCGGAACGATAACTGTTCTTGCATAATAGGGAAGAGTCATGTTATTAAATGCATCAATCGTTTCAATATCATCTTCCTCGAGTAAAAACATCACATCAAGTTTTTCTTTTGGCCAATCAATTTTCGCAATACCTTCCAGAAACTGTGGTACAACGTGTGCCTCCTTATACAACGGACATAAAATCGAATAAATGGGTAATTTGCTTTCATCCAAAGCTTCAATCTGTTCATTTGTGATTCGAATCTCATGATCTTTTTGCATACTCTTAAGTACAACAAAAATGTTAAAGAGTGCATCGATAAAGTACAAAACACTTAAAACTCCAACGATACTTCGCGCAGTTGGTAAGGGAAACATAATTAATAATCCAAGTAAAAGTAACGGAGTAAGGGTCAAAATAAGCACTTGAACGGGTGAAAAAGTACGAATAGCAGAAAGTGTTACAGGCAAGGTGGTATGAGTAATATATTTCCTCTTTTTATGTCCTACACCAGCACCACGCATAGATTCGTCTTCAGGCAGAATGGGCAAATAAAATGTTCGTTTTAATTTTATGTACAAAGCATTAAGACCAATTTCGAAGCTGGATTGCAATACATTTATTTTTGATTCTCCATGTTCACGTGGAGCAAAGGTGATAGGTACATTTTTAATAATATAACCAGCTATCCGTGCACGGTAAAGGAATTCTAAATCAAATGTCCATGGGGAAACAGGAGTAGTATGTACGGTTTTAAACACTTCACGTTTAAAAGCTTTCATACCTGATTGGATATCGGTATTCAACCCAAAAAGTGCTTTTCCAAAAACTGTTCTAAATCCAGTACTTAACAGCTTTCGAATTGAATTGTCATGATATTTTTCTCTCTGTGCAACGGCTATATCCGCATCTTTTAATTCTTTAATAAGTGATGGAATTTTATCAGGTGGGTACTGTAAATCTCCATCGATCATGACAAAGATAGAACCAGTTGCCATTGAAAATCCTTGAATTAATGAGAATGCTTTTCCTTTGACGCCGTCTTTACGAACAGCCTTTACATGAGAATCGCGGAGTTTTGTGAGATATTCAAACGTACCGTCGGTGGAATTATCATCTACATAGATGATTTCATATGGTGCAACGCACCTACGCATTGTTTTGATCAGTTGCTGATGAAACTCCTTTATATTGCCGTATTCATTAAAAACCGGAACAACAACGCTAATGCTTTGTTTATTTTTTACCATATATTACTATGACGTATACTGAGAAACAAGAAAGCTAGAGTGAACAAATGACTCGTCAGTTATACTGACAAGTATTATACA
>CAZILC010000021.1:0-23888 GCA_964540055.1 uncultured Gammaproteobacteria bacterium | reverse complement strand
ATGATATGGATGGGGTGAGAAAAAAGTAAGAAAATGAGTTTTTATCAATTTTATTCTTATCAGCTTCTTACGGGAAATTAGCTTTATTTTCAGATAGAAAACGTAAGATACATTTTTGTCAGGAGGTGAGATGGTATGAATACCAGTGGAGTTTCAAATAAAATCAAAGGAAAATGGAAACAAGTAGAGGGTAACGTCAATAAACAAGCCGGTAAAGGGATCAAAGGTGGTTGGCAGAATATTCAAGGAAAAGTTCAAGAAGGATTCGGCGATGCCCAAATGAAAGACAATGCAAAAAATTCAACGAAGTCAGATAAGTAAATATGAATACAAGTTACAAATTTACTTATCTTTTATCTTAATAACAACTTTGCCGTGAGGATGCTCATTTTCCTGAAAGGTAAAAGCTTCTTGTATGTTGTGAAGAGGGAATGTCTTATCGACTGTAATTTTCACTTTGCCACTTTCAACAAATGTGGTGAGTTTTTGTAAATGTGCGCTGGTCGTATGAGAGTTCTGTCCTATGGCCGTCACACTATATTTTTTAGCTAATTCTTCATTGGGTTGACCGAGCATAGAGACCAGAATGCCTCCTTTTTTAAGAACGATAAATGAATTGTCAGTAGTTTTACCGCCAACGGTATCAAAGACAGCATCATAATCCGAAAGCATCTCTTCAAATTTTTGGGATTTATAGTCAATAATTTCATCGGCTCCAAGTGCTTTGACAAAATTTTTATCATCACCATTTACTGTTGTTGCAACAAATGCTCCCAGGGCTTTTGCTATCTGAATAGCTACATTCCCAATGCCTCCTGCACCCCCTTGTATGAGAATCTTTTGACCGCTTTGTAATTGAATATGATCCTCGAGTGCTTGTACAGCACTAACACCGACAAGCGGCAAGGCTCCTGCTTCTTCAAAATTTGTATTTTTAGGCTTCAAGGCTGTATTTTTGGTATTAGCTGCAACAAATTCTGCCATAGTGCCGGATCCACCATTCAATACAATTGCTTGTCCAAAGACATCATCACCAACTGAAAATTCTTTTACATCGCTTGCGATTTCCACTACTTTTCCGGCAAAGTCCCCGCCAATGGTAAAGGGAAACTGTACGGGAATCATTTCTTGATATATGCCGGATCGTAATTTGTAGTCAAAAGGATTAATACTTGCTGCATAATTTTCAACAAGTATCTGACCTTCCTTGAGGGTTGGTTTTGGAGCAGCGTTATTTATTTGTATAACTTCCGGTCCACCAAATTCTGTAAATTGCGCTGCTTTCATGCATTTACAATACTCCAAATACTTCTAAAAGTAAAGTAGTTGCAAAAAATGAAGTAGTATTTATTTGCCTGAAGGAGTTCTAGATACAGCAAGTAAACGAACTGAGTAAATAGTCGGAATGCCGCCGAATTGTGGACTCATTTCATTACCGTCCCAAGTTCGGTGCCGTTTCTCAGTACTCCACATGGTACGGGGACCTGTATATATTTCTGCACCTCCTACCATGCCTTTTGATGCGCCTCCACCATAAGTGAGCGAGCCTCCCCGTGTCGCAGCTCCACGAAATAAGGAGTCATAACTGTAATCGTACGGGATATACGGACGTTCCTTTATGGCATACGGGAAAAGAAATATCCCCATACTATCAAGTTCACGGCTACCAAGCGGAAATTCAGATTGCGCTTGAGCTTCTGAAAGATCGGATCCTGCTTGGCCGATTCGGAATCCTGACTCGCGGCCGTCTCGATTGGCGGGAATTCTGGATTTGCCAAAAAACCCTGGGGTGAGAAAATTTCCAGATTCATTTAACTTCCCCTGCAGCATCAAAAAGGGATTCCATGCCTGCCCTTTCTCTCTTGTTTCGACTTCGGGAGTAAATGCGGTGGAATAGTTTTCTCCCACAGGAAGTAAGGCAACCAGTCTGACAATCTGAGGTGCTTGATAAATAGCATTATCATCTTTATATAACGATTGTGCAGCCATGGTATATGCTTTTCGTAATTGACCAGCATGACCTGGATCCAATGCTTCAAGTTCATCAAACCGAGCAAATGATCGGGGGATTGGATCTATAAGCATAGGAAGGGTTACATCAGCAGGAAAATTAATAAAGTCTGCCCGATCAAGAGCTCTTCCTAAAGAGGAATGCTGGGGAAGAATCATATCCCGCCCTTCATATTGCATGACAGCTGTAGTAGGAAATTCTAATTTCGGGAAAAGATACTGTTGTGTCGGATCAAAAGCTGTAAATTTGGATAAATATGCTAACACAGATTCCTCTGATTCACCAACAGCTCCTAAAGAACGCCGGTCAAATCCTATGCCTTGCAAGTCACGTGAAGCTAGCGCAGTAGCAGTACGAATTGCAGTTTCCGTATCTTTTAAAAAGCCATTTTCATATACCTGTTCTGCTATTCGAGCTAACCGATACCGTTCCCGTGCTTCCTTTCGACCTTCTTTAATTGCTGCAGTGCTTCTTTTTTTTGCAGCTGTAAGGGATGCGAGTGCAACTTCCTGAGCTGCCAAGGTCGATAGCGGGTCAAAAGCTCTTGGCGCATCAATTGGATGTACACTAGAAACGCTTGTTGTAACAACCATTTCTGTTGCTGCCTTGGGTACCGTAAAGTTTTCGTTCCTGTCTGGTCCTACCATAGCCTAAATATAGCAAAATAGGGCCAGAAAATCAACTATAGGACTTAATGCTGTTCCGTTGCTTCGGTTTTTCCGGTTTGCGGGTTTTTTCTTCCCGGGACGAGTGGGTGTCCTTTCATGTTGCAACTGTCAGTGCCACAAGCTGTAAGACCGTTTTTGTATTGCTCTTCAGTTATTACTGCCTGACACGTTCCAGTACAGACATAGGTTTTTTGATTATCCAATGCTCATCACCTCCAATCAGAGTATCATCATAACCAAAGATTAGATAACGTGCAACAGGTTATTTAGGGGAGTCTTCACGTGGATAGGCTCGATCTAATTCTTCATAATAAGCCATAGCTCCGGTTGCAGTTTGGATGCCCACATTATTACCAAGTGCGATAATATGAGGCCATTGGTCCCATAAATTTATATATGACGTATATAATTTTTCGTGGGGGGAAAGTCGATCAATTTCGTCTTCCAGTAATAGCTCAGCTTCGTTAATAAACATGATATTTCTGCCTGTGAGTAATCTAGGTAATCCATCAAGGATAACATCAAGCGGTCCATTAAAAAAAAGGTCTGGATCATTTTTTACATTCGGCAGTATTTCTAGATCGCAATGGAGACGATCTTTTGCTACTTCATCATGAGCTCTTATTACGTCCTGAAGAGCTATTCTTTCCATTTGTTGGCGCAGTTTTTCCTCAGCACTGAGTGGATGTCTAGTATCTTTTGTACCAACTCGTTTCGTTTCTGACCTTCTCAATTGAATAAATCTCGTAAATCCTCCGGTTCTTCTATCTGCAAGTCGGATAGGTTCCGGGAGTGCTTCTGGATCAGGTTCAGTTTGCGGCAAGAGTTTTTCATACCTTGCAACTAGGCGCTGATGGGCGCCGTGGAGTATTGCGCGTCTTTCTGTTGATAATCCGGATGCCTCCTGTAAGGCTCTTTGAGCTCGATCTCGACGATGCTGCGTAGTAATAACTTCACGTTGATAATCCGAATATCTATCGGGAGGGAAAATTGCCATCAAAGAATCTGGTGGAGAAAAAGAAGCTATGAGTTTGTCTTGCTCTGTACGCAGAAATGCATGATATCCTCCCCCGGTCACTCTATCCGGCTGAGTAGTCTCAGGTGCAGCATTTCGATGTCTATCTCCGACAAACCCAGGTACAGTCCTTGAACCAGGCCTATTTTGTTGTCGTCTTACTGGTAGTTGGAGAACTTCAGCTTGTCTCATCTTGCTATTATAGGGTATTATTTGTTTTTTTAAAAGTAATTTTTTTATAAGGATTGAATAGATATATGATATAATACTATGGGGTTAATACATGAGACCTGAAGGCGTACAACAAAATCCAGAAATTACCAGAATTTATGGTGAACGGCGAATTCCAAATCGTCCGGTCCTTATCGGTTTTGCTAGCGAAATGTATGTAGCCGCGCCCGGCGCTATTGATCCTGGTTCAGGCTATCGGACTCTTTCGCTTTTTTTAGACAGAAGAAGTGGTGGGCGTAGTATAAACACTGGCCTTTTTGAATCGGTGACGGTGGGAAGAGATCGTGGTACCAATCTAGTTGTTATCAATAATGAAGCTATCTCACGAAACCATGCGCAGTTAAGTCGAGACAGAGGTGGGCGCTGGTCTATACGTGATATGAATTCATTAAATGGTACCTTTATGGACCGAATTCTGGAAATTCCTCAAACTGAGGAAATGATTACAGTTCCTGAAGGCGAATGGGTGTATCTTCCGACACCGGATCCTACTACTGATAGAGTCAATGTTGTGTTTGGTTCACATCAAGATGTTGGAGTGCTGCCTGCTCAATTGATGCGAACAGATGTGGGGGCAGCGCTTCATATGCCCAATTATTCCCGCATTCTTCCACTTTATGAAGCAGTAAATATCGGGAGTCAAGATACTCCCGATCAGATCAGTATCCCTGGGCTTAACTATCGGCATGCGACTGTGATCGCACTGGAGGATGGCTTTTTACTTCGTGACCGGTCTCGAGATGGCATATTGGTACAACGTGATTCATCAACACAAGATAGACCAAGTGCTGTGCAGCATGTGCTTGAAGAAGGCGTTGCAGTTGCAATTGAGAGACAAAGGGGAATAGATTTCGCGGAAACGCTATTTCCTACAGTTTTTACTGAGAAAGTGGCAACAACAGTCAAAGCAGATAAATTAAAAAATTGGGAATCTGTTTCTCTTGCTGACGCACATTATCTGGCAGTTTTTGACGGAGATAAACCAAAAAAAGGTAATTCTGCATCAGCTATTACTGCGAGTAAAATTTGGGAAGTTATGAGTGGATTGCCGGTTAATTCTCCAATTGCTGATGTGCAGGAAGCAATACGTGATGGATTGTATGAAGCAAGCGAAGAGATGGCAAATGATTCAGCCACTTCTGCGAGTATTGTATATCTGACACGTTTTGACAGAAGACGATTTGCTGTAATCGCCCATGCCGGAACGACACGGGTTGAAGTGGTGAAGTATGACGGGAGAGTAGAATCGTTAACTGTTGATCAGGGGAGAGCATATGCAGATGGAAGAGATAGGTCACAAGAAGAAGTAGTAGATAGACAAAAATCTAAGGGACAAATTACTAATGAAGCAAACTTAGATGCAAGGTTTATCATGGAGCAGGTAGATCAGGTAGAAAATGGAGAGATCCATCTGGCAGGATCATTAGGCGAATATTGGCACCGTCGGGGAGATGCGTATTTTACTATTAATCGGATAGAATCCGAACCGACTTTTTCCGTTTATGAAATTCAGGATGATGATGCATATATTATGTGTTCTTCAAGCGGAGTGACAGGAGCGCTTACACCCGCGGAAAGAATTGGTTCATTCCGATCGGGAGAAACTTTGGAAGAACGGGTCAGAGCAGTAGCAGAAGATGCTCGCGCAACTACTGGATTACGCGAAATGAGGAGGCATGCATCACTTGCTGTTGGGAAGTTGTAGTAGATAGTCAAGGTGTGATGGAGATCATTGAAGAATACAACTTACTGGTATAGGATAGTGTTACTTTAAAAGAAGTAAGATATGCCCTCTAGCTTAACAGCAGAGCGTCCGTTTCAAAAGTGAAAGAAAAAAAATCGTCACAATTGAAATAGAAAATGAAGGTGCGACTCCTTCAAGGCGCATATTTTGCTTCTTTTTTATTTAGAAGATATCTTTGTCCGTCACGCAGCTTCTGTATTGCATAGTTTATTTAGTTTTTTTATAGTAAATATACTATGGCAAAAAAGCAGACAGCACAGTGGCATAAAAAACACATTCCGACACATTTTGGTCTGGTAATTCTTGCATTTCTTCTTTTAGTTACGATTATCCTAATTCCTGTACTTAAGCAGCAGCAGGATAGCTTGATAGATGCAGCAGGATTAAGTAAAAGTGATCAGGCAATTATAAAAAAACATCTCTCCTGCACTGTTGGGAGTTTGAAAGGTGTTTGTAAGCAGGTGACAAATATCAGTACCGGATTTTTTGCGGCGGGTCATTGCCCGGGTTCTAGCGCTGTCCAATGCTATATCAGTTCAAATGTAAAATGTTCAACTCCAGTCGGTCCAGGAACGTGTCATAATACCAGCAATTCCGCAGGATCCGGTAAGTTTGTTCCTGGCTATTGCCCCGGACCAAGTAATGTACAATGTCTTGTTCCGCATCCAACAAAGCAAACTTCAGGAGGAAATTCCGGCAGTCAGGTGAGTAATCAGTGTGGAAGACTTGGCGGGACATGTATGAGTACAAGCACTCACAAAAATGGGGTAGGAGGTACGTATTATGCAGGGTATTGTCCAGGTAGTGCAACTAACCAATGCTGGGTGCCATCTACTTCAAGTACAGGCAATGGAAACGGAAATGGTAATGGTAGCGGAAGTACCAAAGGTGGTTCAGGATCAGCATGCGGTAGTGGCGGGACATGTGTTCCTGCTGCAATCTGCAAAACTCCTCAAAGCGGTTGTCATCTCATTAGTGGCACTTGTGCGCCAACATTTGTCTGCAACGGGAAGGCGGTTTCTCAACCTGCTCCTGTTACTCCTAAATGTGTTGCATCAACGCAATACTATGACGGGAATACCGGAGGATCAGTGTCTGTCTGCACGAAATGGTCTCCTGCGAAAGCATGCTCAGGGCATACTCAATTTGTTGATGGTACCACGGGCAACACTGTCTCTGTCTGCACTAATTGGATTTTAAGTAAAGTGTATTAATAAATTTCCCCTTGCAATCCGCACTATTTCAGCATATATATTTATTTACGTGGTATTTGTTTTACTCTTCTTTCTGTTTCTTTTTTTCCCTCCAATGGTTTCTGCTGATGATACCTGTTGTCCTAGTCAGGGTGGTCCCAATTATTGTGATTTTTCAACGAGCCAGTTGTATTGTAAAGATGGAACGGTGAGTAAGGCATGTACTTGTCATGTAGCGCCGACTCCCACCTCTCTTCCAACAGCCATTCCTACAACTCCACCGGTGAATGATGGTCCCTCGTGTCCGGTAAATGCATCATATAGTACAAACCAAAATGCTTGCACCTGTAATACCGGATTTGTCGCGAGTAATAATTCGTGTATGACGTATATGGCTTATTGCCGGGATCAGTATGGAAACAACGCTGAATATGATTCAGAGAAAAATACCTGCGCTTGTGATTCGGGGTATTCGTTTAATTCCAGTGGCACCTCTTGTGTCACCATGGACGGGTTGTGCAATGAGAAGTTTGGCAGTAAGAGTTATTATAATAATTCAGACAGCAGTTGTTATTGTTATGACGGGTACTCGATTCAAAATGGGCAATGTCAATTGATGCCAACACCTGTTCCGCCTGCAGTAGCGACTCCCACGACGGGTGTGCAAATCATTCCACCCACACCTGTTGTGATCCCCACACTTGTTGCTGTGATCGTGCCTACTCATGCTCCAACCATTACTCCAATGAAAAAGCAGGGCACTAAGTTTAATTTCAATAAAAAAGTGCCGGGTTTGAATAATTTTGTGGCAGTCAAGAAAAACCCTTCTAGCTTTTTTGAAGTGATTTTTGCAACAATTCTCAAAGCATTTATGCAAGCATTTAATATTTAACTTGCTGTTTGCTTAATACTTTTTGTATGTTAGACTAAATATATATGAGACACCGTCATCCATTTTTTGTTTTTGCACTCTCGGTAGTAACGTTAGGTTTCTATTCGTGGTATTGGCTGGTTTCCACCAAAAATGAAATGAATAAAAAAGGAGCATCTATTCCCACTGCCTGGATCTGGCTAATTCCTTATCTCGGCGGACTTTGGTGGCTGTGGAAGTACTCCCAGGGCGTTGAGCAAGTGACCCATAAACAACTCAGCTGGATACTAGTATTTGTTTTATTTCTTCTTCTTGGAAGTATCGGACACGCAATTGTGCAGGATGCATTTAATACTGTCCAGGATACAGCAGGGGTTCAACCAGAATCACCTGCCAAACCTGCATCTCCAGCACCCGTTGCTGCACCGGCTGTTGCTTCTGCTACTCCTGAAGTTTCAAAATAAGATTGGTAATGATTAGTTTGCAGTAAGATTTTTGACCACTGTCACGAGTTGTCCCGCGAGCGGTCCGTTGGTAAATTTTTGAAAAGCAGCTACTCCCAAATAACAGGACAAAACCAAATAGAGGATACTCACGATAACTCCTACATACCAAAGAGGTTTAATTACAACAACCAATGATCCGACAGCTTTATCATGCCAACCTTGTTTTTTGGGATCACGGCTTATGGTATAAAAACCTAGACCCAGAAGCATTCCGGCAAAGGTATAGCCAATGGTCTGACGGAAAGCGACGCGTTTAAACGTTAGTCTCGTTCCTGTTTCATTTGTCACTCGAAGCCCGGTCAGTAGTTTGCCCAATGAGCCGCCGAAATAATGGGTGAGGATCACCGATTGATACCAGAATATAGGATTAAGAACTACGATTGCCAGATAGACAAACATAATCGAGACCACATGTGCGATATCTGCCTGACTTGCGGCAATATAGATGAATACACTAAAGATAAATATCCCGAGAAGTGATTCTGTGATCCACGCGAGAAGACGCATATTAAATGTCGCAAGATTATTTGTCATATTTTCCCCTTATTTTGTTGTATGCCAATGACCAAACACTGGTTGAAAATGCTGTTAAGATCCCGCCGGCAACATCTATGACAAGGCCCGCAGCTAGAAGCATGAGCATGCCAATGAAAAAAGCAATACTCAGTGCGATTGCGTTTTTAAGAGCGAATAGCAGTATAACGATAAATACACCTCCGACAAAGAATAGGAAAATGGGAATCATAAGAATTCCGGTAACTACTCCTGTTAGGAGGACATTAAGAAATCCCAGACCTGCCATTGGCCAGAATTTTTTCTTGGTGATCGTAAGTCCCGCATAAAACGCTTGTTTGGCAGGCTTTTTATCAACAACAATTTCTCTAACTGCCCAGATAAGGGAAAAAGAAAGTAGGAATATACAAATAATGAGTGCCAGAATTTCAAGAACAATGAAGGTGATCATAAAGGGAAATCCGATGAATGTGCCCAAGATAACAGTAATAATAAGCGAAGCAAAATAAATTCCTACAACAATACATGCCGGCACCAGGCGTACCTTGATAATAGCTTTCAAATGAACAAATGCACTTTCCGAGCCGTCTTTTATGGTGACAGGTTTGTTCTGGATCGCATTTTCAATATTTGTCAAAAGTCCTGCCTCTGCCCAACCTCGGTAAATGACACTGATAACGATACCCGCAATGAGTACACAAAGGAATTCAGCACCGAGTAGCACATACCAGGTCGGTTGAATCGCCGAGAAAAGATAGGAGACTGTGTCATTCATAAGAGATGTTGAGGCACCAAGGACTTTATCCGATGTGTGTACAGCATGCTGCTGGAATAATTTCTGAAAGTTCTGTATATCTTTTTGATTGAAGTTTGAAGTATTGTGGATTGAGTAAGATCCGGTCGCGCCCAAAGCGATTGCGAAGATCCAGAGCACTTTATTCTTTTTGACGAGATTGATAGCGCTCTGATAAAGTTCCCCAATGCTCCAGTCGGCTTGTGGTTTGGGTGCTTTCTGCTCCTCCATGACTTAAGCGTATCGGTATTGTTGAGCAGTGTCAATCAGGTATTTTTGATCGAGTACTTCTTGGATTAATGAATGTATCCGTTCGTATGCTTCAGCGCGTTGTTGTGCAATGTTTGCAACATGTTTTTCAACAAAACGGGTATATTTAAAGGTAAACTTTGGTTCAGTTACATTAAATTTGGTTCGTATTGCCAAGCCTAGCAGAATATTTATGTAATAATGCGGTTCTATATCTTTAAAAAAGGGCATGTGTCTTGTTTGCAGCGCAATTGTATCACTCAGATCCCTTAAAAATTTAAAAAGCGCATGACCTCCAATTTCCTCAGTTTTGTGACTGAAAAAAATTGGTGTAACGCTATGTTTGCAGGTGATTTGTAGCGGTGGTAAATTATTTGTTTTTTCAAGATTTTCGGCGACGACAGATATATCTAATTCTTTAGAAATAGCGATATGCTCCATTTTTGAAGCTTCCAAAACAAGAGTTACTGTTTTTGAAGCAGCATTAGCATTTTTTATTTCATCATCGATAAAGGCAATTTTATGTAAATGAGGAATTGCTAATTTTTTTATGTCTTTTGCCACTGCAGGTAAAAGAATAGTATTATCAAATTCTTTTCCCTCTTGATTATTGACTAAACGAATCGTCGGAAGTACAAGGGTAGGAATATCCCTATGCACTTTTTTGTTAAGCAATTCTACGAATTTTAAGGTAACTATCCCGCTATTTCCCGCTGAAATAATAAGATCGGGCACTGTCTGTGGACTGCACAATTGGTACACGGCTGCTATAAATTTTTTAAATTTAGTAAGAATAAGTGGTGTTTTAAGATCTTTCATAGTATTGGCACCTGCCAATATATTTTTACGAAATTTGTGTTTTGATATTTGTAATGATTTATGTCAAGAACGCTTGACACTGCTGTTGGTACTACCTTATGATAAGTACATCTATGGCATCCAAACAGAAAACTAAGTGGCATAATAAGCATGTTCCAACACGATGGGGAGTTGCCGTTCTAGGATTTCTCATTCTCGCAACAATCATTCTTATTCCGGCACTTGGAGAGCAGCAAGTAAGCATGTCAGATGCATCAACGACAAATACCACAAAGTGTATATCATATAATACCTCAGGAAAATGTGAATTGTATCAGACTACAACAACAACAGTGAACACCAACAGTCCCTGTGTGGGTTATAATACCTCAGGGAAATGTGTGCAGTATCAGGGTACAACAACAACACAAAAAACTTCTACCAATCCTCCTCCTGTGAAGCCTGCGCAATCCTCAACTACCACAAATAATACGACATCTTCTAAAAAAACTCCCAATTATGGTCAAACAGCCACTTGTAAAAATATGGGGGGAAATTGCGAAAGTACTAATGCTCACAAGAATGGATCAGGTGGAAGCTACCATGCTGGGGTTTGTCCCGGGCCATCCAGTTGGCAATGCTGGGTACCAACAGGAAGTGGTCCGAGGATTGGAAGTAAGACAGGAACACCATATCTAGTATGCGCGAATGGGAAATTAATTTCAGTTGGTGGCGCACCTGTAACTGGTAATATATCCCAAATAGAAGAGGGTTGTACAAAAGTTAAGAACATGATTTACGTTAACGGCAAAACCTATACATGCAGTACTGTCCCTGCTGCATATAAATCCTATACCGCAGGAGCATGTAAATAAGTTAAAGGAATTTACTATATATCACTGGTTCTACTGATCTATCCATAAGTCTCAGCATTATTAATGTGTATTGCGGTTGGCACAGTAGTTGAGGATGAGGCCGGCTCCGGCAGCTGAGATGGTAAAGAGAAAGCCGATGAAGAAATTGATGTGGAAGAATACAAAAGCGATACCTGCAAGTCCACTCAGAAGTGCAACAACTAACGTAGGCGTTTTAAAAATATTCCATCTGGCAGTCCATCTTTCGGGAAATCCGCCCGGATGGAATCTTCGGAAAAATATCATTATAAGAGAGAGAGCCAGTGAGGGGATGGCAAGCGCAAAAGCAGTAAGTGCCAGATACAGCCAGGTATCCAAATGTTCCAGAGGCAATAGTGCTGGAACAATGAGGATGATAAAACCTAAGAGCCCGCCAAATACGAATTGCAGATAATCATTCATAAATTCAGAATGATCGTGATGATTTTCCGTCATATTTTTATTTTAGCAGATCATGCACTTCGCGTACTGTAATCATTGCTGGTCATATTACCAGAAAGTGGTAAATTTACAAAAAAAGTACTGCCTTTTCCCATCTGGCTCTCAACCCAGATACTACCTCCGTGTTTTTCGACAATAATTTTACTGATATACAATCCCAAACCGCTTCCTCTGATAGCTTTATTACTGCCTACACGGGTAAATGCTTGAAAAATGATTTCTTTTTGAGCTGGTGAAATTCCATCTCCCTCATCAGTAATGGCTAGAGACATCCGGGAATCTTGTTTGATGACGTTAATTTCGATTTCCCCTTTTTTTGAATACTTGATTGCGTTTGTCAGGAGATTATTAATAACTTGTCTGAGTCGTATTGCATCCCAATAGCCGCTCATTCTTTTGGGACAGTGAAGGACCAGGGTATGCGCTTTTGTTTCTTTTTGTTTTTCTTTTACCAGTTCGGATAGGTGCGGATACAAGTTCATTTTTTTTGGTAGGATTGCAAATTCGCCTCTTCGCATTTGCGTAATATCCTGCAAATCCCGAATAAGATTTTGCATGGTGCTTAGAGAATGAGTAATTTTTTCTATATGATCCCGGGTTTGTTTTCCTGCCTTTTGCGAAAGCAATTGTATATACAACTGCATTGAAGTGATGGGTTGGGTAACATCATGGGAAATCATATGCGTAAATAGCTGCATTTGTTCCGCAATCTCCTGATTCTTTCGCCGCTCAATACTTACCCGGACAGCCAGAAAACCAATGATGATAAATCCAATAATCTGGAAAAATAACACACTATGGGAATAATGCTCAAAGGCAAGTCCTATGATGGATGAAATAAGTATAGCAACAGCTGTCATTGCTATTATTATCTGAGGTCCGAAAGTAAACGTGACAATAAGGATTGGGATGATATAAAAGCTGGAAAGCAAATATCCAGGAGGTGTAATGATATCAATTGATGAAGCCAAAAGGAGTGCCACTGCGGCAATTATAAGAATCAATCGTTGACGTTTATTCATATCTGTTACGGATTTTGTAAGTGTATTATATACTACATTTTTTTGACCGTTTTCCAGATATGAGTATAGATCCACATTAACCTGATGCGCTTACAAGTACTTTGATCATTCTTCCGGGGCGGGGTTGTGCGTTTTCCCGGGCGAATTTAGCGATTTCACGCATTTCATGATCTTCTTCAATGGTCGTCAGATCAAACTGCGTTGTATCCCTTCTTCTTGCAACAGTATCCTCAGGCCAGATAAGCCTGTTTTCCGAAAGAGTGGCACCTAAACGCTCTGCAACCCTTTCACGCAGAGCATCTGATCCGATAAAACTTAAGATACGTCCAGAGTCAGGAGCATGCAAATGTAAGTCTGAGGATGGATACTCAAGCCCAGTACCGACTCCCCGTGCGCCTTCAGCGAATAATTCAAGACCGTAAGGGTCTGACGCACCGTATGAAGTTGGGGAACCGTTTTGGAAAGTGATTCCAGATGCGTTTGCAAGCATATCTATATCCTCACCCGTTACACGGTGGGTTACACTTCCGGTTAATGGTATATCAAATCTCGCATCCAATTCTTTGTCTATATCTTTCATTCTTCTAGGATCAGGGTGGGTATCCGTAAGATCGATTGCGGTAAAAGCCCAAGGATTGTTGGAAACAAAATAGTTCTTTTTAGAATGAGGGAATTTCACACGGGGTGGGATACAGGGAGTAATTCTGGTTGGCTGACCATTGAGATCTGCATAATGTCCCATTAATTCATGGACAAAGGTGCCAACGGCATTATCGATATTTTCAAAATCTTCACGCGTCGGTATAGGTGGCGCTGCAATCTGAGCATTTCGAAGAAACGGTACTGATAATCCCAAGGTTCCCGACCCCTCCTGTTTGTCATGTCCAAGACCTACTTGTTTGGCATTTGTTCCGGCAGTATCATTGCGGTACCATTCGATAGTATCCAGGTACTCACCGATTTTTCCACCCATAGCATAACTCAATGTGGTCATAAATTGTTTTACATAATCGATAGCAAGCTCAGTTGGTTTGTGGTCAATAAAAAGGTTGCGGATAGTTTGTTCCTTATTATCATCATCTCTATATGTTTGTTTTAAGACAGTAGGAATTCTCTCTTCTCTCAAAAGGATTTGATTTTCCCGGGTGTACATGACGGTATTTTTGGCCAATTCATTTTCAGAAATTCTTGCTTCAGGAATCAAATGAACCCATAAGGGGTTGGGGAACAATGATTTGATATCTGCCAAATCCCAAAAAGGCCTTATTTCTCTTTCTTCTCTTCGGAACCAGGGTATCGGCATGACATAGATATGGAAAGGAATATCTTTTTCAGGTACCGGTACTTGTTCTGTTCCAGGATGCTGTGGAAAAGTAATTGTTTCCATTGGTACCGAGATGTCAGCAGAACGCCTCTGTCCTATTATGGTAGTCATTGCATCGCGTATTGGTCTGGGTAGACTTGCCGGGTCAGCATTAAATGCATCAAAGACAGTGTCAAAACTCTGACTGATCGGACCAAATCCATATTTCGTCACTAATCTATTCATACGTCTGAGCTCACCTTTGGTTAATGGTTTGACGTCCGGTTTTACTTGTATTTCAGGAAGCACGACGCCTTCCTGCTTTGCTGCAGCTCGTATATCTCCTGCTAATGTGTCACCTCTCTCTTTTGCATATGCGACATTTTGTGCAATAGTGCGCGGGTCGATAGTTAACGATGCTGGTCCACGTTCAATAAAATCAGGTGAACCATGTGAGTGGACGGTTAATGGTCCTGCGACAGGGAACTCTCCGTGGTCCATTGCTGTTGCGATTTGGCCGACTAAATTTCGTGCCACCTGCTTCTCATTGCGTGTACTGGTCTCTCCGACTGAAAAAAGAACCCGTGTGCCAATTGAAGGAGCTGCATGAACTTCCGGTTTGCCATAGACAGTAATTGCTTGACTGGTCGTGGGATGTCTTCCGATTATATGATCGAACTTTTGTTCAAACCATTTATAGTTACCGAAAACATTGAAGAGTGCTGTTGCTGCTACTGTTGCTGCAAGTGTTTTTTTAACTGCCAGTGGATATCGATGCTGGGTTACGGTTTCATCCCGTTGGACCCATACGCTTCCTTCTTCTATATCAGGTGTATTTGGTACCATGCGGTCTTTCAAAAACCGTTCTTGTCTCCAATGGGTGAGCATTCCCGGTAAAACTATATGAAAGCCCTGGTCGCGGCCTCGTGGGAAATTGTGGGTAAAATACCTTGTAACATTCCGATCTACTAATGTTAAATAAGGTTGACGAAGCGGCTCAGGTTGCCCGGGCGATTGCTGTCTTCGAGGAGCTGATTCAGGTCTATTAGCCATAATACTATAGGTACTGGCATCTTACCATACTCAAGCATATTTGACAATACTTTTAGCCTTATCTTTATCAACTATACACATATACATTAGCATAGTTATATTAAAATTATGTAAAGGTTGCCATATTCTTGTGCAAAGGCAGATCCAATGTACATCGAGGGCCAGCATGCCTTGTCTGTTATGGTATAATCTCTTATCAAACACATCAATGCAACTGATAAAATTTATGTTGGCAAGTCCAAAATAAAGGGTGCCGGACGGGGGGTTTTTGCCAGAGTTGGTATACAAAAAGGTGAACTGATTGAAAGATGTCCGGTTATTCCTATTCCTGAGCATGATGTCGCTGGACTATCCCACAGCATTCTTTTGACCTATTTTTATTTTTTTGGAAAAAAGAAGGAACGCATATTACTTACGTTGGGCTACGGCTCACTCTACAACCACACATATACCCCCAATACGATGTATAAAGAGCAATTCAAAATGTCGGCGATCGATTTTATTGCGCTTGTTGATATACAAAGAGGTGAGGAAATTACGGTTAATTATGCGCAAGGGAAGAAACAAAAGCATCCGTTATGGTTTGATATCTCTTCTACCTAAAGCCTTTTCCTTTTCCTTTCCCTTTTTCTTTTCCTGGTCTGAAGGCAAACCAAATACGCTGTGCAGGACTACCGTCGGTAGGTACCGTCTGTCCCCAGACGGAACTTCCGCGTTGGGTGATTACTTTTATAACAACGTCTTCTTCAAGCGGCGGTCCCGCAGCATGAGTTCCTTCTGCCCCATAGGGTCCTGTGAATGGAGTGCTCCCTCTAGTAACGGTATAATATTTTGGTTTCTCTGTCCTATCAGGTCTACCATCCGGTCCTACTCGTCGTTCCGGTTGTCCCATATTGAGGGCATTGTAACAAATCTATTTTATCTCCACAAGAAGATGCGTTATTTCCTACTAATGGAACTGTGAATTTTGCCGGGCTACACTATTAGTCTAATTTGGGAGGTGTTCGGGGGATTGTTTTTTTTGTTTCTTGGGTGGGAGTTTGAATTTGCTAGTTTGTAAATTGAATAAGGTGAATTTGATTTTGCGACCAGTGAGATAACTGAGTTGGCGGGCGATGTGGTACAAAAAATAGATTATGATTAGTAACAATACGCTAATGAGGGTCTCGTCTTGGGACATAGGGTAATTATATCATTTTTTCTACAAATAACTTTGTACTTGAAAACCGGAGCTTTGAGGACTATACTGCAGGCGTTATGGAACGCGGTCCGAGACGAGGGCCGGAGTATGTCCATACAACGACGATACAGGGAGCAGACGCCGCTGTTACATGGACACCACTTGCCATTGGCCCGTCAGATGAAACTTCAGATCATGAAGCAGACCACGTAGTAGCATCAGATGCCCAAATTTATTCAGCAACAAGAATCCGAAGTGGGAATGCACTCGGTTCTACTAGACCAAAACGATTAACACTTGCCGGTGCAGGGGCTTCGGGAGATCATGACGGTACCTCAGGCGATGAAGCAATAGTAAGATATTATTTTAGATCTACTTGGGCACGCGCAAAAGCTGCAGGTCGTGCTAAATTAGCCGGGAAAAGATTTGAAAGAATGGCTGTTGCAGCATCACTCCACAGGAATGGGACGATTTTTCAATCACATGTTGATGAAGCATATAAATTGGCCGAGAAAGTGAGAAAGGGGGTTGCAAATGTTGTTGTGTTCTTTAGAGATCGAAAAGGGAACAAGTTGGAATTAAGTGAGGAAACAACGAAGTCTGCACATGAGGTACTTTCTAATGTTATAGCGCAAGAAGAAAAAAGAGAAGGTGCTGAAACAGGTTTAGAAACCAATAAAGAACACGAAGTCTTTTCCGCAGCAGATCATGATCAGGCATACTATGATGCCGAATTTGCAAAGATCCACGAAAGTTCTTTGAAAGAGGAAGAGCTGGTAGGGATTTGAAATGCTCACTTTGCTTACATGGAGAACTTGTGATAGTGTGGGGAGACTTTGAAAGCTGCCTTCAAAAATGTCATAAGACAGAGATATCTCTCGAATGGTCAAACCAGAGCTCTAGCGATTGGAAGACCGGTTAATTATTTTTATCTTATCCTCATGCTTTTCGCTTTTGCGGGTATGTTTATTACTTCATCACTAATCAATGTAACTCGCAGCCTACATCCCAATTTTAAGCCTTCAATTACCTTGGTTACGCCGCAGCCTGAACACGTTGGATCGGTAACATTTGGCATGGTTGAGAACTCTCCGGCAACGGTTGTAATGGCAGGCGATTCACTTGCTCGAGGTAAAGGCAGCAGAACGACTAACGGGACGGTTGAAAATATCGGTTATTATCTGGTGCAGAAAGCAAATACTGTTGAACCTGGAATTGCCAGATATCATGTGCTGTCCGGACTTTCTGTGGATGGAAGTCCTGTTGAGGATATGAATCAAAGAATTGCCCAAAATAGTAAAAGTCTTGCGACTATTCCAAATCTTGTTCTTGTGATGTCCTTTACCAACCGGGATCTGGTGAATTTTGTTGTAGATGCCAAAAACGCTCAGTCCTCCAATAGACTTATCGAATTTTTTAAGGTCCTTGGTATCCTTCGTAAAGATAGCACTCAATATCAACATTCTCTCACTGATCTTAGATTAACATTGAATGATTTGCATGCCAAACGGGTGCAAGCATTGGGTCCGAAAAAAGCCTCGATGCAGGCAGTAATTCTTGGCGTCCCGAATGAAGCATATTCTCCATCTGTCAAAGCGATTCTGCATACCTATGGAATTACGTATGATGAATTGTCGTATGTTATTAATACTTATAATGCCGATGATTATAATGCCGCGGTAGTAGGAAATAATGAACACGCAGGAGTTAGTTACTCATTTGTTAACTTGGATAGATTGCATGTGCCTGAGAAAACTGCATTGTCCTATATATCCTCGGATCAATTTCATCCGAATTATCGCGGGTATCAATCTCTTGCGGAATTTATTGGTCAAAGAATAGTAGTGCAAGGGAAAACGCAGTCTATGTATCTGGCAAATGAATAAGTGCAGATAATTGTTTTTTGACAATTTTTTACTATAATTGCCGCATGAGTCCTGAAGCAAGAAAAGGCAGACCACCCGGTTCACGCAACAAAAGTAGTACACCTGAACATGGTGTAAGCGGAGAAAGCAGAAGTACTATCTTTTCTGATACACTGGCACATAAGATATATGACCTAACACAACGCTATCCTGGCAGTACTTTGTTAGGGGATCTCCGATTAGCTCCACCGACTATGCGTTGGCAGGATTTCAGGCATAATGGTTTCTCTTTTATAACGTATCCTCCTGATAGTTGGGGGCCATTTTACCTTAGCCGTGATGAAAATTTTGGTCTTAACGCTAAGGAGAGAAAAAATTTTTCGTATGCCTTAAAGATAGCAATGGAGACAGGGTTTAGTAGCATACAACAGATCAGAGAAGCATCGGTTGAAACTTTACAAGAAGGATTACCAACAGGTGGATTGCCTCAAAGGTTAAGAAAAACAAAACTTTCTGAGGAAAAAGCAACTTTTCTTAAAAAAGCATTTGGACCTGAAGTTCCTCCAATCTAATAATAGATTAGCTATTTCTTCTTCCCTTTTGTTTTTTTTGTGGTGATGATGGCGGGGATTACAAGGCCTAGGAGGCCACCGCCGAAGGTTGCGAGGAGGCCTGCTAGGAGTGAGAGGAGAATATAGCTGAAACTTCCTGCGAGTCTTTTTTGACTAACGACAAGAAGTGAGAGCGCTACTGAACAGGTAATTGCAACTGCTGTTCCTAGCCTCATCCCGTTATGAAAACCGTTTTCAGGCGAAAGAAGTCCAAGTCCCACAAAAACGCCGCTTACGACTGCGCTGAGGATGACAATAAATAGTAAATAGGCAAGATAAAACCCGAAAGCCTCTTTGCCTGTTCGTACATAGGTGAAATCAGTAAGTTTCTTAAACATAGATTCTTATTCAGTATGCCAGAGTTTAAAAAAGTCTGTCAAGAACACAATTTTCCCCTTGACGGGAAAAAGAGAATGTTAGTAGACTGGATAGTAGGAATGGAGGTGATTTGATTTATGAGTCCAGAGACAAAAAAATGGATACACATGGTAGCGTTTATTCTTGTAATTGTCGGTGCTGTTAATTTGGGATTATTCGGTATTATCCCGGCAAATGGAAGAGGAGAAGGATTTGATTTATTGCAAGCGATATTTGGTTTCAATGTAAATGTACTTGATACGGTATATGTATTAATCGGAGCATCGGCTATTTATTTATTAGTCACACACAGAAAAGATTGTAAGGTGTGTAGTAAGTAATAATAGAGGGCAATTTTCAATTAGTAATTTTCAATTTTCATTGCATGTTTCAATTAATCATTGAAACATTGTTTTATTGTATATTTACTGAAAATTGTAAATTGGGAATTGAAAATTTTATTTAATACCTACCAGCTCTACTTGGAAAATTAAGGTTGAATTTGGTGGAATTGAACCTGCAGCCTGATCACCATAACCAAGCGATGGGGGAATTGTTAATTTTCTTTTACCGCCGACTTTCATTCCTATAATTCCTTCATCCCAGCCTTTTATAACTTGTCCAACACCGATTTGTGTTTCAAATGGTGTTCCGCCATGTTTGTCAGTGCTGTCAAAAACAGTGCCATTAGTAAGCGTTCCTGTGTATTTAATCTCAACCGTATCCCCTTTTTTGATCGCTTCACCTGTTCCGACTTTTTCATCCACAATTTGGAGTTTTTCATTAGACGTTGTTGGCGCAGTCTGACTTGGGATTGTCTGTGTAACCGTTGACGACTCCTGATCTGTTGTGCTCGCAGCAGGTGCCGAACCGCTAAATCCGAAGATAAAGTAGGCAAATATGATCAATATCAAAACACCGATTATGACTGCTGCAACAAAATTTTTCGTCATAGGGGATAGTATAACGGAGGGATAATTCAGTTGCAACAAGAAAATTTCTGAATCATTGTTTCCTTCCAAATTTGGAAATTGAAAATTATATTATCTCCTCCGCCTCGGGTGGAAAAGAAGAATGATTATTGTATCCAGTGCCAACGGTACCAATAGAAAAAGTGATCCTTGTTGGAATACTTCCTGAAAGAGAGGTTGTCCCAGAATGACATTGGGATTAATTGCTGGTAAACGAAGTCCGAGTAAGTAGAATATAATAAGGAGGATAATAATAGTCCCGAATAATTCAAGGGCGCCTTCCATATCTTTTCTGCTTGAGAACATTGTGTTGCCTATTTCAAAGACAAAGTAACCGACAAGCAGAACTATGAAAAAGTTATTAAAGAAATGATTTTGCACAGTATAGAAAAGAATTCCAAGAAGAATTAGCGTACCAATAATAAACGGTGCAGCGCCAATAAGAAATCTTCTGAAAGGATCGGTTTGGCCGATTTGTACACTGCCTAGTTTGACATGCTCCCCATCAACTCGCGGCATAAATTCCATTTCACCCACTGGAACTCCCATAAGCCCTGCCATAAGCGCATGAGAGAGTTCATGTAGTACTGTGCCGGGGAAAAATAATACAGCAATTGCGGTTACAGTAAAATGATGACTCCTCGTTAACCGATAGAAAAATGAGGAGAGCACACGTGAAAGTCTGTGTGAGAGAAAGAAAAGGATTACGAGCTCCACAAAGAACAGAGAAAAGAAAAGCATATAAATATTATAACTCGGCAATTTTGGGTATTGCAAAACCCAAAAACTTTGTTCTATGATGAATATACTTATGCCAAAGAAAACACTTGCCCTTATCTCTGGTTTGGTTGTCGTTACGATAGTGCTTTTTATTATTGCTCTTCGAGCAGGTCAACAATCATCAGCTCCGTCAGTACCCCCATCACAACAAGTTGCACCAACTGCTATGGTTCCGGCGCATAGTGTATTGGAATTAAGTCCAAATCCCGTAACTGTTGCACCTGGAGGTGTTGGATCGGTTGATGTTATGCTGGATCCTTCAGACAACAATGTTACTGCAGTTCAGCTTGAAATAGGCTATGATCCACATATTATCAGTAATGTTAAAGTAGTACCTGGAGTTTTGTTTGCAAATCCTGGACTTAACTATGGTAAAGATAATCCTACAACCGGCCGTTACAATTATATGTTGGGGATTACTCCTAGTGGCCAACCTGTCACGCAGAAAGGAGTAGTTGCGACTATTACCTTTACCGCTTTACCTGGAACACTTGGTAAAAGTATGCAGTTGGGACTTCTTCCGACATCTCTCGTAACTTCCCGAGGCGTTGCAGAATCAGTACTTAAGAGTGCAACAGGAACTGTCATTACAGTCGGTAATGGCGCAGCAGCAACGACAAACTACAACACAACAGCTCCAGCTAAATAACCCATAAATCGCATGGTATAATCGTTCCATGGCCACTTTTAGTCTTATCCGTCTCGGAAATCCGATTCTTCGTCAAAAATCATTACCAGTCTCAAAATCAAGAATTCACTCAATTGCCTTCCAAAAGTTTTTAGACAAATTGGCAAAAACATGTCTAAAAGAAAAAGGCGCAGGTATTGCAGCTGTTCAGGTCGGGAAGAATATCCGGGTCATTGTGGTGCATGTGGATCCCAATAATCCTCGTTATCCGGGAAGAAAATTTTTCCCTCTGACGATTGTTATTAATCCCAAAGTGATAGAGCGATCGGAGGAGACGAAAGAAGATTGGGAAGGGGATTTGTCAGTAGACCTTCGAGGTTTAGTCCCTCGATCTATAACGTGTGTTGTTACAGGTTTGGACCGTGATGGTAAAGAGGTAACGTTTAATTTAAAAAACGATTTCCACGCAAGAGTTTTCCAGCATGAAATCGATCATCTGGATGGAATTATGTTTCTTGATAAAGTAAGAAAGAAGGATAGTTTCTGCACCTATGCTATGTGGAAGAAATATTGGAAAGATAAAAGCATATAACCTCACTTTTTTGAAAAAGTTTTAGGTTGTTTCATGCAGCAATGAGTGTGGGATAGATCTGAGTTGCACCAAAAGCCGTATCTGGATTCTCAAGACCGTTCATAGCTGTATTTAATAACCACCTCCCCTGGGGAGCGTCAACATTTATATGAGGTACGTGGGGCAACTGTTGAACCACTAATCTACCTCCTTCTTTTACGGGTGTGCCTGATTCGTTTGCTGCTTTCGCCGCTTCTCGAAGAGTACTTAGTGTTTTCCTTGCAGAGAATACTCCATCGCCACCTGTAGCAGTTACTAGTACAATATTGCCTTTTTGTACATGAGTTAAACCAGGCTCTACGAGTGATCCTGTTACAACAGGACCGGAAATGACTTGAAATTGACCCGTTAGTTGATCCGGAATAATTGTTGCAAGTACGGCTCCTGCTGCTCGTAATTCAGCGAGGTTAGTTTCCTGATCGCTGGAACCAGCTATCACATCTCTCACAAAGTCTCTAATTAACTTTTGCTCTTCTTTACGACTAACATTGAGGGGAGTCAGACGTACCAATTCAGGGGATTGGATCAAAGCAACATCTCCTATTCCTGCGTGATTTTCATCCATTGCACGCCCCACGATAGATGCACCTTTTGAGTGTCCAACTGCTCTTATGGGTCCCTCCATTTTATATTCATGTCGAAGCGCTTCTGCAACTACGTGAGGGCCTTCTCTGGCAAGTTGTATGACTAAATCTCGTCTACCCCGAAGTGCTTTATCAGTAAGGGGCAAATCGACACCAACGGCATGATGACCATTTCTACCAAGCCACTTGACCATTCTTACTAGTCCTGGTTGCCTTACTCCGTATCCTGCATAAGCTTCAGTTGGCAGTTGTATAGGTGTAAATTTTTCTCCCAACAAACCTCTGTTGTCAGCAATAAAAATTGGTACACTTATACCTCTTTGAGGATGCCATCTGACTTCATGCATCGCTATCCCGGGTACATCTTTTCTCATAATGAGGAAGTATACAATAGTTGAGGTAACTATGCAACTATAAGACAAATTGTTTATTTTGTCGGGGTGCGGAGAGTCGAACTCCAGCCACACGGCCCCCAGCCGCGCATTCTACCGTTAAACTACACCCCGTTTTGGTCCTTACTTATCTACTGATTCTACCAGAGCCAGTAACTCTTTTCCAACTGTATTGTTATTACTTTTTAAATCGATGCATAACTCTACAATTTAATTTATTGATGAGTTATAATTACTATAGTTAATGACTTATACTAGAGACCAAATTGACCCTGTTTGACCTATTGTATTTTACCATATAGCTGTTATGATTATCGTATAATTTTATGGCAAAGCATTCCTCAAATTCTCAAAAATCTGCAGTAGTTGAACAACAAAGTGATGCCTCAAAGAAGCTTGAATCTATTAAAATGGCAATGGATCAGATCGAAAAGCAATATGGTCGTGGATCTATCATGCGCTTTGGTGAAGCTGCTCAAAAATTTGATATTTCTGTTATCTCAACCGGTTGTCTGCCCCTTGATTTGGCGCTTGGTGCAGGTGGATTGCCCAGGGGACGGATCA
>CAZILC010000020.1:0-31964 GCA_964540055.1 uncultured Gammaproteobacteria bacterium | reverse complement strand
TTGAATATGTTCAGTCTGCAGATTTATTTATGGCTGAAATAAAAACGATAAATATTGTAAAAGCAAAAGCAGAAACTACTACTTGGTTACTTGGCCATGGATTCACACAGGATGGAATTTGCAAGTTACCTGTTATGTTCTTCTTGGATCCAGAAGTTTCTCAAGCTCTTCAAGGGCAAGATATTATTTTTAGTCCTTTGCCAAACAATTGTTAATGATCACGTTAATTAACCTCTTGCCTGAGGGTTGTTAAACTGTATATGATAAAAGTATATGGATAAATTCCATCATGTAATCCGCAGACCAATTCCAACTTTCTTTCTAATATTTCTATTACTAGGATTAGTAAGTTTTTACATTTCCCAATCTATGAGTAACCTTGCTTTTGCACAAATGCAGGGATGTGGAGAGATTGATGTCGGAAGCCCAGGTAACAACCAACAAGCACCAGCACAATGTCAAGACAATGGTGGAGGTAACCAAAGTGTCGTTGAATTGGCAAAAAAACATCTTGCTGGAAGCTATATCTGGGCTGCTCCTAGTCCGAGAGTCTGGGCAGATTGGAATCCAAATACAGGTCACGCTCCAACACATTTTGATTGTTCAGGATTCGCCGGTTGGGTATGGTATTGGGCTACCGGTGGTAAAGTTAATCTTCCAGGACAAACGGATGCTGTATGGAATTATACAAAACAATTAACTACTGCGCATGTGAAATTAACAAGAACTCTTGGGAAATCTGGAATACAACCGGGAGATCTTGTTTATTTTGGATCTGTTGCAACAACACATCACGTTGGTATCTACGAAGGCACTGGAGGATGCGGACACCCTGATTGTTTCCTTGAATGGTATTCATCCGGCTATCCAGGTAGAGAAAGTTACTTAGGGAATGATGGTGACTTCGTAGGCTATGTGCATATTGTGGTAAACTAACTGTATGGAAAATCAAAACGAACAAACAAATATAAATCAAAATGTTGGTAATTCTCCTGTACAAAAAAGTTTTTCTAATCAAACTTTCAATTCACTTTTAAAAAGTAAATACATGTTGGCAGTTCTTGCAGCAATGATACTTCTTGGAGCAATAATTTTTTCCATAGTATTTATGAATGCTCAAAGTGCAACTACTGCAACAAATACACCCACTCCAACTACTTCCGTCCAAACAAATACTCCTTCAAACGCTGTTTCAAATCCTGAAACTTCACAATCTCCAAGTAGTGGCACGATACTTATTATAACTCCGGAGCCGACTCAGAGAGCACTAATTGAAAATCAAACACAGCCACAAATTAGCCCAAATGTAGCTGTTCCCTATACGGTAACAAAAATAAATCAATATGGATCAAATTGGGCAATTATGGAAATTACGAGTCCTGATACGGATCCAGCAAACGTCGTTGTTAAAAAAGAAAATGGGACATGGAACGTAGTTTTGGGTCCAGGAACACATTTCGACTCGCAAGATTTAGAAAATAGTGGAGCTCCTCAAGAGTTAATTGATGCAGCAAATGAAAATTTATAATTACCCCTGGACTCTGATCGGCATGATGAGATGAAGAAATGATTCATCGTTTTTCACTTTAAAAACTCCTGGATTTAACGGTCCTATCATATCAAACACCATATCTTTTTCCTCAACATTGCCTAATACATCCAGCAGATATCGCGAATTAAAGGCAATTTCATTCTCTTCTCCACTCAGTTCTGATTCAACTTCAACAGTGTTCTCGCCGACCGCGCTTGATCCCGAAGAAACGGTAATATGATCTTTAACCAAGGAGAGCTTAATAATATTTGCCGAATCCTTTGCAAAGACAGAACAGATCTTAACTGCCTTTAATAATTCCTCTCTATCAAAAGAAACGCTTACTGAGAAATCAGAAGGGATTATCTTCTCATAGTTGGGAAATTCGGCCTCAATGAGTCTTCCGATGAGGATTGTATCGCCTTGTTCAAATAGCACTTGGTTCTGTTCTTTAGATACAAACATTGTTATGTCGGCATCTTCTTCTTTCATCGCAAGAAGTTCCCGGAAAACTCGAGCCGGAATAATAAAAGAAGCACTTTCACCTGAATTACTATCCGCAACTTTATAATGTCGAAGAGATAATCGGTAACCGTCTGTTGCAACAAGAAGAAATCCAAGGGATTCTTTTCTTACTAAAACTCCTGAAAGTGCTGGTCTGGTTGTATCTTGACTCGCTGAAAAGATAACTGAAGAAAATTCTCGTTTTATCTCTTTACCGGAAAGTGTTGCGAGCTTTTCACCTTTTATTTCATATAGTCTGGGAAACTCATCACTCATTACTGTTTGAAAAATACTTTTTGTTCTTTTCGTAACGACTTCAAGCTTTGCTTCTTTTAAGTGTAAGGTTACCGTCTCATCACTTAATGATGTTATTAATTCTGTAAAAAGCCTTGCAGGTACTGTTGTTTTACCAGGTTCATCAATCGTTGCCGGGCAGATAACTTCAATTCCTATCTCTAAATCGGTTGAACTGAGCTTAATACTATTTTCCTGTGTTTCTATAAGAATATTTTGTAATACAGGTAATTGATTTTTTGTCGAGATAGCTCTGTTAAGATAGGAAAGTTTTTGTTGAAGGTTTGGGGTTAAGAGATTAAATTTCATTATATCTATTTGTAGTTGTTGTAGTGTATATGGAAAAGTGGAAAAATGCAAGAAGATGTGAGCTTATAGAAATTGTTACATAGCTTCATTTATAAGCTATTATCTTGCTTAAATATCATAATTTCACTATTTTAGCTTAAATAAGGTATTTAAATTTTAGTATATAGTAGTCTTTTGTGTTTCTGTTTTTATGACTACCCTTTTGTGGATAACCTGTGGAACATTTTGTGTATTAGATGTTAATAAGTTTAGATTAATTTGTTATCCCCTATTTATCCCCGAAGTGTTTTTGTTATACCCAAAATATCCTCACTCACCTGCTCCTTCTTATCCACAAGATCTCTGATTTTATCCACACCATGCATGACTGTGGTGTGGTCCCGCCCTCCCAATAAATTACCAATATCAACAAAGGTGAGTTTTAGCTCTGTATAAAGCAAATACATCGCGACTTGTCTAGGTTTTACCAATGATGCATTTCTCTTCGGACCTTTTAGCTGTGTAGGTTTTATCTTGTAAAAATTACAGACGTAATCAACCACATCATCAGCATGCAAATGTCTTCTTTTCTCCTCTATCATATTTCCCAATGCTTGTTCAGCAAGTTCCTGGGTAATTGACATATTCTGCATGGTAGCTTGAGTGATTACCCTCATTAATAATCCTTCCAAGCTTCTCGTATCTTCGGCTTTTTCAGCAAGAAGATTAGTTACTTCTGGTGGAATATCAAAACCGAATTTTTTAGCTTTAATACCAACAATTGCTGCTTTTAACTCAAAATCAGGAGCAGAAATATCAACGGTTAAACCTCCGGCAAATCTTGAAGACAAACGGGCTTCCAATTTTTTTATTTCATGAGGTGGTCGATCAGAGGTCAGGCAAATTTGTGAGCCGTTATCAATGAGAATATTAAATGTATGAAAGAGTTCTTCCTGTGTCGCCTCTTTTCCTTCGATAAACTGAATATCATCAATTAATAATAAATTTGCAGATCTAAATCGTTTTTTCATCTTCGCTGTCTCATGATTGCGAATTGCCTCTACCACTTCATTGGTAAATTCTTCACTTGTTATATAAACTACTTTATTCAAAGGGTTTTGTTGGTAAACGTCATTTGCAATTGCATGCATGAGATGTGTCTTACCAACGCCCACAGGTCCATACAAAAAGAGTGGATTATACGAAGTACCCAAACTTGCTGCAACTGTTTGTGCAGACACAAATCCTAATTGATTACTTGCGGATACTGCAAAGTTTTGAAAAGTAAAATCAGGCCTTACTCGTGGAAGATGGCCGACAGTAAGAGGTTTTTGTTGTGGTTCAACTGGCGTAAAAAGAGGTGCCTCTTTTTCGTCACTTTTGCTTTGGATAACTTTAGGAATAAAAAGCACCGAAACATCTTTGCCATAATGTGTTGTGAGAATCTCTTGAATATCAGTAATAAATCGTTTCTGCAAAAGATCTATTATCATGGTTGATGGTGCGGCAATGGTTGCAATATGTTCTTCAAGAGATAATAAGTGAGTATTTTTAAAAAGAGTGTGGAAATTTGTGGGAGAAATCTTTTTCTGCATATCCTGCAATACTTTTTTCCATAGATTATCAAGCTGATCATTCATAAAATCTTTTTCCTGTATGCCATTTAATAATGTGGATAACTTTTTGTCAAGGAGCAATCGAGAAGTGTAAAGGAAAGTCCTTGATACCCTTGGAACTTTTGTTACAAATATGCTATACTTACCTCTATGCAACGATTAACTAAACATAAAAAGCTTAAAGGAATTCGTAAACACGGATTTCTCACCCGCATGAAAACTCATGGTGGTCAAAAAACCATCAAGCGTCGCCGCGATCAAGGAAGAAAAGAACTCGCAATTTCGTTATAACTTTCATGTTGGCCCGCGAATATCGTTTACCCGCAACCGTCAAAGTAACCCGTTCCCATTTTGCAAAAACAGAGTTGTTCTCAGTTAAATATGCACAAAATAACTTAGAACGTAACAGGTTTGCATTTGTGGTTAAAAAATCGGTAGATAAAAGGGCTGTTGTTCGAAATAGAATCCGTCGGGTTTTCCGTTCCTGTATTGAGGAATTGCTCCCTCACATGGTTCAAGGTTATGACATGCTTTTTTTTCTTGAAAAAGGTATAATAGACAAACAACAGGCTGATCTCTGTCAGGAATTACTGGAATTTCTAAAAGATAAGCAACTGATAACATGAAGCAAGTATTATTAAGCGCAATCACCGTTTATCAAAAAATTATGAGTCCTCTGCTCCACCAAGTGTTAGGAACAAAAAATATTTGCCGAAGTCACCCAACCTGTTCAACGTATGCAAAAGAGGTAATTACTACCTTTGGAGCTGGAAAAGGTACTGTTTTAGCAATTCGTCGCGTTCTTAACTGCCAGCCATATTTTAGTATATGAATTTTTTTGATATCATTTTAATTAATCCAATCCTCAACATAATGGTTGCGATTTATCAATTGCTTAACCATATCAACGTGCCTTCAGCGCTTGGATTTTCAATTATTGTCCTCACCATCGTCGTTCGTCTTATTCTTTATCCTCTTATGCATCAAAGTCTTAGACAGCAAAAAAAGATGCAACAATTGACTCCTCATATTAACAAACTCAAAGAAAAACATAAAAATGATGCAAAGAAATTACAGATGGAACAAATGGCACTTTTTAAAGAACATGGAGTAAATCCTGCCTCAGGGTGTGTTGTTATGATTGTTCAAATTCCAATTCTGATTGCTCTTTATCAAGTGCTGCTTCTTGTCGTTCATTCAAAAACCGTTCATGCTATCAATGACAGGTTGTATTTCAACTTTTTGAAGTTAGATCATATGTGGAATACAAATTTTTTTGGTATTCCCTTGGGTAGTACTCCGAAAGAATTATTGGCAACCGTTGGATATGCAATATTATTGGCGTCAGTCCTTACTGGCGCATTGCAGTTGATCCAATCCAAGATGATGATGCAGCCTGCAGCTGATATGCCTAAGAAAGAACCAGGAAAAGAACCGGATTTTGCAACAACTTTTCAAACCCAATCAATGTATCTTCTCCCGGTGATGGTAGGATTCTTTTCTTTCTCGCTTCCTTTTGGTTTATCTCTCTACTGGAATACTTTGACGATTTTTGGTATCATACAGCAGTACATAATTTCGGGATGGGGTGGGCTCGTTGATTGGTTCCCCTTTTTAAAGAAAAAAGAAGACAAATAATATGGAAAAAATAGCGCTCAGTGCAAAAGAAAGAAAAGAAGTTGAACAACTTATTGAGAAAGTATTTTCTCTGTTGGAAATAGAAGGCACATTTACTCTTGAAGAACAGGACGATATTTTGGAAGTCATGATGGAGACCAAAGATACAGGAATTGTCATTGGGTACCATGGTGAAGTTTTGGAATCTTTGCAACTTATTCTTTCTTTGGCAATTGCAAAGAAACTCGGTAGATTTGTTCGAGTCTCGATCGAAGTTGATGGTTACAAAAAGAATCGGACAGAATATCTCCACAATCTTGCAATGCAGGTAAAAGAAAAAGCACTCTCAGAAAATAAAGAACAGGTGCTTTCAGCTCTTAAATCCTGGGAACGACGCATTATTCATCTGTACCTCCAAAATGATGAGCAAGTCACCTCGGAGTCAGAAGGAGAAGGCAAAGAACGCGTTCTGGTTATTAAACCCCGCGAGTAAATTTGAAAACCTTTTCCTCTTTCTTTTCTTTTTATTGCTTCCCACGCAGTTAGGCAAACACTTCTGGCCGGATTTTACTCTCGTTTCAGGGATTCGAATAGACTATCTCTCACCTATTATGTATGTGACGGATGTTTTGGTTACTTTGTTGTTTGGAAGTTTTCTTCTAAGACAGATACGTTCTTTTAAAATCTCAAATTTCAAATTTCAAAATTCAAAAATACATCTCAAAAATCAAAAATTCTACTTAATCGGATTTGTCGTCTTATTTTTCATAATAAATATATTATTGGCTTCGCGTCCTCCACTTAGTTTATATGAAGTTTTAAAACTTTGTGAGTATGCTTTTTTCAGTTTTTATCTAGCAAAAACAATTCGTTCATGGATTCAACTGCAATATATTGCTATCCTCTTTGCAATCAGTTCACTTTTTGAATCTTTGCTGGCGATTTTTCAATATCTTAATCAAGGATCTCTTAATGGTATTTTTTATTATTTTGGTGAAAGAACTTTTGCGGGTTCTACTCCCGGAATTGCCAATGCTTCTATCAATGGCATGTTAGTCCTACGTCCTTATGCGACTTTTTCTCATCCGAATGTCTTGGCTGGGTATTTACTTATATCTTTGGTACTCGTTTGGAGTTTTCTTCTTAAAAGCCAAAAACGATGGATGAGGATTTTAGCAATCACGGCTTTGGTAACCGGAAGCATAGCACTACTTCTCACCTATAGCCGTATAGCAATTCTGCTGTGGGTTATGGGAATAATTCTTTTACTTTACAAGTTGGGATTTCAAAAAATAAAAAAGTTGAAGGGGAAAATAATTTTTTTAGGAGCAGCATTTGTCATTCTACTAGCAATTAGTTTTTTTCCGCTCACGCAAGATCTAACAGCTCGTTTTCTTCACACGTCTCTTTCAGATGAATCAGTAGTCGAACGGACTGAGCTTTTATCAGCGTCATGGACAATTTTTCAACGGCATCTTTTATTTGGTGTAGGATTACTGAATTTTATTCCCAGTATTGCTCCTTTGCAAAAACCACTTCCACTAAATCTCTATCTGCAGCCTGTGCATAATATTTTTGTTTTAATTTCCACCGAGACGGGAATAATCGGTTTAGGATTATTCTTATGGTTGTTAGGAGTAACTGTCGGCCGAATTAACAATCAGATAAAAACGAGTAAGGGAACTTTTTTTGTTTTACTTTTACTAGTAGCGATAACAGGATTATTCGACCACTATTGGTTGACACTTCAACAGGGGCAATTACTTTTTGCGACAATTATTGGTTTGTGTTGGGCTACGTACAAAAAAATATAAGTGCGTTATACTGTGCGTATGCAATTAGTGCTCCCCACTTCAAAATATAAAAAGTCTTTTCTCCAAGCACTCGATGAATATTTGAAAGAAGAATCCCTGCCAAGCACCCAAGATTTGTTTTTATTAGATAAAAAAGTTTTAGAGAAAGAGTTTTCAACGTACGTTACTAAACTCGTCGATGAGTCTCTTGGCAAAAATCTTCCTGTTGGGTATGTCTCTCATACAGTTTATTGGCTTATAGATTCTTATGAATTTATCGGTAGAGTTGATATTCGACATTCTTTAACCGAACATTTGATGCGAATTGGTGGACACATTGGATATGATATTCGTCCTTCAAAAAGACAGCAGGGATATGGGAAGGAAATATTGAAATTGGTAATGCCCAAAGCAAAAGCCTTGGGACTTAAAAAAGTGTTAGTAACGTGTGATGAGACAAATATCGCATCAAAGAAAATTATAGAAGCCAATGGTGGGGTTTTTGAAAATAGCGTTAAACAAGCTATTGGAAAACCAAACAAACTTCGGTACTGGATCAATCTTCCCTGAAAACTCATCTAGTCACCGCTTCCGTTCACGGGACCAGAAAAATCTGCGAACCTGGAGGCTCAGTTTTGTTGTTCTTCTTTTTTTCACTTTTCACGATGAAATAAATCCGAACTCATCAATTGATTTATACGAAAAATATGCGAGCCTCAAACTCAAACTGGCCCCAAAATTTCACCATAACACATAAGCTCATCCATTGCCAATGTTTATTTATTTACTTTATTTCACACGGGATTTTTTTTAAACTTTTATCCAATATTGATGTATTATAAGAGATATGGACCAAACTCGTCCCTTATTAATTACGACCGAAGAAAGTGCCAAATTACCAATACTTATTGTTGATAAAAAGGGTTTTATCGGAAGAGCACTTGCCAAGATTTTACGTGACCAATTCCTTATTGTCGTGGTAACAGCAGCAGAAATTGAGAAGCACGAGAATATCATTCATATTCCCTATCGTCGAAGAATACCCCTGATCCCTGATAATGCTTATTCACATATCTTTTTGGTTTATAACGGTGAATCTGAAATGATTGATATGCTTTCATCTTTTGAAGCGAAAGCAGAAGCGGTTAAAGCACGATTATTATTTATAACTTCCCTATCTTTTAGTAACGTCAAGTTGTTTAAAAGCATTTTAAAACCAAAGTTTCAACAATTACAGACTGTTTTATATGGTGAGACTTTTGAGAATTCTATCTTTGAAGCAAATGAGACAAACTTTTTTATTCATCAAGCCAGAACGTACGGAAGAATTGAAGTGCCAGGAGAAGGATTGGGGACACTTGTCCCAGTACATTTTGATGATATCCTGACGGCACTTGTCTCTATCGCGTTTACTCTTGATAAACCAACGAAACCAATATTTGTTTTCCCCCATCATGCGTTTAATGAGATAACTGTCGCACGGATTATCCAAACTGTTGATCCAAATATAAAAATAGATTTTACAAAAAGGAAAAGCGGTGCACGGAAATATTATTTGCCGGACGGGTTATTTTTTTACCGTAATTATAGTTTGGATGATGCTCTGCATAAAATAGATTTTGCCAGGGCAAGTCGTCGTGTTAAGTTACCTCAGAAAAAAATAAGATTACAAGTTCCCGAGAATGATCCCAGAAGGAGTCGAAACAGGCTTATTCTGGCAACGCTACTAGCTGTTTTTGTTGCACCATTGGTTCTGACTTTTATATGTGCTCTCACAGGGGCAGGTTTCCTTGCTCTTTCAGCAAAACAACTGGAAGGAGGGAATTTAGATTCTGCACAAAGCACAGCAAATTTTGCCCAGGGCACATTCTCCGCTGCCCAAACTCTTGGGCCAAGTTTATTTTTACCTCAACTTATTATTCCTCAACATAAAACACAATTTCTGGAATTGATGCATACCGGAGAGACTGTTGCGATAACTGAAACCTCATTTATACAAGCAGTTCAGTCGCTGCAAGCGATTTATACTAAAAAAAGCCTAAATCCAAAAGACGATTTTCTTCAAGCGATTGTGACTATTAAAAATGCGCTTCTTACCATGCAGCAGTTGGAAGCAGAAAATAAACTTCCGGCAAATGTTCTTCATCGATTGCAAAATTTGGACGGTACTATCAATCTAGTCGAAGAGACAATTGATACGTGGCCCAGTATTTTAGGATTTACCGGTAAAAAAACGTATTTAGTGCTTTTTCAAAATAATATGGAACTTCGACCAGGAGGGGGATTCATAGGGTCCTTTGGTACGATATCCGTGACTAACGGCACATTTGACCGATTGCAAATTCATGATGTCTATGATGTTGACGGGCAATTGAAGGAAGAGATAGATCCGCCTTATGGCCTCCAAAGGTTTCTTGGTGCAAAACACTGGTTCTTACGTGACAGCAATTTCGATCCTGATTTTTCAGTGAATGCCAAAGAAGCGGCATTATTTTTACAGAAAGAAACCGGGCAAAAAGTTGATGGAGTTATAGCAATTGATACAAATCTTATTAAAAATCTGATCGGCGTAGTAGGATCGGTTGATGTTCCGGATTATAAAGCTAAGGTGACTCCGGATAATTTTTATTTGCTGACAGAGACCAATGCCGAAAAGAATTTCTTTCCCGGATCAACGCAAAAAAAAGATTTTCTTCGAAGCCTGACGAATGCACTTATGGATACATTAACAACAGAGAAAAAAATACCTTATGAAAAACTTGCCCAGCTTCTGGTTTCTTCCGTTGCAAAAAAAGATCTGCTCGTCGCGTTTGCCGACACCGGAGTCCAGAATGTTTTTACCGTAAATGATCTTTCATCTACACTTTGGGATGGAAGAAAAGCGGAGAAGAATATGGCAAATGATTTTTTGGGAGTAATAGATGCCAATGTAGGGGCGAATAAGGCGAATTTTTATCTGACACGATCAATTAGTCAATCAACGTCTCTGAGTGACCTTGCAGAGCTCCAGACGACCACAGAGATAACCTATTATAATGCCAGTCAAAGTACGAGTGCTTTTGGCGGTGATTACAAAAATTTTCTTCGATTGATTGTTCCTGCGAATACGACACTTGTGTCAGTAGCCTTTGATAAAAAGCCAATACAAATTACGCCAGCGGATACCAATTCAGCAGATTTTACTGCTCCTGATTTTTCTCCACCACCGGGACTTGAGGTAAACCAAACACAGGAATCAGGAAAGAGCGTCATTGGGTTTTATTTTATAGTACCATCAGGCGCAACACGGACAGTAAGTATTACGTATAAAGGTCCAAGTGGTATTGATCCCAATGCAGTGGCATTTGGATATAATCTGCATCTATTTAAAGAACCGGGAACAGCCGATGATCCGGTGCATGTCTCACTGTCATATCCGAATTTGATTACTGTTGTAGGAAGCGATAAGTCATTTACTGATGTTGGGGGAAAACTTGTCTATGATGGCTATTTGACACAAGATAGTGAGTTAACCGCACATTTCGCGAAGAAGTAATGTGGTCATTTGGCGTTAGACTTCAGTGCTTCAATCCCTGGGAGCGTACCGTTTTCAATAAATTCAAGCATTGCGCCGCCGCCTGTTGAGATATGGGTTATTTTATCTAAGTATTCTTTTTTAGAAATCGCAGAAAGCGTATCACCGCCACCGACCACTGAAGTGGCATGGTCATTATTGGTAATCGCATAATAAAGAAAGTCTGTGCCACGTTTGAATTCCTGATTCTCCATATAGCCAACCGGTCCGTTCCAGACAATAGTTTGTGCTTCTTCAATAATTTGACCGAATTTTGCCTGCGTTTCAGGACCGATATCAAGCGCTTCCTGATCTTTTGCAATCTCACTGATTTTTTTGACTTCACTAGTAGTTGCATCAAGAGAAGTTCCTACCACAACATCTGTTGGCAGGATCAGTTGGGTATTAGCTTTTTTTGCATGTGCAAGTAACTCTTTTGCATATCCAATATCCTCTGGGGAAATTAAACTTTTTCCAACAGGTATACTTTCTGCGGCAATAAAAGTATTAGCAAGTCCACCGCCAATGAGTACAAAGTCAGCAACTGCAGAAAGTTTGCTAATGAATTTAATTTTTGTGTCTATTTTCTTGCCGCCAATAATTGCAACAAAAGGTTTTTTAGGATGTTTCATAATGCCATCAAGAACAGTAATCTCTTTTTTGAGAAGCAGACCTCCATAACTTGGGAGCAATGGTGGAAGCCCGACTACAGATGCGGATTTACGGTGGGAAACACTGAATGCGTCATTGACATAGATTTCTCCAAGAGAGGCAAGTTGTTTGGCAAATTCAGGATCATCTTTCTGTTCACCCGGATAAAATCTGATGTTTTCTAATAAAATTATTTGATCTTCAGTTTGATGAGTTATTTGTTCGGGGTTTGCGATAAAATCATCCACCAGTACAATTTTGTTGTGTCGGAGATATTCGGCGAGTCGTTTTGCGACAGGTTTTAATGAATCATTGGCGTTGCGTTTGTCCGGTTCGCCAAGATGCGCAATCAGAATGAGCTTATTATGGTGTTTTAACAGAAGTTCAATTGTCGGAAGTGATTGTTTGATGCGGGCATCATCTGCGATGGAATGATTGGGGTTGAGAGACACATTGAAGTCGACACGCAGTAAAATGGTTTTATTACTAATGGAGACTTCGTCTACAAACTTCATATGAGCAAATGTAGTATAGCATAGAAATTATTGCTAAAAACAATAAAAGTCTATACAATACGAGCATGCGGGCAGCAGTGCTTGAGACATCATACCCGATAACCTTTGCGCAAAAAGAGGCTGAGAAATTAGGCGATTATCTTCGTCAAAGGCAAAGTGTTGATCTCGTTGGCATGAAACGGGTGGGTATCAGTAATTTTCTTCGATTTTTTCTCCGGCATGAATCTATCATCCCAACGTATATAAGTAAAAAAGATGTCCATCTTTTTATTCCAGTTGATTTGAATGATCTGGTGGAGCAGGAGATTTACCCATTTTGGACACTGACACTTAAACGAGTACTTGATGCGTCAGAACAATCAGAACTTTCACCTTCAGTTAAACAAAAAATAAATGAGTTATTTGAAAAGAGTATTCAATTTCAGGATCTTTTTTTGGTGATTGATAATATTCGACAGGCTTTAAATTTACTTGTAGAAAATGGTGTCTATCCGACAATCTTTTTCCTTCGTTTTGACCGGATTAAAGACACATTTAACCCCACATTATTCGATAATTTTGAAGGGTTACGCGAAGCTGCACATGGTAATTTGTCGTATGTTTTTACCAGTTTTCGTAGTCTCGGGAGTGCATTCCCTGAAGCACGTTCTCCTTTATCCCTTTTTGCACAGACAATGTATTTCAAACCTGCAAGAAGTGAAGATATGAAGATTGTTTATGATGCCTATAGTTCAAGATATAATCTTTCCTTAACACCAGAATCAGAAAATGCATTTTTTTCAGTAGTTGGAGGATACATGCAATACTTACAACTTGGTTTAATCCGTCTGGATGAGCTCAAGCCTACGGTACTTAAAACACAAACCGATATCCTTCAGGCGCTACTGGAAGATGAAAGAATCGTCCTTCAATCTGAAGAACTATGGGAAAGTCTATCTGCAGAAGAAAAAAGGGTACTACTGCAATTTCTTAACAATCAAAAAATAGATAGTGACAGTAAAGAGAAAGCACGATATCTGTGGGATACGGGGATAGTTAGTGGAAAGAATCAGATTTTCAGTCCACTTTTTGGTGAATATGTCCAACAAGTTGAGCATGAAGAACAACGTAAAAGAAAATCCGCTCATCTGACGAGAAAAGAGAATCTTTTATTTAATTTATTAAAAGCACAATTAGGTGAGATATGTGAACGAGAAAGAATTATTGAAATTGTCTGGCCCGAATCACAGGAATTTGGAGTATCAGACTGGGCAATTGACCGCTTGATTGCTCGTGTCAGAGTCAAACTCCGTGAACAGGATAATCCTTATGAGATTCAAACCGTCAGGACACGAGGATATAAATTAACACCCTTGAAAGAATAACCTGTTTCACCTTATAGTGGTATCGTGCTATAATTAGCCTCATGGACAAAGTGTATAATCATGCAGATTTTGAAAAAGAAATATATGCATTATGGGAAGAAAGAGGATACTTCAAGCCGGAAATAAATCCTAAAGGCAAACCTTACTCAATTATTCTTCCGCCTCCAAATGCTAATGGCGATCTTCATTTTGGTCATGCGATGTTTGTCGTTGAGGACATTCTTATTCGCTATCATCGAATGAAAGGGTATAAAACATTATGGCTTCCCGGAACTGATCATGCCGGCGTTGAGACCCAAGTCGTATTTGAAAAAAAGCTTGCAGAACAAGGGAAATCCAGGTTTGATTACAATAGGGCAGAATTATATCGCATGATCTGGGATTATGTGCAGGAGAATAGAGGAGGAATTGAAAAACAACTCAAACGTCTTGGTTTTTCTCTTGATTGGTCACGGTCGAAATTTACTCTTGATCCCGATGTTGTTCAAATCGTTATTGAAACCTTCAAAAGAATGTATAAAGATAATTTGGTCTATCGTGATTATCGTTTGGTAAATTACTGTACAAGAGATGGCACGTCATTTTCTGATTTGGAAGTGGTTCACGAAGAGCGCTCAAATCCTCTCTATTATATTAAATACGGCCCATTAGTTCTTGCAACTACCAGACCAGAAACTAAGTTTGGTGATACCGCGGTTGCAGTTCATCCTGAAGATAAACGGTATAAAAAATATGTTGCAAAAGAGATTGAAATAGAAACAGTTTTGGGAAAAGCAAAAATTAAAGTTATTGCTGATGAATCCGTAGATCCTCAGTTTGGAACAGGAGTAGTCAAAATAACTCCGGCACATGATTTTAATGATTACGAAACAGGTAAGAGACACAATCTTGAAATGCGGCAAGTCATCGGATTTGACGGCAAGATGAATCATTACGCAGGGAAGTTTGAAGGTTTGTATATCAAACAAGCAAGAAAAGCAATTGTTGAGGAGATGCAGGAAAAAGGATTAATTGAAAAAATTGATCCTAATTACGTTTCACGAATCGGCGTTTGCTACAAATGTAAAAATGTTTTGGAACCGCTTCCACTTGAGCAGTGGTATGTTAAAGTAAAACCGCTTATTGAGAATTCAAGTACATCTGTTGATAAAGGATTTGTCAAAATCTTCCCTAAAAATTTTACCCATATACTTGAGCAATGGTATACAGGCCTTCGCGATTGGAATATCTCAAGGCAAAATGTGTGGGGGATACAAATTCCTGTTTGGTATGAAGTTTCAGATGAAACTCAGTTTACCATTTCATTTGTGGACTGGAAGAAAACGCAAAAAAAAGGAACATTAGAAGAATTACTAAAGAAACATTCCTGGGAAGAAATTCTTGAAGGTTTACAGACGGTTGTTGCACCAATTACAGCAAAGGTAGTTTTTGAGGAAGACAAAGAAACAAGTAAACGATATTTGCCTGAAACCGACACATTCGATACCTGGTTCTCTTCAGGTCAATGGCCGTATGTTACATTGAAAAACACACACCCGGAAGATTTTGAAACGTTTTACCCCACATCGGTTATGGAAACAGGCTATGATATCTTGAAAGCTTGGGTATCTCGAATGTTGATGTTGGGACAATATGTTGCCAACGGTAAACATGTCGTGGATGATAAAAGACTTAAAGAAACAGTACCATTTAGAGATGTTGTGCTTCATGGATTGGTAAATGATCCGTATGGGAAGAAAATGAGTAAGTCAAAAGGGAATGTGGTAAATCCTTTGCAAGTTGCCGATGAATACGGTGCTGATGCTGTACGTTTTGCTCTCGTTTATGGTACTGCACTTGGAAATGATCAGGCGATGTCATATGGCAAGTTAGATGCTGCAAAGAAATTTGCAAATAAGCTGTGGAATATGGCTCGATTCATTGAAATGAATCGAAGTCAAAATTCAAAAGTAAAAACTCACAATTTTTCATTGAGTGAATTAGAAAAAACTGCTACGCAAAAGATTGACAAAGAATGGGTTAAAAAAGTACAGCAGGTAAGCGATGAAATCTCAAGATATATTGATAAATACCAATTTAATCTGGCAGCTGAAAGACTGTATGAATTTATCTGGCACGAATTTGCCGATATCTATATTGAGGAAGTTAAAAAACTAAATAATGAAAATTCATTTTATATTTTGGAATCTCTCTATGCAATTTCGTTAAAGCTTCTTCACCCGTTCATGCCCTTTGTCACAGAGGCAATCTATCAGCAGATGCCGGGACATGGTGAATCGTTAATGATAGAAGCCTGGCCCTCAAAGTAGACTAGACAGCAAAAAAGAATTGTGTTACATTCAATACGTCTGTCCTATGAAAGAAAAGCTGCCTTTTCCTCAAGCAAAAACGATTGCTCTTTTCCCGAAGAATCTCCGACTTATTACCGAATATCATTTTTCCCAAAGTCAAAGTTTTACCATTAAAATTATTTTAACCAGTGTTGTCTCTATTTTTCTTCTCGGACTTATCTCTCTTCAGGGAATTGCTATCTGGTATAACTTGCATCAGAAAGAAGTTTTGGCACAACAGCGTCAACAAGTGGAGAATGAAGTTACATACTGGGAGGGAATTGCGAATAAATACCAAGGGTATCGGGATGTGTACATGCGGATTGCCGCATTGCAATATAAGCTTGGGAACACAACAGAATCACAAAAATATGTTAAAAAGGCATTGGAATTGGATCCGAATTTTCCTGAGGGACATGTGCTGGGCGCACATATAGGGTTAAAGTAGTTTTATGCTTCTTTCTTTTCTTCCTGAGTATTTCCTGAATTGTTTTCTCCACCTGATTCACTATTTGCGCCATCTGTCGGTTTTCCTTCTCCTTGTGGGGTTTCTCCACCTTCTCCTTCTGCTGCGTCACCCTCGGCCGCTTCTCCTTCAGCACCTTCTTCACCTTCCGTAGGTTCTTCAGGTTCTGGTTCTTCAACAACCGGCTCAACAATCTTTGCAACTGTTTGTGCAGGATCAGTTAAGATAGCGACATCCTCAGGTGCTTTGAGATCTGCGATTGTTATTTGTTCGCCAATTTCTGCAAGATGTTCGACTGAAATCTCAACATTTTCAGGAAGTTTGTCAGGGAGTGCTTCAACTTCTACATCAGATTGGGTTTGGATCAATAATCCGATTTTATCGGTAACAGCTTTTGGTTCGCCTGTTAGTACAACTGGAACAGTCGCTTTAACTTTTTCTTTAAGATTGACCTGATAGAAATCTACATGCAGGAGAGTTCGGGTTGCGAAATTTTGCTGAAGATTTTTAACAAGAACCGGCTTGCTTTTTCCATCATAAGAAAGATCAACAAGTCCTGTCTCTCCGACTTCTTTGTAGACAGTTTCAAAATCAGAAAGTTTTACTTGAAGTGCATACGAGTTAAGTCCTTTGCCATAGACATTACCTGGAAGAAAACCTTCTCGTCGAAGTTTTTTGACTTTCTTTCCAAGAACTGTTCGCTCTTCTGCTTTAAGTTGCGGACGTTTCATATGATGAATTATACAGTAACATAGTATAATAAAGCAAGGTATGCGAATATTGGGTCTTGATCCTGGAATTGGGAGAACTGGGTGGGGAATTATTAGCATTGAGAAAGGTGAATTGGGAGTTGAGAAATATGGATGTATTGAAACTCCCAAAGATCACTCTTTTGAGAAGAGGTTACTTGCAGTTTATGAAAAAGTTTCAACTATCCTAAAAGAAGAGAAGCCTGATGCATTTGCGATCGAAGAATTATTTTTTAATACTAATACAACAACCGCGATGATAGTCGGACAGGCGAGAGGGGTTGTGTTATTAGCAGCTGCACAAAGGGGAATACCAATCGGTATTTATACCCCATTACAGGTTAAAATGGCAGTCACAGGGTATGGAAGGGCTGAGAAAAAACAAGTGGGGCAGATGGTAAAGACGCTTTTGCGCTTAGAAACAATTCCCAAACCTGATGATACTGCAGACGCCTTAGCGATAGCAATAACCCACGCATTTTCCTATAAAATGAAGTAGGAGAGGGGAGACTTTTTTTGTTTGCCTTTTGTGGTAATATAGGCAGTATGATCGGGACGCTCAAGGGGGTTATTGAATATCGTGAAGATCCATTCCTCATTATTGATGTTAACGGTGTCGGTTATAAAGTTTTAGTTCCAAATTCGGTTTTGTCCAAAATTTCAGGGACAGGGGATAGTATTAAACTTTTTACCCATACGCATGTCAGAGAAGACTTATTGGAATTGTATGGTTTTACCGATCCTGCGGATTTAAAGGTGTTTTCATTGTTGATTGGAGTTTCAGGAGTAGGTTGTCGAACCGCACTTGGTATTTTTTCCGTTGGTTCCAGATATGAAATTGTTAAAGCAATCAGTACTGGTGATGTCTCCTTCTTTACATCGGTTCCCCGTCTTGGCAAGAAAAATGGACAGAAAATTATTATTGAATTAAAAAACAAATTAGGTGCAGGTGGTGATATTGATCTGTCAGATACTGGAAGTGCTGAACAGGACGAATTGTTAAACGCCTTGCAGGCATTTGGTTTTTCAGCAAGGGAAGCATCACTCGCTATTCGAGAACTTGACGGGAAAGGAAATACATTGGAAGAAAAAGTGCGATTGGCACTGAAATATTTAGGTAAATAGTTTATGGCAGATACAGCAAAAATAAATAATCAAAATGAGAATCCTGAAGAAGAAGTACTATTTACCTCACTTCGTGCTGGCTCATGGACAGAATTTTATGGGCAATCATCTATAAAGACTTCTTTACAGATTGCAATTGAGGCTGCCAAGAAACGGAAAGAGGCAATGGAACATGTATTGCTCTATGGCCCACCGGGCCTTGGGAAAACTTCCCTTGCACATATCATTGCGAAGGAAATGAAGGCGAATATTCGTGTTACCTCAGGCCCTGCGCTTGAGCGATCCGGTGATTTGGCATCGATTCTTACCAATCTGGAAAGGGGTGACATTCTTTTTATCGATGAAATACATCGGTTGAATAAAGTGGTTGAAGAAACGCTGTATCCGGCAATGGAGGATTATGCGCTGGATATAGTTCTAGGAAAAGGACCATCGGCACGAACCCTCCGACTGGATTTACCTCAGTTTACAATAGTTGGAACAACGACAAGGGCAGGAATGTTGTCAGCTCCTCTGCGGGATAGATTCGGCGTAGTGCATCGATTGAATTTTTATACTCCGGAGGAATTAAGCAAGATTATTGAAGGAGCTTCCAAAAAATTACATATTGCAGTTGATCCGGAAAGTAATCAGGAAATTGCAAGACGGGCTCGTGGCACTCCACGCATTGCATTGAAATTACTTAAGCGGGTACGTGATTATGCACAAGTAAAAGGCAAAGGGAATATTGATCCAAAAGCAACAAATGAAGCTTTGTCGATGCTTGAGGTAGATGCAAAAGGTCTTGATCAACTAGATATTAAATTTCTTAAAGCAATTATTGAAAAACACAATGGTGGCCCAGTCGGCATTGAAACAATTGCTGCCACACTTTCAGAAGATACCGGAACTCTTGAAGATCTGGTCGAGCCATATTTGTTGCAATTAGGATTTCTCAAAAGAACCTCTCGTGGCAGAGTAGCAACAGAAGCTGCCTATATACATATTGGCATTTCCTATCCTCAAGACTTAAGCAAACAACAAAAGCTGTTATAATGCGTTTGATGATAAGTGGGCTTTCGATTATCATTCCGACATTAAATGAAGCAAAATTTTTGCCTCATTTACTTACCTCTTTGACCAAGCAGAAATATCATGGGAAGTGGGAAGTCATAGTTGTTGATGGAAAATCAGCTGATAAAACAAAAAAGGTTGCAGAGGTGTTTAAAAGTAAGCTTCCGGACTTATCAGTAATCACGAGCGATAGAGGAGTATCCAAGCAACGCAATGGTGGTGCTAAAAAAGCAAAATATGATTATTTTATTTTTCTGGACGCGGATACTGTTGTTCCTGAAAACTTTCTTGAAAAAGTAGCTGGGAAAATAAATCCAAATGAAAAATTATTTGTAGGTCTTCCGCTTATACTTCCACAAGATGGTACGATTGTTGACTATACGATGGTAACAATAGCTTACAATTTTTTCCTATTAGTGGGGAAATTTAAACCGCTTGTTACAGGCATGTGTCTGATTACAACGAAAGAAAATCACAGACAGGTTGGAGGATTTAATGAGAAACTTTTTTATGCTGAAGATATAGATTATGGATTGCGTTCAATTGAAAATGGCGCCAAGTATCATATGTATGCCAGAATTCGTTTATTTGCCTCAGTAAGAAGAGGAAGAAAAATGGGGAGGAGAAAATTGGGGAAATTGTGGTTCAGGTGGTATATGCAATTAATCAGAAATGGAAATATACAAAACCAATCGGCGCAAGATTATCCATTCGGGCATTTCTCTAACTAAAATTGACCTCTGTTATAATTGAAGAAATGAAACGGATACTTTTCATTTTTTTATCTCTCGTCTTCTTCTTTACTCCATCAATTGCTCATGCCGATGACAGCTGGGTGATTGAAAATTTTAATTCCAATATCGCTATTCAGCAATCCGGAGTTGTCAGAGTTGTCGAGACAATAGCAGTGGACTTTAAAGACACACCAAAGCATGGTATTTATCGTGACATCCCTTATCTCTATGAATCAGGCGGAAAGCAGACATATACGCAGATAGCTATAACAGATGTACTTCAAAATAAATCCCATGCGCATTATGAAACATCTGAAACTAATGGTTATGAAGAAATTAAAATAGGAGATCCGGACAGGACTATAACAGGCAGAAATGAGTATACAATCATGTATACCGTAACAGGTGTGTTGCGAGGCTTTAGTGATCATGATGAACTTTATTGGAATGTAACGGGTAATGATTGGCAGGTTACGATTCAAAAGGCTCAAGCAACAGTAACTTTGCCTGCTTCGGGCATAACTAAAATAACCTGTTTTGAAGGCTTTTCCGATTCTCAAACTCCCTGTCAGTCAAATAGTGTATCTCCGCAAGTTGCAACTTTTACAACAACAAATTCGTTAGCAGAATCGGAGGGGTTGACGGTTGTAGTGGGCTACAACAAAGGGTTGGTGCCGCTTCTTACTGCAAAGCCCCCACAATCTTATTGGGAAAAGTTGGTTGCATTACCTTCAGTGCTAACAACAGTGGCTACATTGCTAGCGGGAGTACTCCTAATCGGATATCGGTGGTTTAGATATGGGCGGGATTATTGGTTTGCCGGGAATCTTTTTGGCACCAAAGAGCAAACAGGCACGATGAAACCGATTGGAGCTCATGAGACAATTTCTGTAGAATTTACTCCTCCTGAAAATCTCAGACCGGCAGAAATTGGTGTTTTGATGGATGAGCGTGCCGATACGCTTGATGTGACTGCAACGATAATTGATTTGGCAGCACGTGGATATCTTACTATTACCGAAGTACCGAAGAAATGGTTATTTGGAAAGGTGGATTACACATTAACGCAAACTACTCCAACGAAAAAGTTACGTCAAATTCCTTTAGCAGCTTACGAGCAATTGTTGTTGGATAAGTTATTTGAGAACGGTAATCAAGTAACACTGTCCAGTTTGAAAACAACATTTTACGATGATCTTGCCGAGGTAAAGCAATCACTCTATTCTGATGTGGTTGCTAAGGAACTTTTTCCTTTTGATCCTGAGGAAACACGCAATAAGTATCGTGTGGTAGCAATTTTTTGTATGGCCTCAGGTGTGGCTTTGCTGTTTGCTGGTTATAAATTACCTGTCTTTTTATTCGGCTCGATAGGGATAGGATTAGTTGCAAGTGGCTTACTTTTATTGTTAGTCCTACGATTTATGCCTAGAAAAACTGCATATGGACGAGAATTATACAGACGTGCAAAAGGATATTACTTGTTTATCGATAAAGCGGAAAAGTATCGCCAGCAGTATTTTGAGAAGGAGAATATGTTTAATGAAGTACTGCCTTATGCAATTGTGTTTGGCCTTACAAAGAAATTTGCAAAACAGATGGATAAGATGGGAATAAAGCCGACGCAGCCTGATTGGTATTATGGCACGCATCCATTTACGACAGGTGTTTTTATCGGCAGTTTGAATAATTTTTCCAGTTCCTTTTCCTCTGCAATTGCTTCAACACCATCAAAAGGTGGAGGATTTTCCGGCGGTTCATCGGGTGGAGGATTTGGTGGCGGTGGTGGAGGGAGTTGGTAAGTCCTTCTAGATTTGTAAGTGAAATATTGTTTGAAAAGCAGGAACGAAGGTAATCAAAAGCTGAAGGAAAATAATAAGCAGAACTGAGAAAATAAGGAGAAGATGGCCTCTTCTTATTGAGTTCCATCCCAAGACAATGACGAGCCCCATGTGAAAAAATATCAGTAAGTCAAAAACTACTGTACGTGCAACTGCCTCAGGAACTCTGTTTAATAGAAAGATAAAAAGACCAAGAAGAATTGTCGAGATGGACAATCCTATGAGAATGATTAGTAAGATGTTATCTCTGTCTAAAAAGGATCCTTGTGGATTTCTTGGTTTTTTAAATAATTCAGAACCATTTTTATTTCCCGTTGCGAGTGCAATTGCTGGCAGGCTATCAGTGACTAAATTCATCCATAAGATTTGCGTAGGCAATAGGATAAAAGGTAAATGGAGTAATGTTGCAAAAAAAACTAGTGAGATTTCTGCTAAATTGCCTGAGATCAGATACAATGTCGCATTTAAGATATTTTTATAAATAATACGGCCTTCTTCAATTGCTTTGATGAGTGTAGCAAAATTATTATCTGACAGCACAATATCCGCAGCTTCTTTTGCCACATCGGTACCGCCATTACCCATAGCAACGCCCACATCGGCACGTTTGAGTGCAAGGGAATCGTTTACGCCATCACCGGTTACTCCAACAATAATTCCAAGCTGTTTAAGAACGGTAACCAAACGCAATTTATGTTCAGGTTGTGTTCTAGCAAATACACGGGTATTGAAAATAATTTTTCCAATTTCTTCATCATTCATTTTATCGAGTTCTTCACCCGTCACTACATCTTCATCCTGTGAAATAAGTCCTACTTCTTTTGCGAGACTGAGCGCAGTAAATTCACTATCACCCGTGACCATAATTGCCTGAATACCTGCTGCTTTGGATTTGCGTACTGCTTCTGCTACCTCTGCTCGCGGTGGATCATAAACAGCAACGAAGCCAAGGAATGTGAGATTTTGTTCAAGTTCTTCACGCGTCAACTCGCCGGATTGTGTACTTTTTCTAGTACCGAAAGCAATTATCCGTAGTTCTTCTTTTGCCAGTTTTTGATATTCCTTTTCAACTTGTTCACGTTCATGTCTGGATACATTACTTTTGGCAAGAATTACTTCAGGTGCTCCACGGACGAATACAGTTTTACCCATAGAATTATTCCAAACGGTTGTTACTGTTTTTGTTTCAGGATCGAATGCATACTCTTTAACATTTTTTTCATCTAGCTTAACGTTAGTAACGTTTTTTTGTCCGTTCGCCCATAATAATAAGGCTCCATCAGTCTCGTCTCCAACAATTTCAAAGTCTTTTTCATCACCCTTCTCAACGAGTGTTGCTGTATTTCCAAGTAAACAAGCCGTGATTAACGTAGGTAAATTCTTTTCATCTTTAAGCCAATATTTTTTTACCCGCATGATATTTTGTGTGATTGTTCCGGTTTTGTCGGATAAAATTATCTGCACAGAGCCTAAAGTCTCAATAGCGCTCATCTTGCGGACAATTGCATGATTTTTGGCCATGCGGTTCGTACCAACTGCAAACGCTATCGTAACAATTGCAGGAAGACTTTCGGGGATTGCAGCAATTGCGATACTTGCGCTGACTAGTATAAGGGGAATGAGCTCTTGTCCTGAAAAAATTCCAATGGGAATAATGAGAAGTCCGATTATGATTGCAACATAGGAGAGCATTTTCCCTAACTGATCGAGGTTTTTTTGCAAGGGAGCTTTATCTGTTTTGATCTTACCAAGGGTTGAGGCGATTTTGCCAAATTTTGTCTGCAAGCCGGTTTTGGTAATTTCCATCATACCGTTACCTTTGAGAACCAGAGTTCCCAGCAATAATTCATCAGATTTCTTTTTAACAACAGCAAGTGATTCACCGGTGAGTACTGATTCATCAATCTCAAGTTCAGTTCCATCCAACAACATACCATCTGCAGGAATCCTGTCGCCTTCATTTAAAATGACTATGTCTTTAGGAACAAGTTGTTCGGCAAGAATAATTGCCTCTTTCCCATCTCTCAAAACGAGTGCCTCAGGTGCGGTATATGTTTTAAGCTTTTCTAATTCTTTTTCTGCGCGGTATTCCTGAGCAAAACCAAAACAGCCATTTATAATGATAATGATAAAAATAAAGAATGCATCCAGAATATCGTGAATAAGGAGGGAAGCCGTGCCTGCAATAAAGAGAATTGCATTGATGATAGTGGGAAATTGTGAGAGGAAAAGACTAAAAGCGGAAAAGTTCGATTCCGTGGCTATCGAGTTATTCCCGTATTTTTTTGTTTGTTCAAGTACTTCGTGTTGTGTTAAACCGTGAATCATAGTATGGCTTACAATACTCCTTTTAGTCGCTTCGGTACTGCTCGCGATCGTACGGTTGTAGAATTTTCCACATTATTCATAGCTTGTTCAGGCAATATTTCAAAGGTGACTGCGGGTACAGCAAGGTGAATAGTACTCCTATCAAAAAGAGGCCCGGAGATTTTTTTCTTATACGGGGAGATTTGTAGCGCACTGTCTCTATACATATATGACTTATCCCCAAGATATCCACATTGGCATGGATTCTGACTGGCAATAAACGTACCTGTTGCCGGAAAAATAGTTTTGTCTTGTGATCTGGAAAGATAAAGCATTGTAGGAATTGGCAGCATACTACTATCATAGCATAGATAATAGAAGAGCTTTTACGATCTTTTAAAAATAAATAAAATGATTAAAGACTCACAAAATGGGTAGTAAAGAGTCCCATATTCCCTAACACACGAGGAGATTATGCTTGTTAAATGGCTTTTTTTCCAAAACACTTGACAAACACTGAAAAATAGTATTATGCTATAGGAGTCGACCCTATGCATGGGGAAGAATTACTTTAAGAATATTCATTCTAGATACATTAATTTTTAAAGGAAATAAAAAAAATATATATTTGCATAAAATATATATTTACGAATGCAAGAGACGGTAAATGTCACAAAATGTTTATCATCTTAAAACATTCAAAACAAAAACAAAAAGATCTGCCTAAAAAACGGATCTTTTTGTTTATTTAAGAAGCTTCACAAGTCCTTTAACTGCATCCACTTCCACAAGATCCCCATCTTTTAATACCTGTGTAGCAAAATGTGTTCCGACAATACAAGGTTTGCGCATTTCTCTAGCAATTATTGCTGCATGAGAAAGCATTCCTCCATGATCTGTAATAAATGCTGCAGCCTTTTCCATGCCAAGTATCATATCCGGACGAGTCATAGTAGTTACAAGAATTTCTCCTTTTTTGACACGAATATTATCTTCTGAGAAAAATACCAAACGTACACGACCTGTTATTTCCCCTCTGTAGGCAACTGTGCCTGTAAATTGTTTTTGAGCATGTGAAATAAGAGTTTTTTGTTCATTCGCAAGTTTGGGATATTTTTTTCTATCTGTCAGAACAGTAATTTTTCCATCTTTTAAATACATTGTGTAGCTTTGTATTCTATTGTTGAGGTCTTTTTTATACGGCAAATTACCTGTGCGGAACCATGCATTAATTTCACTGTATCTCATATATACAAGTTGCAGAAAGGAAAGGCCCATGAGTGAGGCAATTGTTTGAAGGAGAGGATTGATAAGAAAGTCAGATTTAAATAATATGTCTAAGCGCTGATTTTTCCAATATAAAAATTCGCAGGCAATTAGAAGTCGTTCTTTAACTTCCTGATACGCATCAAGTTTTTGTAGTTGCTTCTCTCTCGTGTTTGCTGTTTTTTCATTTACTATTGAATCCTCCAGTGCAGTTTTGAGCCGTTCGATAATAGCTTTTTCATCTAAAGGCTTACCCAAATAAAACGCTGTTGAAGTAAAAGCAAAATGAGCTAGATGTTCGTAGATTAGGAATTTACAATACGGATCTGTGATAGGCTTGTTAGCAATGATTTTAGACTTTAGATTGTTATTTCCTGAAATATAAGTAGTTATTTTTTTCATATGTTTTTTTTCTTTTTCAAAATATGTTGGATGCGCAGGAATCAATAATTGCCTGAGGATTGCTTCAGATTTACTACCATAAATGGCTTGGAAGTCCGTTTGTAACTGGGTAATTATGAGATGTTCGGTATTCCAATACGAATAAAGAAATGGCATGTTGAGAAGGTATGCATGGTAATACTTAGTAAATAATTTGGCTAGGATTCGTTTGTTTTCATGACACATCTTCCCTGAATCTGAAATTTCTTGCGCAGTTGTTTCAAGATGAGATGTTGCAGAAATAAGTGAAGATATATAATGATTGACAGCTTCGTTAAGTGTTTTGTTTTTTAACAGAGCATCGTTATAGTTCGAGTCATTGTTGTAGTTCCAGAATACAGCATGATCCCGTATTAAAGATTCAGAAATTTTATAGTTGATATCTAGCGACTTTTTGAAATATTTGGTACCGGCAACTGCACAAAGGATTAAATCGCAAAAAAGAAGTGAATGTTTGGCTGTTAGAGCGTATTTCATAGTATGTTTGGTTTTACTTTTCATTGCGTAAGGTGGTGATAGGACGACTTTGAACGATATATATTTTTTCGTTTTCAATTGCCCATTCAATATCCTGTGGGAAGTGATAATATGCTTCAATATTTTTTCCCATAGCGGCTAATCTTTTTATCAGATTCTCTTGTAAAACACGTTTCCTTAATAGGGCATGCGATATAGGGACTTTTACTGTTTTACCTTTTTCGTGACGCAGCATGAATCGTTGATTCCCTTGTTTGAAGGTGCGTAACTGTAACGTTTGTTTGTCGATACCATATTCGTCAGGAGTTACTTCCCCCTGGACTAGAAGTTCTCCCAGCCCTATGCACGATTCAATTACAATACTTTTGTAATTATTCGTTACGGGATTTACAGTAAACATCACACCTGCAAAATCACTTTTAACCATTTTTTGCACTATTACAGCGATTGCAAGTTTAGACTCCGGAATTTCATGTTGTTTTGCATATGTTATTGCTTTAGTCGCATGTATTGATTCCCAGCATTTATGGATTGCCCCAATTAGATGTTCTTTATCTACATAAAGATAACTTTCTAATTGACCTGCCCACGAGGCTTGTAATGAGTCTTCTGTAACTGAGGAAGATCGAACTGCCACAGAGTCGACGTTTAATTTTTCAAAAGCATGGAGAATGGCTTTTTTAATGCTTGGAGTAATTTGTTTATTAAAGTTTTTATGTGCTCTGGTAGTTATAACAAAACCATCAGGAACAGGAAATTTTTGTTGTAGTATTTCTCCAAGAGATGCCGCTTTTCCTCCTACCTGGGGCAAATCTTTGAAAGAAATCTGCTTAAAATGTTTTATATAGGTATTACTCATGGCACGATAGTAAAAGAGGATGAGTTTTTAACAAAAAAATGTTAAAATATGACTATGCTAGTTAAATCACCCTTACCAAATCAAACGAAAGATATTTATTCGCTTCTTCTTAAAAAAGGAGCGTTAAGTGCTGAGCAAATTGGGAAAGAGCTTAATATTTTTCCTCATGCAGTGTATCGATCAGTTGATCAATTAAAATCCATGGGATGTGTTGATCAGATAGGCAAGCGTCCTGCATTGTTTCAGGCTCAGCCTGTTAGTGATTCTGTTGAGACTTTTGCTTTGATGCAGCGGGAATGGTTTCTGAAGGCGTTTCTTACTAGTCAGAATAACTCGGGAAATTTTTCTTCAGGAGAATTACAAACAAGCTTTATTGAAAGCCGAGAAGATATGTTTGAAAAGATGCTGCCGGACTTTGCAAAGGTTGAAAAAGAGTTAAATCTTTTAGTCTCAGGAGATGAAGTGCCTGCCGAAGTTATCCTGGCACAAAAGAAATTATTGGATAAGGGTGTCGTTATCAGAAGTCTTTTTCAAAATAGAACACATGAGAATGAGAAATTCTTGCAGGCACGTAGAAACATGGGAGAACAGGTCCGTGTCTATAAACCAGTCAATTTAAGAATTATGCTTTTCGATCGCAAAATTGCATATGTAATGTCTTATGATCCCAATAACTACATTAAAAGCACAGGAATCCGTTTTGAATATGCACCCCTTGGTCAATTGATGCATGGTTTGTTTATGCAGTATTGGGAAAAAGGAAAAGAATTATAAAGTTTACTTGCCGTTTTGCTTCAGCATGCTACAATAACCCCGTATGGATCAAGTCGCCCAAATTCGTGAAAAAATAGATATTGTCGCCTTTATCTCGGAGTTTATCCCATTAAAAAAAACTGGAAGAAATTTTAAAGCTAATTGTCCGTTTCATGGTGAAAACACTCCCTCTTTTGTTGTGTCCCCTGAGCGGCAAATTTGGCATTGCTTCGGCTGCGGCAGAGGAGGGGATATATATACGTTTCTTATGGAATACGAACGTTTGGAATTTCCCGAAGCACTAAGAACACTCGCCAAACGTGTTGGAATTGAACTTGAGTCTCATGAGAAGAATACCGGATTAGCAACACAAAAAGAACGTCTCTATCAAATTAACAGTCTGACAAAGGAATATTATCATTATGTCCTAACTCAGCATCCTGCTGGCAAAAATGCTCTGGATTATCTGAAAAACCGGGGAGTCAGCGATAAAATTATTGATACTTTCCGCTTGGGATTTGCACCAAGTCGTAATGCATTGACCAAATACTTACTTTCAAAGAAAAAATTCGTCAGAGAGGATCTGGTGGCGTCTGGGGTGGCATTCCAGAAGGGGTACGATACCGTAGATTTTTTTAGGGGAAGACTCATGTTTCCGCTAATCGACCATCGGGATAATGTCGTTGGATTTGCAGGAAGAATTTTGGATAACACTACGACAACTTCTAAATATATTAATACCCGTGAGACGTTGATTTATCATAAAGGCGAACAGTTTTATGGTTTGAATATTACCAAGGATGCCATCCGTCGAGAGAATCAGGTAATAATTGTAGAAGGAGAATTTGATGTTATAGCTTGTTTTGAAAATGGGATTGGTAATGTAGTTGCTGTGAAAGGTACAGCACTCACTGAAGCGCAGGTAAATTTACTCGGACGGTTTGCTCAAAAGATTACCTTTTGTTTTGATGGGGATAAAGCAGGGCAGGAGGCTATCAAGAGAAGTCTTGCTGTCGTTGAGAAGAAAGGTTTGACGCCAACTGTCATTGAAATCCCCGGTGGCAAAGATCCCGATGAAGCTTTGCAAAAAGAACCAGGCCTCTTTAAAAAAGCTGCAAGAGAGGATATTGGTATCTATGATTATTTATTTGAAAAGACCCTTGCATCCGTTGATATAGCAACTGTTTCAGGGAAAAAGGAATTTGCGGATCAGTTATTGCAGATAATTGCACCAATTAAAAATGAAATTATTAAAGAGCACTATATTAAGAAGATAAGTAATGAGCTTGATACGTCCTACGAAAGTATTGTTAAAGAACTGGATAAAATACGTATGCCTCGAGCTGTCCAGATCCAACAAGCTGCGGTCAAACAAAAACGAAGCAAAGAAGAGATGCTGGAAGAATATTTATTGGCTCTTATCATCCAAAATGAAAGTCCGAGGAGAGCATTGTCCAATGCTATGCAGGTGTTATCAGAAGTTATGCCTAAAGAGCGGGCGTATCACAAGATTATGGATCATTTATTGTCACATTTTGAACGGCAAGAAGGCTTTGACAGCGGCTCGTTTGGGAATGGCTTACCGCAAGAACTAGTAGCTGCATATGACACGAGTTTTCTTGTGTCTTTACCTCAATTTGCCGAGATCAAGCACGCAGATGAAGAAATAAAAAAGACTGCACAACAGCTCAAAAGGATTTATATTCAAAAGAAATTAAAAGATTTGGCTGAGGAAATTCAACAAAAAGAATCTCAGGGGCTGGAAGATGCTGCTACAGCACTCCGAAAAAAGTATTCGGAATTTACATCCCGCATTGAATAATTTGTAAACGTTAACTCACTGTAGAGTTTGCATGAGCGCTAAAATGTGTTACAATAGTATCCATGTCCCAAAAATTATCTCCATTATTGACCGATGTGGTTACGTCGGCTAAAAAGCGTGGTTATATCACACAAGATGAGATCCTCGGAATTTACTCCAAACCTGAGGATCATATTGAGGATCTTGATTCCTTATATGACAAGCTTATGCGTTCAAGTGTTGACGTATTTGAATCTGTCGCGCAGCAGCAGGATGACCAGAAACCCATTGAAGATCTTGAAAAAGAGCTTGAAGCACTCACTGTTTTGACCGAAGGATCAGTCTCGGATCCGGTCAGAATGTATTTGAAAGAAATTGGAAGAATTCCACTACTCACCTTTGATGAAGAAATTGATCTGGCAAAACGTGTTGAAAAAGGTGACATGACAGCTAAGCAGAAGCTTATTAACTCTAATTTACGTCTCGTAGTTTCCATCGCCAAAAAATATATTGGACGCGGATTATCTTTGCTTGATTTAATTCAGGAAGGAAATCAGGGTTTGATTCGTGCAGTTGAGAAATATGACTGGCGCCGCGGTTACAAGTTTTCTACCTATGCGACGTGGTGGATTCGACAATCTGTAACCCGTGCTATTGCTGATCAGGCAAGAACTATTCGTATTCCGGTCCATATGGTTGAGAATATCAATCGTTTCCTTCGCTCTCAAAGAAGATTGATGCAGGAACTTGGTCGCGAGCCAACTCCAGAGGAAGTTGCAAATGTATTGGGAATTGAACCAGATAAAGCGCTTGAAATTATTAAAATTTCTCAGAATCCGGCAAGTCTTGAAGCACCTGTTGGAGATGAGGAAGACAGTAGACTTGGTGACTTCATTCATGACGTGTCAGCACCAACACTTTTTGATTCTGCATCAAGAGAATTATTGAAAGAACAAGTTGATCAGGTTTTAGGAACGCTCTCTGATCGTGAGCGACGTGTTTTGAAAGAAAGATTTGGACTTGATGATGGACGTCCAAAAACCCTTGAAGAAGTCGGCAGAATGTTCCAAGTTACACGCGAACGTATCCGACAGATTGAAGCAAAAGCACTTCGTAAGCTCCGTCATCCATCTCGCGGAAATAAATTGCGGGATTATCTCGTATAGGGCTTCGGTAATAATTCGTTTAATCTTCGGGAATTATGCTGTTTGTTGGGATAGTGCGAGGATGTTGCCATCAGGATCTTTAAACCATGCACCACGGATACCTTCTTCAACAGAATCAGCAATACCTTTTTCATTGGTCTTAAGTCCTGGGAAGTCATACTGTTCAAAAGTAACTCCTTTTTGTGTCAATTCATCAATGGTTGCTTCAATATCTTCAACATCAAATGCAGCAAGTGTGTGTTCAGCGGGGGAAGGAGGTCTTTTGTAAATATAAAGTTTTGTGTTCCCACCAGCTTTATAAAAAATGCCTTGTTCGGATTCTTTCTCAACAGAAAGTCCTAGTTTGTTGACATAAAACTCTTTGGATCTTTGTAAATCAGTTGTTGGAAGCGTAGGACATATTGGCGAATTTGTTAACATGGCATTAAAGAGAATAATGAAAAATGTCTTTCGTGTCAATTAAGAATTGTGTAAGATATTACCTTGTTATCGTCGCACCTAAAATAAAGATCATATATTCATAAATATGGCGTGTTTACAATCCGTTTTAGTGATTCAATAACCCACAGAAAAATAATGGCTGGATTTATGCTACATTTGGTGATAGAATAACCGTTACTATTCCGCGATAGCTCAATGGTAGAGCAAGAAGCTGTGTTAGCAGCTCTTGATAGAAATATCAGGATGATAAGTGGGTGAATTCAGGAGACGTTTCGAAGAATAATCCTGAGCCAAGTCCCGATTAATTCGGGAAAGGTGCAGAGACTAGGTGATTACACCGTTTAGCGCCCACCACCTAAGCCGAAAGGTATGGTGATGAGATAGTCCATATAGTAACTTCGAGGTTCTAGGTTCGAGTCCTAGTCGCGGAGC
>CAZILC010000019.1:0-33023 GCA_964540055.1 uncultured Gammaproteobacteria bacterium | reverse complement strand
TGGCCTCTTCGATATCTTCTGTTGGTAAAAATTCATCAAAGACGTTGTTGTTTTTAGGACCGATTCCGATTATAAACCCGCCACGTGCTTTAATTTCCTGAGCGTTTGAAACAATTTCTTCATACGTTTCATCATTTGGCGCGAAGACAATACACGGTGTCCCTTTTTCAATAAGGGCGATAACACCATGCTTGAGTTCTCCTCCCGGGAAAGCTTCGGAGTGGATATATGTTGCTTCTTTAATTTTAAGTGTTGCTTCAAGTGCCGCGGTGTAGGAAACACCCCGACCAATAATATAAATATGTTCCTTATGTTTTAAGGTCTCGGCAACAGCTTTGACTTGCTTAATATAGTCCTCTTCAAGAATTTTTGTTGTATTTTCCGCTGCTTTCATAAGCAGTTGTTGCGCTTCTTTTGTCCGGTTGGCAAGCGTGTAGGCAATAAGAAAGATTACGGCCATCATAGCGATGAAACTTTTGGTCGCGACCACAGCTTTTTCAGGACCTGTTTCAAGCAGGAAATTAATGTCTGATAATCTGTATAAAGTAGAACCCAACACATTCACTATTGAGGCAATGTGCGCGCCTTTCTCTTTTTTCGCTTTGGTTGTCGGTTCAATGACATCGATTGATTCACCAGATTGTGAGATGGGGATGACAAGCGTCTTTGGCTTTACAAAATCTTCGATGTATTTAAATTCGGATCCGACGGCAAAATTGACGTGTTTTTTTGCTATTTTGGAGAAAAGATAAGTTGCGCCGACTGCGGCATAAGACGCTGAACCGCAGGCGATGAGGAATGTTCCGTAAGCATTTTTAATAAGATCGGCAAATTTTTCCGCGTTTGGTACGCCGTTTAGTGCAATATTCTTAATAACTTTGGGTTCTTCATGGATTTCTTTAATGAAAAAATGAGGATAATCACCTTTATTTGAATCTTCGAACTGCCAGGTTAGTTTGGTTATCTCAGGTTTTATTTCCTTACCATCGGGGAGCTCAAGGAGTTTGACTCCATCGCCAAGAATAACCATTTGATGATCACCAAGAAAAATAACGTCTTTGGTAAATTTCGAAATACCAGCAGCGTCTGAAGCGATGAGTAATTCATCTTTGCCAATCCCGACTGCGAGAGGTGAGCCGTTTTTTGCCGCAATGATTTCTTTTGAAGGAGCATAAGCAACGACAATTGCATTCATTCCTTTAAGCATTGTAAAGGTATCTCGAACCGCAGTTGCAAATCCTTTGCCATCCTTCATTTGCTGCTCGATCAGATGTGGAAGAACCTCGCTGTCAGTTTCGGAATGGAATTTATGACCTTGCGCAATCAGCTGATTTCTTAATTCCTGAAAGTTTTCAATGATGCCATTATGGACAACTGCAATATTTTGGTCACAATCCAGATGGGGATGGGCATTTGCAACAGTCACGCCGCCATGCGTTGCCCAGCGTGTGTGACCAATTGCAAGATTTGTTTTATGCTTGAGAATTGCTGTGTGGGGGAATGAGTCAGGCAATTTGCCGACTTCTTTTTCCGAGAGTAATTTGCCGTGACTTTTGCTGTCTTTTTCTTGATCCTTAATCGCTATTCCCCAGGAATCATACCCGCGGTATTCCAGCGTTTTAAGCCCGTCAAAAACGATTTCTGATGCATTATCTCTTTTGCCAACATAACCAAATATACCGCACATAATATTTTTGGGATGTGTGTAGTGTAGAGTTTGCGAGGGGAGATGTCAAGAAGTTTAATGATTATAGTAATTATGGTCTGATGCTTCTGCCATAGTTCGCAAATCGTTCAGGAAGCACTAATCCCTGCACTTTGTGTCCATCTACCTCTATTTCTACACGTGCTAATTGTGCTCTTCCTGTTTCTTCCATTTGTTGAAGTTCTACAAACGTTACTCTATATCCTCTGTCTAAGTTTATTGTTGTCGGAGAGTGAAATGCTTGCTCAGGATGCAATATGTCACGGAAGCTTCTGCCTGTCATTCTAACCCAATCTCCCGGTGTCATTGCTGCAACTCGTTCACGAGCAGTTGACAGTAATGCAGTTTTTGTTAAGAAATTAGTTTCTCCAGCAACATGTTTCGGAATGGATTTGTCTACCGGATCTACGGGAACACCAGAATTCCCAAAATGTTCTCTGTAACCCGGTGCTCTTCTCATATATGTTCCATTTTGTATAACTCCATCTCCGATATTCTTTTCACCCCTAGTTAAAGCAACAGGGTTGCCGTTTTGCTTTGCAGGCGGTGTGAGTTCACTTCTTGTGGCCTTTCTCATAGTTTCTCGTTCCCGCCATCGATCAGTCGCAATACGTATGATGCCCTCATAGTGAATCTTATATGCATCTGCGCCGTCTTCAACAATTCTTCTCTCTACCCATCTATCGAGTACCTCGGCAATATCAGGATCTGCCTGATCGGCAAATGTACGATAGAGAGTAACAGGATTAACATTACTTGGAATATCAGCAGCTCGTCTTCGGTTTATCTCAATATCACTAATCGGTTCAGGTGAACTGAGTCTCTCCATAACGTGTCTGATAGCTTGCTCAAGGCCTATTGGTTTTTGTGGATAATCTCTGGAAACATGTCGTTTCGTATTTTGCTGACGCATATACTTATCAGCATGTTCAACAAGATCGTCCAATTTATTTATTTTATATCTTTGTTCGGTTACTTCAGGTTGATTTGGTTCCACATGTCTTCCAGGTCTTATTGCATCAATAATTCCAGGTTTTTCTCTTCTCATTGCGATTGCTGCTTCTTCAGGTACTTGTTTGGCTACCAAAATTGTTCCACGTTCTAAGGGGAGAGGGTCAGCAACAACAGAACCTTCTCGTACATGTACGCGTACTTGTCTGTCACGATCAACTTCGGCAACTGCAAGGCCTTTTGAGGTTGGTTTATGACGAACAGAGTAGGGACTTAGACTTAATGGCGGTCCGAAAAGTTTTGTTAAACGTGCATCGGTACCATTCGATACTACATCCTGAGGCATTGCCAGTTCTGCAACCAACAGACCAGTCGTCTCTTGTCTTTGACCATTAGTACCTGTTATGACGAAGCGTTCTTCTGGTTCACCTGTTTCTTCTGCCACATAAAGATGTTTATAAGCTGGTGTACCATCAGATCCAGGACCGATTTCTCGAGGACTAATAGGGGCTCCCATTACAGCAGCACGAGCTATTGCGATATCATTTACAGGTACCACTCCTGATGGTCGTTCTGCAAAGGGTGCAAACATGCTAGCTGTTCTGTTAGGTAGTCGTCCCGGAGCTCCTTGAAGAGCATCTACCATGACAACAACACGTTTTCTGGTCTTGCCACCTGCTGGTGCTTCTGCAAGTGCTTCTTTTCCTGGCATAATTAAACCTTTCGCGGGCTGGCATTATGCAGCCCATTGTATTATAACTTCTTACTGATTTCTTACTTGACCATTACCTGACAAATAATGTTGTCATAAAATGTCGACAGATTATAATTGTAGACTATAGTGGCTAAACTTGTCAATCATTGTAAGAATTTAGCACATATTTTGTCGTAAAATTTGTACACTTTTTTTATCACTGTTTTAGGCACGCAGATTTATAAACTTCTACTTTACGTCCGGAAATTGATCTGTTATTATTCCAATATGGCTAGAAAGATACGAAAAGCAGTTATACCGGCAGCGGGTTTTGGGACCCGTTTTCTTCCTCAGACAAAAGCAATGCCTAAAGAAATGCTTCCAGTTGTGGACAAACCAGTTATCCAGTATGTCGTTGAGGAAGCTGTGCAGTCAGGTATTGAAGATATCGTTATCGTCACCGGTGCACTTAAGCGTGCTATTGAAGATCATTTTGATTTCCCCAATCAGGATCTGATCAAGAATTTGCAGGAAGGGCACAAAGACGAACTCCTCAAACAGGTCCAGGCAATTTCTGAGATGGCGAATTTTATTTACATCAGACAGAAAGGTATGTACGGAAATGGCACGCCTGTTCTTTCAGCAGAATCGGTTATTGATAATGAATTTTTTGCGGTTCTGTGGGGAGATGAATTTATCTACAGTGAACCACCTCGACTTTCTCAGATGATTGATGTCCATGCCAAATACGGCGGTGCTGTGATTTCAGGCGTCAGAATTCAGCACAAAGAAGATCTCAAGCGGTATGGTATAGCTGAAGTTGAGTCTGTTGAGGGGAATGTGTATAAGATTAAAAAGATTGTTGAGAAACCAGATCCCGATAAAGCACCATCAGATCTCGCAACACACGGAGCATATATTTTGCCGCCTGAAATTTTTGACATACTTCGTAACCAAAAGCCCGGAACCGGTGGAGAAATCTATCTTCCGGAAGCAATTGACGAACTCATAAAGACAGGCTATCCGGTCTATGCGTGTGAAGTCGAGAACGGTCATTATTATGACACAGGCAACAAAGTGGAATATCTCAAGACTGTCATAGCATTTGCCCTCAAACATCCAGACATCCGAGAAGAATTCATCAAATACCTCAAAAGCCTCGATTTGAGCTAATAAATTTTCAAATTCTAATTTGCATTGAATATTCAATGCAACAGTGTTTTAAATGTGAAATTATCCCAAATTTAGCCTCATCTTTTGTCAGGTTTTGGTCAAGTAAGAATTGTGTAAGCGAGTATACTACGTATCTGAGGTAAAAATTTATGGCAGCACGACCAGATCTTGCTCCAGCACAAAGAGGAGCACCAGGACCTGAGGGTACAAGAGGGAGAGATCATCTTTCACTTGTTCCTAGCCCGGCAAGAAAAGTGATAGTAGGCGCTGTAGGACCAGATCCGCGAGGATTAACTGGGCCATTTCCTGGGCAACGCGGACTATTTGAAAAACAACTTGCAGGAATCGCTCCACTTGGGCTGACAAAACCAGCGGGTTTGGTTATAAGAGAAGCAGCTGATAATTCAGGTAGATTGCATCCAGTATATTATTTTAAGGTTCCTCATGGACGTGAGAAAGAAGTTGCAGCTATGATTACTCCTGGCCAAGTAAATAAAGGTGAGGCTGTTTTAATAGATGGAGCGACAGTAGGGTTAGCACCTGGACCCGTAGAAGATCCTGCACTAATTAATACAATATTTACAGAAAGAGTAGCTGCTTTTTCAGGTAGAAAGTCAGAGTCTGATACTCGTAAATAAAAATAAATTCTAACGCTGTTTTTTTACGGGGAACTGTTGACCCTCAAAAATAGGTACAGTTCAACTATAAAACACTCTTGCGCACACTTGTCTTATTGCTATACTAAAAATATGATTGATCGTCGAGTAGTTAGTATAGGTATTTGTGCAGTAGTTTTATTAGCAATTATTGCTTTCTTTGTAGGATTTGTAACCTCCTCTCCAAAGCCATCTCAAAATACTACCATAAAGAATACTGCTATAAATGGACTCGTTGCATATGAGGGAGATAATTACATACTCTATTATCCAGATGGATGGCAGCCGCCTGTATCAGCTCTCAGAGCAGACGGTACAGGAACGGAGTTATATATATCGCCTCAGGCGGAAATGACATCGACAATGGACCACGTGACCGTTGATATCCTCGATGCCAATAAAACAACTTTAAGCGCAATTAGAAATCCATACATTACCTATAACTATCCGGAAGAAGATGCTACTGTCTCAGGAGTTTCGGCAGAAAAGTATGCAAAGATTGATCCTACCAGCGAAGGGACATATCATACAATTGTTTATATTTTCCAGAAGAATGACAGTATATATCTTTTGAAATTAGGCTATAAGCAGGATCCTACAGATACAAAGCTTGAAAGTGAATTTGATCAAATGGTTACTGCCTTTGTTTTGAAATAATTTTATTTATCCAAAACTCCTCCCCATTCAACGCTCACAAATCCTTTTCTCTCAGGTTTTGCTGGAAGTTGCAGCACTGCATTATTTGTGGCCGAAGCAACAGGTTTGAAGTAGGCAATAAAGGCAATTTGGGTGTCAGGTTTTGGTGTAATATTCACTGTATCAACTTTTGCTTTTTCTTTTTGATCAAGAATTGAGAAGTAAATATAAGATGCATGCAAGTTTTCTAGTTGCGGAACCCAAAAGCTGATAAATTCTTGCTTCTCTCGTCCCACTAGTCCCAATTGATTAAGTATTTCGTTAAGCTGAGTAGGTAATTGATTTGTCGGGATAATTATACCGCTTGTAGGTTTATCAAAGGTCGTGACAGAGGTTTCGTAGAATAGCTCATTGTATTCTCTACCTTGGTAGAATAGCTCACCGTTTGGATTGGCAAGAATATTTTGCCAGCCATCAGTAGGGTAGTGAGGAGCTGATACAACAACAGCACCTGTGCTCACGACTTGGACAGCAACAGTAGTTGGGTTGGTAGGATATAAATAAATGACTGGTTTTTCTAGACAATATCTCCCATTGGTAGGATGCGCATGTTTGTCTCCACAAGGGTTGGCGGCATATTTTTGGCCATTTGAAAGATATGACGAGCCATTTTTGCAGATAACTGTTACCTGTGGACAACTGCAAGTTGTCGGAGGATGCTTGGTGCTTTCTTCATAGCCGACACAGGCTTTCCCGCTTTTTACCGGTGTTGGAAATCCTTTTGGTGTGGGTCCCCAGGTTTTTTTAGGAATAATGTGTTGAGTAGATTGTTGAGGTATTTGTTGTTGTAGCACCTGTTGTTGCGGAGTATTTGGTTGCATCTGGGATCCCTGCTGAGGTGTGTAGCTCGTTGCGGGTGTAGGTGTCAGTTCAAATGTTGCTAGTTGTAGACTACTTCTTGCTGGTTCAGGAGTAAATTGAATGCCATAATTAGTTTCCCCATATGAAAATTTATTTGCCGGCACCGAAGGAAGAATTGCAATTACGGTAACCACAAGGCCAAAAAATAATATCAGTCCTGCGTTTCGTATTTTATGTGAGTTTTTTCGTTTACTTCTAGTTAACTTTTTCATTAACTACAGCATAGAAAACGTTTTGTTTCTTGTCAAAGGACAGTTTTACACAGTGTAAAGAAATCGGCTATAATATATAGATGTCTAAGCGTCAATTTTATCTCATCGCCGGTCTCGTGCTTTTTATTGGATTCATTTTTTTCTCCTATCTCGTGCATAAAAATCATTTTACGACCTTTGATTTTAATAACACAGTGCATTTGCAGGATCATCTCAGTCACCGGTTTGATGGACCGTTTTCAATTCTAAGTGAAATTGGGAAAGTTGAGGTCATGACAATAGTTCTGGCTGCAATATTTTTTATAGGCAAGCGTTTCCGAGCTGGTTTCATAGCTTTTGGATTTTTTATTCTTTTTCATTTGATTGAGATATACGGTAAATTTTTTGTCTCGCATCGACCGCCGCCACATTTTATGCTCAGGACAATAAATCTGGTTCCCATGTCACCATTTGAAGTCAGTACACAAAATTCCTACCCGTCAGGACACGCGGGAAGGGCGATGTTTATTTCTGTGATCTTGCTTATATTACTCTGGCAAAATAAAAAGTGGGGAATTGGCATCAAATTTATCTTGAGTCTTATCATTCTTGCCTATGATGCAACGATGATTGTTTCTCGTGTTTATCTTGGAGAACACTGGACAAGTGATGTCATCGGCGGCGCCTTATTGGGTAGTGCGTTTGGATTCTTCACCGGTATGTTTATACCTGAAAAAGCAACTCATACTGAACCTGATCACGATAAAAAGAAAAAAAGTTTGTTCCCCAAGTATAAGATTGAAGTGAAGCGAGTAGAATAATTCCTCTTATGGTTGATAGCTGAATGAATTGAGAAGATCCTCAAGGCGGGTTTTGTTTTCAGAATTTGTTGAAATGACTATCAATGTATCCCCGGTTGAAATAAATGTCCCGATTGCCGGTTTTGCATCTTTAGGTGCATTGGAGGCCGTTGATTGGTACTCAAGCGCCTCAAGTCCGCTTATTGATCTGTTACGGATTTTGGTAAATTTTTCCGTTGTTGTATCTTTGCTGAGTGGATTTTTAATCGTTTTTGTGGAGTTGTTTTCCATGGAATAATAATTATCAAAATCCTGTCCAATTGCCTGCGCAATGGATTTGGGGGCAATAAAAAATTGGAAATCTACAACCTCTTTAGGATTCGTTAATGTAATATTTGTTACTCCAAAGCCCAATGATGAAGTTTTGATTTTGTCATCGGGTGGATAAGCAAATGAAATTTTATTCTCCGTGTTAACATATTTTTTCCAACCTTTTGGAGTAGATGATTGCTTTACTTGGCTTATATATGGTTGTGGCGTAGACGCGGTATGCGGGAGGAAATATGTTTTCACCATATAGGCGATGACAAGTCCCGCTACCGCAATTGCTACATAAATGAGTAATATTGCAACAAGCCATAATCGTTTCCTATTTTCAGGCATAGTTGGTACTTATTGTACCAGATTAGGATTCCATTTTTTTAACAGTATCCTGCATGTCAGATGATGTTTCACTGATACTGTCTCTTGCAGTTCGTGCAGTATCACCGGCTTTCTCACTTAATGTTCCAGCATGATCAGCTGCATTCGCTGCAGCTTTTGATAGGTCATTGAGTGTTTTACCCATATTCTTTCGGGTTTTCTCATCAGCCAATGCAGCCCCTGCTGCACCACCGATTGCTGCTCCGACTACTGCACCAGCTGCTCCAGCCATCATGGCTGAGCCACCTTTACCGCCTGATTTCTTGGCAGTTTGTGCTGCTTTTTTGTGTGGAGCTGCTTTATGAGTATGTTTTTTTGTTTCTTCTTTGTGTGTGGTTTTGTTCATATATACACCTCCTTTCTTTAATCACCTGTTCATGCTAGAGGATATATGTTATGGTGACTGAAGAATTGTGTTAACATCCTGTATGAGAATTAATCACTCTTGTAGTAAGCGTGTATGAATGTTATATTTCCTGTATGGACAAACTCTTTATTCCAATACTTCTGGGAACGACACGTCCTAAAAGACAATCGATTAAAGCTGCGAAATTAGTCGAAAAAGTAGGCAAGACTATTGAGGAAATTGAAGTTGTCTTAGTTGATCCGAACGATTATCACTTTCCCTATGATGGTAATGATCCTGAAAATAAAGATCCCCGCTATACTGAGCTTACTGAAAAAGCCGATGGATTTTTTATCGTGACTCCTGAATACAATCACAGTTTTCCCTCAACGCTCAAACGAATGCTGGATTCTGAATTGAAAAACTATATACACAAACCAGTCGCATTTGCCGGCGTATCAAATGGCATTTTCGGAGGCGCCCGGGCAATTGAAGCACTTACCACGACGGTTCGGGAGTTAGGATTGGTCGTAACTTTTGCGGATGTGTATTTTCCTGAGGTTCAGAATTTATTCGATGAAAAAGGTGAGATAAAAGATGAAGGCTATGTCCGTCGCATTAATCGTGCCTATACAGAGCTTATCTGGATGGCGCGATCACTTAAGTGGGGAAGAGAAAACTTGGAGAGTATTTATCATAAAAAATAAAATGTTATAAACGGCTTTTCACAGGTAGAGAAAATGAGAATGTTGCTCCTTGGCCTTCTTTGCTTACAACCCACAATTTGCCTTTGTGGGCTTTTATAATTTCCATTGCAATATACAGTCCCAAACCCAACCCTTTGACATTGTACTGCTGTTTGTTTTTGATTCGGAAAAACCTCTCAAATATTTGTGACTGGACTGCCATGGGGATTCCCGGACCGAAATCCTGTACACTGACGATGAGATGTTTGGCATCTTGCGAAAAGTTGACTCGAATGGTATCAGATTTTGGTGAATATTTGATTGCATTGATTAGTAAGTTGATGAGAACCTGACGGATTCTTTCTTTGTCAACAGAAATAGGTTTGGTAATATTCCCCTCAAGTGAAATTGTGTGCGTTGGAGTTGTATATTGGAACATTTCAACGGTTTCACTAACAAGTTCATACAGATCAAGAGTTTCTTTATTTAGTTTTAGCATGCCTGTTTGGGCTTTATACACTTGGCTAAATGACGAAAGCAGATTAGTGAGGCGCTCTACTTGACCCATGGCTTTTGCAAGGAGAAATTGGGATTTTTTATCTCCGGTGTTAGTATGATGCTCCTGTAGAAGTTGGGTGAACGCAGAAAGCGTGGTGAGAGGAGTTTTGAGTTCATGAGTTACGTATCCGACAAAATCATCTTTTTGCTGTTCGATGAGTTTTCTCTGCGTTATGTCTTCTATACTGACAAGTATAATATCTGATTGCCTATTATCATAGGCAATTTGCTTGGCATTGATAAGAAATGTTCGCTCGCCAATCGATTGAAAGGTATACGTCAATTCAAGTTCTTCAAATGAGGTATTATTTCTGCTGAGTTTTTGCAATTGCTCGATATATTTTTGTGCCTGAGGATTATCGTTTGTGTTAAGAATAAGTGGTTTTCCTGCAATTGCTTTTTTAGAAATTTTAAATTTTTTGACAAAAGATTTATTAATAGATCGGATGGTCAAATTTTTATCGAGAATGAGGATGGGTTCGTGAATCGCATCAATAATAGCTTCAATATGGATATCCTGATGCGTTTTTATGTCCGGACGATCCGCATGAATGATTCTATGAGGAATCTGCCATGTTAGATTCGTAACTTGTTGATCAGTTACTAAGGATTTCATATTCAGTTAGAGCTCGCTTACTATATATCACAACGCTTGCGGAATTTCAAGAGAGATGTTTTCTTTATGTAAAGAATATTGGAAGTAGGTTGGGATAATATGCGTGAATGAGCGCGAGATAGAGGACTAAATCAAGCGTTAAATGAATTGTTAAGACATATAAAAGCGAGTCGGTTTGTTTAAAGATATAGCCTTGGGTGAGTGCAAAAGGATAGAGAAGAAATGGTGCCCAGCCGCGAAAACCTAACGCGTATAAAAAAGAGGTAAAAATAACTGCCTGTGCTGCGTTTGCAACAGAGAACGGAAAATATTTTTTGAAAATTGCCAAGACAGTACTGACAAAAAAGAATTCATCCCATGTGCCAAGACAATTGGTGCCTATATAGAGGATGGTCAATTTAAATAAACCTAATTCGACCGTCCAATTATGATAGGAACCGGTGTTTCTTAAATAGAATGGCAAGACAAGAAATGCTATTGTTGCAGTGATGATAATATAAAAAATTTCTTTTTTGTACCATTTTCGGCCGTGATGAAAGGGATATCTGATAGTTTTTTCATTATAAAGTTTTCTGGTGACAAGATAGGGAATTGCTACTGCGAGAAATAGTGTGGTACCCATTTGGAACATATGCAAAAAGCTTATGTCAGTGTTGATCGGAGTTATTCCTAAAAGTCCAAGTGAAAGTAATACGAGAGCCATGTCGCGCCTGAAATGTTTTTCTGTAAATATCAGAACGATACCGGTAATGATAAGCAGACTCCATCCTAAAAGCTGATTTTCGAGGGGAATGAGGACAAAAGCAGAAATTAACGTGAGTATAAGCGTTGCGGGTTTGAGATATGCCTTCATAGTATTATTATAGCCGTTTTTTCTCATCCAATCCAGGAAATCCCTGACGGATTAGGTTCATCCAGCGTTTTTCCAATACATGGCCAACAGTTGCATTAAAAAATCTGTTTCCCAAATCAAATCTAACTTCAGTCTCCAAAACTCCTATGTTTCCTTCTTGTGCGAATTTGTTTTCAACCCACATTTTGCCTCTTCCAGGGAGTGGAAGAAATAAATGAAATTCCTTATGAGGCTCTATTTTTATAATTTGATGTTTTATCTTAAGTGGAATCCATAAAAGTGTAGTGATATCATGATATATTGCACCAACTTCTAATTTAGTCGGCATCATTTTTATACAGTATTTACACCAATCAGGATACTCTTCAAGCGTTGTTATCCTATTCCATAAGTCTTTATGAGTAAGTGTTTTTGATGTGGATCGGACGACAATTTTTCTCATGGTTTTATTGTAGCATGGAGATTATTCCCATCGCATGGTAGCTGGGGGTTTGGATGTGATATCGTAGACAACTCTGGAGACATCGGGAACCTCATTGACGATGCGGGAGGACATTCGTGCAAGCACATCGTAGGGGATTTGGGACCATTGTGCAGTCATGATATCCACCGAGTCATATGATCGGATTGCTACCACTTCTGCATAAACTCTGAAATCTCCTTTTACTGCCGTACTATAAGCGCCTGTCATAACAGCAAAGCATTCGAAAACTTCATTATACAGGCCGGCTTTTTTCATTTCTTCAACAACGATTTGATCTGCCTGCATCACTTGGGCGAGTCTTTTTTCTGTTACTTTACCCATGATATTGACGGCATGGCCAGGACCCGGCCATGGTTGCTGCATGACAATTTCTTCAGGAAGTCCGGCTTTTCTGCCTATCTCACGAACTTCATCTTTATAAAAGTTTCTCAGTGGTTCCAAAAGTGTTAAGTTCATTTCTTTGGGAAGGCCTCCGACGTTATGATGGGATTTGATGTGAGAAGCATGTTTGGATCCTTTTGATTCGATGACATCCGAGTATATAGTACCTTGTCCGAGAAAAGTTGCTTCGGGGTGTTCCGTCGCAATTTCCTGGAATATTTCAACGTAAAGCCGTCCAATTGTCTTACGTTTTTGCTCCGGATCGGTAATACTTTTTAGCCCTTTGAGAAAGCGTTTTCTTGCATCTATGATGACTAAATCTGAACGAACAAGCTTGGAAAAAATGTACTCAACATGCTTGTCTGTATCCTGTCTCATGAGGCCAGATTCGACATAGACAGGGATCAAGTTTTTGCCTATAGCTTTTGCTATAAGAAAAGCTGCAACAGTCGAATCAACGCCGCCTGAAACCGCACATATAACTTTGTGATTGCCGACAGTTTGTTTGATTTCATCGATAATAGTTTGGGGGGTTAATGAGATTGGGGAAGTTTGTTCTTTGCAGATGACGGAAAAATTTTGTAATACTTCTAGTCCATTTTCCGTATGATATGCTTCAGGATGAAATTGAACGCCATATAAATTTTTTGCTTCGTTTTGAACTCCGGTAAATTCCACATGGTTTGTTGATGCGGTTTGGACAAATCCATCGGGTAATTCCATGACTGTATCCCCATGGGAGAGAATTGCACTAAAATGGGTTTTTGGCAGTTTTTCCAATATACCAACAGGTTTGATGACAGTAACTTTTTCGGGTCCGTATTCTTTGGCTGTATTTTTTATATTGCCACCTAAGAGATGTGCCATGATTTGCCAGCCATAACAAATTCCCAAAACAGGAATGCCCAGATCCAAAAGCGCTTTATCAACAGTTGGTGCACCTTTTTCATAAACGGATGAGGGTCCACCTGAGAGTATGATGCCGTTGGGGTGAAGTTTTTTAGCTTGCTCTAGTGCTTCTTCGGGATTGACGTATTCTGTCTGTATGCCAATTTGCCGCAGGCGTCTGCCGATGAGGTGAGCAGTCTGCGAACCAAAATCGACGATGAGGATCATTTGGCTTTATTATACCTGCTTTGGGGATTTTCAGTCAATGCTCTTTATGTGGAGCTGCGCCGCTCCGCTTAGGAAATGCATCATTTAGTATGTTTTCAATTAGTGGTTATTGAGAAGTTAGTTACTTTGAAGGTCGCATTTTGATTATTTGTGGAAATAAGTTCAATACCATAGTCTATTTGGCTTAAGGTGGCATTGGAAGCGATCCAGCCCTGCGTTGTTATATATTTGAAAATCTGAAGAAGATCTATCGTGCCAGAGTCAAAAGGCGTTGTAGCTACAAAGGCAATGTAACCATTATCTTTGTAAACATCATAGCTTCTCCCTCCAAAAGATACTGTCGCTTGTTTCGAGCCGCCAGGTGTTAATCGTTCATTCTTATTCCAACTGTTATTCCAAATCATAACTTCGATAGCTTGGTCATTTATCCAAATATCATAAGCAGCATCATAAATATCACTTTGTGGAGGAGAGGTCGAGGCAAAAGTACTGCTTACGGTTTTGAAGGAACTGATAGGAACATTGTTGAAATCTTCATGGACATTCGGATAGGTTTTTACTCCGCCTGCTTCACTCATATTGCCTGCAGTAACGTACCAATTATTGTAATTACATATGTACATAGTTTGAGTGATATTAAATCCTGAGGCATTCCAAGTGTCATTGGTAATGTAATACTTATCAAGGGTGATCCCATCTTGTGGATCGGAAGGATTCATCGGTAAAACATGTGCAGGGTTAGTACAAGTTGATGACGTTACCGGAGTTGTCGGTGTAGGCTGGCCTGGTTTTGGCGTTGCAGTAGGAGAGGTAGGTTTTTTTGTGGGGGTTGGATTAGCGATTGATGGTACAGTTTGCGATATCGATGGAATACCCGATACAGGTGGAACCTGGGAAGGTGTCCCTGAAGGAGAAGGAGCGCCACTTGCCGGAGGAAGTGCACATCCCGAAATTATTTGCAGGAATAATTGCAGTAGTTGCAGCAGGAATTGGAAGAATCTGCCGATAAAGCTATTGCCATTATTTCCGTTCTGATTACCGTTTTGATTTCCATTCCCGTTTCCGTTTCTGTTGCCTTTTTCGATACTAATTCTTCGCCATTTGACATGCTTTTTATTATTAGCCATTGTCGAGACACTTTGTTGTGAGGTATTCAGATTGTAAAAAATCGATGCAATATTGGGACAAGGAGTTGAACCAGGATTACTGCCACCTGGAGCCGGTGATGTCACTTCTTCAGGACTGGGGGATTCATTAGTTGGTATGTCGCTTGGATTGGCACCGCTTACTGCAGGACTTGCAATGGCAATTGAGGGATTGCCGCTAATTTCCGGCGGCACAGTAGTCACACCAGATGGAGGGATCGTGGCACAAGGTGGTGTGCCGTTTCCGCCTACACAATAGAGGGTGGGGGTGATATTGGTTGAAATCGGCGCTGTGGTTGATGTTGGCGCAGTTCCGACTGCAAGAGCCGCATCAACACGGCCATGGATCCAGTAGCTTCCTGTACCGGTTATTTTATCAGCTGTTGAATAAAGCCGATTGGCAATTGCTTGTGGTGATGTTCCAAAGGAGGTACTGGCAATAAGCGCAGCAACTCCTGATACATACGGTGTTGCCATAGAAGTTCCTGAAAGATACATATACGGAGAACTGAAGTCATAGCCATTTGGGATCATGTCAAACGTATGATCCGGACCTGTTGAGAGGATGTTGTCGCCGGGGGCTGCGATTTGCACATACGATCCATAGTTTGAAAAGCTTGCTTTTTGGTCCTTATTGGTTGTTGCACCGACTGAAATGACTCCGGATGCCGCAGCGGGCCAATTTAATTGGCTGGTTCCGTCATTGCCAGCAGCTGCAACAACAACAGCTCCTTTACTTAAGGCATAATTTACCGCCTGGGCATACAGTGAGGCAGTACTGGGATCGGTTGTCCCAAGACTCATATTGATTACTTTCGCTCCATTATCAGCAGCCCATGTGATACCGGCTGTTGCGTTTGATGTGGTGCCAGAGCCTTTGTCATCTAGCACTTTACCGATTAATAATTTACACCCCGGACAAGTTCCTGCAACGCCTGCAGCATTGTTGGTGTCAGCAGCGATAATTCCGGCTACATGTGTGCCATGTCCACTGCCATCTTCTACCGTATTTGAGATAAATGATTTTTGCAGAATAACTTTGCTAGCAAGATCGGGATGATTAAGATTGATTCCGGTGTCAAGAATGGCAACTTTTACACCGTTTCCTTGTGTCACATCCCAGGCTGGTTCGACATTGATGTCTGAATGAGGATTTCCTGTTTTACCCAGGATTGCTTGTCCGTTATTTTTGATACCGTATTGTAAATTCAATCCCGGATCATTTGGTGTAAAAAAAGCATGTGTTGTATAGTCGCGCTGTACAGTTTGTGCATACCCATCATTCTGAAGTTTTTGCATAATTATTTCTTCCTGGCCTGAAGGAACTGTGACAACGGTTTGATTGATACCTTCAATAGTTTTACTGATATGTGCATTGTATTGCTGCAGATGTTCGTTGATTTGAGCAGTAGTATATTGTGAATTAAATTTGACGATAATTTGTCCGCTAACAGGTGTATCTTTCACCGGAGGAGGAAGTTTTGCGGATTTGGGATGTACGCTTTCGAATGCAGGAATATTTACCTGAGGGGGAGTGGTAGTTTGAGCTGCATTGGAAATGATAAAGAGTAATCCAATAACAGCAATAATTCCAAGACCGATGAGAAGATATTTATTTGTGAGCAGATTTGACATTATAATCCTTATATTAACAGTAGAGAATAACACTAGCTGCTGTCAAGAGAAGAACGCTCTTTTATACTTGAGGTTCGTGTGTTATACTATACACCCTCATCTGCCGCTGCCTTCTTGAGGTATTGCATGCAAAAAATTAAGTCACTTTCAACACAAATTTGGTCAATGAAAAGCGACCTGTTATATCAAAATTCATTATTTATGATGCTCAGTACGGCATTTGTGACAGGAAGTGGATTTTTCTTCTGGCTTATTGTTGCTCATTTATTCAACGATGTGCAGGTGGGATTGGCAACTGATGTTATTTCCGTTGCGACTTTTATCATGAATTTGGCTGTTTTGGGCCTCAATTACAGCATCATTCGTTTTCTTCCCAAATATATGAAAAAACCGAGAGAGAGAAATCAATTACTCTCCGGAAGTTTACTAGTGATTTCCGCAACAGCTGCGTTAAGTGTGGGAGTTTTTCTGTTATTCCTTCCTCTTTTCTCAAAGCCTCTTGCATTTTTAGCTGAAGGAGCAACAGGTTGGCTTTTATTAGTATTATCGATCGCGATTACTGTTGATTATTTTACCGAAAGTATTTTTCTCGCACTTCGCACTGGCAAATATATTTTTTATAAAAACCTGCTGGTTTCAATCGGTAAAATTGTATTTCCTTTTCTTTTTATCAGCTTGGGAGCTATTGGCATTTTCAGTTCCTGGGCACTCGCTATTTCAAGCGCACTTATTGTTAGCTCAATAGTTTTGGTGAGGAAATATGCTTATCGATTTACCGCTATTTTTCCACGGGAAAAATTAACGATGATGATGGGATTTTCGCTTGTCAATTTTGTCGTTGGACTCCTGGGAATCGCTCCCGCATTGATACTTCCTGTTATGATTACCAATACCATCAATCCACAATCCTCAGCGTATTTTTATGTTTCTTTTATGATAGCGAATTTGCTCTATACAATTCCCTATGCAACAACTCAATCGCTATTTGCCGAAGGTTCGCATGATATTACCAATTTTTGGGGAAGCGTTAGAAAATCATTACGATTTATATTTCTCCTGCTTATCCCATCGATTATCGTTTTAATTTTAGTAGGTAAGTATGTGCTTATTTTCTTTGGTAAAAGTTATTCAGATGAAGGGCTGCTCTTCTTGCAGATTCTCGCACTTGCCGGGATTCCTGTTGCACTTAACTATGTTGGATTGACGATTCTCAATGTGCAGCGACGGATGAAGGCACTTCTTGTAATTAATATTATCGGCACAATTATTATTCTTGGATTAAGTTATGCTTTTCGCGATTATGCTTTGACGGGAATCGGTCTTGCGTGGCTTTTTGGTCATCTTGCAAAAAATATTCTCTATGGTATTGTAATTGCGGGAGGTTGGGCAAAAGACAATCTCATGCTAAAAGCCATTCATTACATTGTGAAGTCAAAATATTTTACAGCAAGACTCCGTGGACTGAGGATTGGATTTAAACTTTCTAATTTTGCTAAAAATATTTATCTTATGCCTGGATGCAAGTTTGAGAACATCCGAGATATGCAGCTTGGCAATTATATATTTATTAATCACAATACGGTTTTCTCCACACCGCATGGCATGAAAATCGGCAATTATGTCATGATCGGTCCGTATTGTCTTTTTGCGTCGGTCAAACACGGATTTGAGGATTGGAAAAAACCGATGATTTTCCAGCCGGTCTCTGAGTCTGCAATTACTATTGAGAATGATGTATGGATCGGAGCAAAAGTAACGGTCATCGGGGGAGTCACAATCGGCAATGGCGCGATTGTCGCGGCTGGATCTGTTGTTACTAAAGATGTGAAGCCATATTCTATAGTAGGCGGGGTTCCTGCAAAATTGATAAGATACCGATTTGATGCGAAAACCCGTGCAAAAGCAAAAAGAATTGCAATGGGGCATACATTATTCAAAGATACTTCTAACTTATGGGGCTGAGTTTTTCGATTCCTCAGAGTATCTTTAAACACTTCCTGAAGAAACTTTAATTGAACCTTGTCCCATCGTAACAATAATAACAGGTCCATGATAAATCGCTCCAACACTCCGTTCAAAAGTACTTAAAGCATCCGGTTGTTTTTCGCATGCTGTTAAGGGAGCACCAGTGCCATTATATATGAGGCCATCTCCATCAGTATCCTGTTCAACAATTACCGGTTCACCATTCAAAGGTTGGCTTGATGCAGTACCATTTACATTCACATCCACCTCTTGGTCTTTTACCATCGTTCTTGTCCGGCCATCTGATGAGACAGCAGTAAAGTCAGATGTCCCATTTAAATACGTAAATCCGGGATTTTCGTTGTCTGCTGTTAATGCAACTCCCTGCGGGCCCGGATCTGCAGGACCTTCAACGGGTGCTAAAACAATACAGTTAGGTCTATTCATTGTTTCTCCCAATACGGAGGGTACAGGGAATAAACGAGGTCGAGGAGTTCCTGATGCAGCGGAAGCTGGTGGAGTTGCACTTTCTGTACCCATTGTCGCTGATGCTGCACCCGAGCCTGGGGAAGATCCGTCGGTATCTGGACCTGCTGTGCTACTTGTACATGCTCCTAAACCTAATCCTAATAAAAGTGCAGTACTTGCTGCTAAACCTACTCTTTCTCCTCTGCCCATAATTATTAAAAATAATACGACAAAAATTCAATAAAAATGAAAAGAGGAGGGTAAGAGAAGGGTAATAGTATAAATTATCTAACAATAATTTCTTCCCGTTTGGGGCCTGTAGCAATAAGAGAGGCCTTGACGCCGACTAGTTTTTCAATCTCTGCAATATAGTTCTGTGCTGCTTTGGGGAGTTTTTCGTATTCGGTAATGCCTTTGGTCGATTGCTGCCAGCCGGGGACTGTTTTATAGACAGGTTTGACTTGATTGAGAAATTCCGCATCGCCGTCAAAATAATGTACTTTTTTCCCCTTATGCGTATAACCAGTGCAGATTTTAATTGTTTTAAATGCGTCAAGGATATCGAGTTTGGTTATTGCGATACTGGTAAATCCGTTGAGTTCACTCGCAAACCTAATAAGCTCAGCATCAAACCATCCGCAACGCCTCGGACGGCCTGTCGTAGTGCCGAATTCAGCGCCTGCATTCCGAAGTGTATCGCCATCGGTATCAAATAATTCTGTAGGAAAAGGTCCCGCTCCGACTCTGGTAGTATATGCCTTGACCACGCCGATAATTTCAGTAAGGCCGGTTGTAGGAATTCCTGTACCCGCATTAATTGCTCCACTGACTATTGATGAGGCAGTAACAAAAGGATACGTACCCCAATCATTATCCAGAAAAGCTGCTTGTGCGCCTTCAAAAAGAATTTGTTTATCAGTTTTGGTTGCTTGCGAAAGGACTGGATAAGGTTCAGAAATAAACGGTTCAATCTTGGCAAAATATTTGTAAAGTTCAGTCTCAATTTCTTTCTGATCAAGTGGTTTGTGTCCGATTGTTTTCATTACTTTATTTTTGATTCCGGCATGCTTTTTATAGGGAAAAAGCGTATCATTTTCAGAAAGTGCTGCGATGATTTTATTTTTTACTTTGAGTTGAGTTGCAAGTTTGTCACCAAATTGTTTTTTATCCATGAGATCATAAAGTCTTAGGCCGTTATAACTGACTTTATCCGCAAAAACAGGTCCGATCCCACGTCCCGTTGTTCCGGTTTTTGCTTTTCCTTTTGCTTCTTCATAGAGATTATCTAGAATTTTGTGATACGGCATTATGACATGACAGCGGGGAGAGATAAGAAGTCTTCCAATGAGCGAGATTCCGGCTTTTTCAAGCATTGCTATTTCTTCTGCAAGCACTTGCAGATCCAGAACTGTTCCATTTGCGATAATTGCCGTTGCTTTTGAGAAAATTCCTGAAGGGATGAGATGAAGGGGGAATGTGCCGTATTGATTGATAACGGTGTGGCCTGCGTTGTTGCCGCCATTGAAGCGGACGACGTAGTCTGCCTTGTTAGAAAGGAAGTCAGCAATTTTGCCTTTTCCCTCATCTCCCCATTGAGAGCCTATGACTAACGAGGCACGCATAAAGCGTTTCTCATTATAAAGAGTAGAGGTGGATAACACAAGGAGTAAAAATTAATAATACATTAGAAGCCTAAAGTGACTAATTGCATATTAAAATTCCATTTTTTTTTGGAAGCCTCATACAGTTGATCAATGAGTGGTTGAATATGTGCGAATTCACGTTCCGAAATAATTGTTGCATCTGGTGTAAATTCTTTGCTGTAGCGATCCGGGGATTTATATTTCCCAAGTTTTATACTGAAAGGATCAGCGCGAAAAACGACTCCATTTATTGTATAGTAACCGCCGGTGATAGCAAGAGAAATTATTCGTCCGTCAAAGGTTCCAGTGTCGGTATGCTGAGGAATCATATTAATATGGTATGTACTACTGTCATCGAGATTAAGAGAAGAATAGGTAAAGGGGCCAGGTTTTCGCTCTGTTGGTAATCCATTGTAGTTTGAAACAACAGATTGGAGTACACCCTGATTCATAAGTACTTGTCTTTGGGTTTGGCGAACTTCTCTAACCAATGGATCTTCATAGTTGTATCTGCCGTTTCGTAGGCGTTTTCGGGCTTCTTCTTCAATCCGCGTTAATTCTTGGGGTTCCAAAACTTCAGGATAAGGATTAAATTTATTTGAGGAAGCATCAAATACACCTATATCTATAAATCTAGGAGCTTTTCCTCTTATAAAATCTCTAGGTTCCGAGTATTGTGTAGCGAGAGTAGGGCCATACTCTACAGTAAGTCCAAGACGAGTCTTATCTGTAAAAGTAACTCGATTATTACCACTTTCTTCAAGAGCAGCATTTCTTCTAATAAGGGTATTAATTAAAACTGCCTGTAATCCCAATTTCGAAAGTCTTTCTTTATTTCTAAAATTATTCCACCGTTCCAATGGCATTTTGGTATTATACAACCTATAGTTCGCTTCTGCAATAAAGTATTGGCTTGCTGTTTTTAACAATTAGTTTTATGGTGTAATAATATGACTTTTGTTTCCGTTGAAAATAGCAAACAAATTATTGTTAGGGCGCAAGCTTGCCCGGTTTGCGAAGAGTTGATGGGTGATATGCCGGGAATGCGTGACGCAGTGTGCCACAATTGCGGATTCAAAGATCCATGTTGTGAATAGTTCAAATGACGTTATTCTGCCAATTCTTTAGCAAGCACTAAAGCCTTTGCTCTTTTTTGCCTAAATCTGTCAATTGGAGCTTCAATAAATCGTATTGCTAGATAGGAAATACCTAATGTAGTCAGAATGACTAGGATAGTTTTGAGATTGGAATCTGGTTTGAAGTAAGGGATATTTGAAAATAATTTTATGACAAAGAAATGAAGTACATACACCGGATAGGAAAGTTTGCCGATAAAATTATCAAAGATGCTAGCACTTGTTTGAAGAAAAATTAGAGGAAGTGAAAGTACTAATGCTACATAGTAGAAAGGGTCGGCAATATCAAATAGCGGGAGAGTGAATTTAAACGGAAGTATATTATAGAGCAGCAAATATATGAGAAAAATGAGAAATATAGCTTGTGGAATATAGGGATGGATGCTTATCCTTTGAAGATTTTTATACAGGAAACGATAGCTCATCATTCCTAAGAGAAAGAATAGTAGGTTATGAAATAGCGCGTAGAATAAGGTAGATTCTAATGTCAGATTGTGCAATGGTGCTATAAATCCCCAAAAAACCACCATATAACCAACAAAAACCATAAGAAAGCGTTTTTTTGAAAGTACTGCAAGAAATGGTGCCATAAGATAAAAAAGCAATTCAATTTGCAGAGACCAGGCTTGCTGCACTAATAAGTATCCAGGAATGTTATCGCTCACTCGAACATAATCAAACGTCAGAATCAACGTTATATTTCTCGAGATGTAATTAAACAGATTTAATCCAAAAGTGATCGGTGAGGTATGAGGAGACCACTGGAGATAGTGCAAGATTGCGTTATCTTGGGTTCCAATATGAAATACCAGTTTTAACACAGCGAAAAGGAATGTCAGTACTAACGTTACCCAATATAACGGAAAAATTCTCAAGAATCTGTTGCTCCAGAATAACAATCTATGTTTTTTGTGAGGATATTTTTTATCGAGAATCAATGCCATATAGAAGCCTGAGATGATAAAAAAGGAAAATAACGCGTTTGACCAGGTTGTGACATTGTATCCAAAAAATTGACCTGAGTGGAAAATTAAGATGCTCAGAGCAAATAGTAACCGAAGTACTCCCATAGGTAGATTGTACTATACAAGATTGCTTTACAATTAATAATTCTCGCCGGGGTTGGTTATAAGAATATCATGGGGGTGACTTTCGGTGAGGGAGGCCTGGGTGATTTGCATGAAACGACCTTTTTCTTGCATTTCCTTGATGGATTTTACTCCGACATAATACATTCCGGATCTGATTCCGCCAATTGTCTGATCAAGAATTTCTTTAAGGGTGCCTTTGACAGGGAGGAGTGATTCGACTCCTTCGGCGACAAGAACGCGGTCTTTGTAACTTTTGCCGTGGAATTCATCTTCGGATTTGATTCGTGCTCCTTCTTCCATTGCACCAACTGATCCCATACCACGGTATTCTTTAAAAATGTACGTTTCTAGCTTTTTGCTCAGGCTGGATTTGAATCTGGAAGGAACTTGTGCAGGTGTCAGTTCATGAATTTTACCGGGTGATTCGATTGCTCCTGCAAAATAACTTCCCATCATAACAGTTGATGCACCGGCTGCAAATGCCTTGACCATGTCTCCTGAATATTTAATGCCGCCGTCTGCAATTACCGGGATACTATGTTTTTTTGCAACGGCATAGGTTTCCATGATTGCAGTAAGTTGGGGGACTCCCATTCCGGAAATAATACGAGTTGTGCAGATCGCGCCTGGTCCCATACCCACGCGAAGCGCATCGGCACCTGCTTTTATCAAATTTTCAGCGCCTTGCCCTGTTGCTACATTGCCGGCTATTACTTCAATATCATGATATGTTTTTTTCAAATACTTAATGGTGTCGATAATCGGTTTGGCATTGCCATGTGCTGAATCCACCACAATTACCTGAGCACCGGCCTTAACAAGTGCCTGCGCACGGTCTTCAAATCCAGTATTTGCACCAATTGCTGCACCCACGAGTAATTTTTTCTTCGCAACTTCTGCAACATGAGAAGCTTGATCTTCAATAGTCAGATTGCGATGAATAATGCCGATCCCGCCTTGTTCTGCAAGTGTTGTTGCTAGTTTGCTTTCTGTCACAGTATCCATTGGTGCCGAGACAAAGGGCAAGTTGAGTTTAATTTTCTTTGTAAGCTGAGTAGATAGTTCGATTTCAGAGCGGGAAAAGTCAGAATAACCGGGGATTAATAAAACATCATCAAAAGTAATACCGAGGGGGAAAGATTTTTGCGCGTCCATAATTTACTTTACCTTATTGAGGCCAATTTGTCAAGAATTTTTCACGAGAGGGCATTAATGTACTCGGGTCGATGAGTTCCCATTTTGGTACGTCGGTAGGTGTATCATGGGAAAGATGCGCAATTTGCATAGTAAATCCTTTTTCTGTAGAACCATACGATCCGATAATTTGTCCGGCTCTTACTTCTACTGCAGCATCCGGTTCTGCTGGTTCATTTTCTCGTAAATCATGGTGTGAAGTACTTGCTAAATTTCCCAATACTACAATTACCGAAGGGTCATCGGGCATAAGAACTACCGTGGTTAATGACTCTTCCTCCATGCCAACAAACTGTTCCATCCGTCCGCTTATGGGAGCACGAACACTAAATGCGGAATCGGGTGGAGTTTGTACGATAAGTCCTGGGCCTTCTTCCAAACGAGTGGGCGTGATGCGTGTTGTCGAACTCATTAATACACCTTCATTCATAGGCCATACAAACGAAGGCATTTCAGTTTGTCCTATAGCTTCTGATTTTTTGGGAGTAGCTAATTCGGGTAGGGCAGTCATATGGACAGCTTACAGCCTTAAGTTAAGATTATTGTAATACCTATGTCAAAAGTCTGAAAATCACTAGAAAAAATGTATGAATTGGTGTATAACAAAGGAGTAAAATATGAAAAAAGATCCATTGAGAATACAAAGTCATGTGATATTGGGAATCCTTTTATTGCAATATCTTTTGGGAATGGCGGCGAATCTTTTTGTACAGTTTCCCGACACAAGTAATACTAAAAGATTATGGCAATATGCACAAGATCAATGGACTGTGGTGACGCATATGATTCTTGGATTTCTTTTGCTTATCGGGAGTATTGTCTTATTATTCAGGGCGATCAGAAGAAAGGATAAAAATTGGATTATTGCGGGAAGTGTGGGATTGTTTGCCATTCTTGCGGCTGTTGGTGCAGGCTCGGAATTTATCCCCACACAGCAGGATGTGTACTCGTATATTATGGCTGCAGCGTTCATCCTGGCAGTAGTTGCTTATGGGTGGGGGATTTATAAAGCTCGTGGTTAGTTCCACGAAGGATAAAATTTTTCTTGGTTTCAACGGGATAGTGATCCTTATTTTTAAGGAATCCCTAGTGAAACAGAAAAATTTCATCCTTCGCTCCACTTGGTATCATTTTTCTAATACTTCTAGTCTGCTTTGAAGATCCTGTAGTATCTTGTTTTGATTTTCTAAATGCATGAGTATCGTCTCGATCTCTTTCTCGGCTTTTTTGTTGGTTTGGTAATCATGTTCTGAACGGATTTCTGCGTGTTTGGATTGAATATTTTGCCCGACCATAAGAAGCGGCATCAAATGCAATTGGATCAGGTTGGAAATAAAAAGCCAGAGAACAAATGCTGGAAATGGATCAAAACGCAATGATTTTGGTGCAAAAATATTCCAGCTAAGCCACAAAATAGTCCACGTTAGAATAGCGAAAAAGAATTGCATGGTACCGACATGATTTGTGACATTGAGTCCTAATTGATCCAGATTTGTGAGACCTTTTTTATGCGTGATATTTGGACTAGGTAAATGGGGAAATTCTTTTTCTATTTCTTCAAGTGTTGGAATTTTCATAGCTTTCTCTCACTTAGTTTAGCACAGCAATTTGTATGATAAAATACCTGAGTTATGAAGTTTTATAGCACAAAAAAGCAAGCACCTGATGATGATTTCAAGACAGCTCTTTTTAATGGATTAGCCCCAGATGGTGGGTTGTACATGCCCCGCACAATTCCTCGGATCACCAAAAGTGAATTGAAAAAGTTGCATACATTGCCGGAAGTTGGATTTGCTGTTCTTCGAAAATGGTTAACACCTGATGAAATTTCAGATAGAGCTTTGCAAGAAATGGTCACTGAATCGTTTGATTTCACAATTCCACTGGTTACTGTTGGAAAATATTCTATCCTTGAACTATTTCATGGGCCAACAATGGCTTTTAAAGATATTGCAGCACGTGTTCTTGCACGATTGTTTGAGCATTTCTTACTCAAAGAAAATCGTACTGTCACCATTCTTGTGGCAACCTCTGGAGATACAGGTGGGGCAATTGCGCAGGCATTTTCCGGAATGAAGAGGGTAAAAGTTGTCGTTCTTTTCCCTGAAGGAAAAGTAAGCGAATTGCAATTTGAGCAGCTCACAAGAGTTGATGATAATGTATTGTCTATTGAAGTTGCTGGAACGTTTGATGATTGCCAGGCATTTGTAAAAAAAGCATTTCAAGATACTAGTTTGAAAAATCTCAATTTGTCTTCAGCTAATTCAATAAATATCGGAAGACTACTGCCACAAATAATTTATTATTTCTGGGCATATGTGCAATTCGGAGGGAAAAAACTGCGGTTTGTTGTGCCTTCGGGCAACATGGGAAATGTTACAGCTTGTGTACTTGCATATAAGATGGGTTTGCCAATTGATTCATTAATTATTGCAACAAATGAGAATGATGTAGCTGTAAAGTACTACAAAACAGGAAAATATACCAGTAAAAAGTCGGTCAAGACACTTTCAACTGCTATGGATATCGGCAGTCCCAACAATTTTGAACGACTTTTGGAACTGTTTGCTCACGATCATGCTGCGTTTATTGAGATAGTTACAGCGATGAAAGTGTCTGATAAAAAGACAATTGCTATGATTAAAAATGTTTTTACACAAGAAAAGTATTTGTTAGATTTCCATACAGCAGTCGGTTATTTTACTGCAGAAAATATGGGAGTTTCCCATAATGCAACGGTTGTTGTTTCAACAGCTTCTCCGGTAAAGTTCGCGAAGGAAATAAAACGGGAGACAGGGATCACAGTTAATAATTCTCACATTCTCAAAAAATTGAGAATGAAGAAAAAACGAGTTGTAACATCTTCCAATAATTATGACGCGATAAAACAACTACTAATTCCCAAGTATGAAAGTCAGTGAAATAAGAAGAAAGATTATTCGAATGGAAGTTGAATCCGTTGGACATGCCCTGGCTTCTCAAGATGTTATAGCTTGTACGTTTTTTACCCCAAGAGAGGAAGAACCAAGAGTTGTTTTTCGACAAAGAACGCTTTTTGTTTTTGGGCGCGTTAAGCAACTTCCTTTCTTTTTTGATAAGAAAACTCTTGTGTCATAAGCCAAAAATTGTAGTGTTATAAAAAAACTTTGTATGAGTTTTCCGGCTCAGCTTGACTTGGGAAAAATGCCTGTGTAATATGGCCTTTACTGTCAATGCGTGTCAAAAAGCTGCCAACCATTTTGATATTTGTTGCTGGTGTTGTCTTAGTATTTACGTTAATCTGGACGAGAAATTTTTTTAAGACAAACTCAGCACACGGTGAAACAAACCAAAATCTTGTTGTCTATGCCGATCAACCTTCCGGTATTGCCAACTGGTCCTGGGGGAGTTCGGTAAATTTTTCTAATTCATCTCCTGTTTTTTCCGGAAGTAACTCAATTAGTTTCACTCCAGGTGCCTGGGGCGGTCTTTATCTTCATGCAAATTCACCAATAACACCATCAAATTACCAGTCATTACAATTTGCTATGCAGACCAGCGATTCTGTGAATAACTTTACGCTTCTTTTCTATGACGGGAATAACCAACAAGTAAAATCCGTTAAATTATCACAATATCCGGGTACAAATCAAAACGGGTGGGTGGTTTATACTATCCCAACTTCAATTATGCCATCAACTCTCGGCGGTGTTGCATTGCAGGAATCTTCAGGAAATGCAGGGCCTGTTATCTATATTGATTCTATTTCTTTTATCGCAACACAAATTGCAGCACCTGTTGCAAACACAGTTTCTGCCAATGTGCAGACATCAATGGTATATACAGATGCACTTAAATCCGGCTGGCTGAATTGGTCCTGGAATAGTAATGTTGATTTGAATACTACAAATCCTGTTTATCAGGGCTCACATGCCGTTTCCTTTACGCCAACTGGTGGATATGGCGGATTCTATATCCATTCCGAACAGGGAATTGATACCTCGCCGTACCTTGCGTTGACGTTTGCTGCCCGTGCAAATGAGACAGGTGGAAAGTACGCTGTCGGAGTTTATGATGCAAATAATCAAATGCTTCATTCGCCAGTTGCGCTTGATTCGTATGGCGGCCAGCCGGTAACAGGTAGTTGGAAAGTCTATACAGTTCCTTTGCAGGATCTCAATGCGAGTGGTAAGACAATTAAAGGCATTATGATTCAGGATGTGACAGGCAGTACAGGCAAAACAATTTATCTTGATGAAATCGGCGTAACCAACGATCCACAACCAACAAGTTCTGTTTCAAATTCCAGTGTTACACCTACAAGTGTACCTAAAATTACTTCTGCGCCGCAAGTTGTCAGTGCCCCAACGTCAGGCAATCCACTTTCAGGAATGGCATTATTTAATGATCCTGATGCCAATCCTGCAAAGCAGCAAGAATCCCAATGGCAATCCTCACGCCCAACAGATGCAGCACAAATGGCAAAAATTGCCGATCAACCAAAAGCAATCTGGATGGGCAGTTGGAACAGCAATATTCAATCCGATACGCAAGCTATTGTAAATAAAGCTGCAAATGCCAATGCACTTCCGGTATTTGTCGCTTACAACATTCCGGGTCGGGATTGCGGAAGTTATTCAGCAGGCGGTTCGGGATCATTGCAAGCATATGAATCATGGATCGATTCTTTCGCCCAGGGAATTGGCTCACATCGCGCTTCAGTGATCCTGGAACCGGATGCACTTGCACAGATTACTTGTCTCTCCTCAGGTGATCAAACGCAAAGATACCAAATGCTTTCATATGCAATACAAAAGTTTAAAGCAATGGGTAACACCTCCGTATATGTTGATGCTGGAAATGCTTCATGGATCGGAGCAAGTGATATGGCATCAAGGCTCAAACAAGCGGGGATTGATCAAGCTGACGGCTTTGCGTTGAATGTTTCAAATTTCATTACAACGGCAGCATCAGTTTCATTTGGCCAACAACTTTCTGGACTCGTTGGTGGCAAGCATTTTGTGATTGATACTTCCCGAAATGGCAATGGCCCCGCACCTGATAATGCCTGGTGCAATCCCGACGGTCGGGCTTTGGGTGCCAAACCAACAACGCAAACAGGAAACGCACTTATTGATGGCTATCTCTGGCTCAAGTATCCGGGAGAATCCGATGGATCATGCAACGGAGCACCTGCTGCAGGAGTTTGGTATCCTGATTATGCACTTGGATTGGCACAGCGAGCCAATTGGTAATTTTTATTACCTTCATCTTACCAATACTTTACTCTTCTTTAAGTAAATAAGATTAGACTTAAGACTCCTAATATGAAAAAGGGAGTCTTATTATTATTTACCATTAGCTTACTCGGTTATCTATCGACAGGTGTCCTTTTTGCACAAACTCCTACCCTTACACCTGTACCTACTTCTGTTACACCAACAGTTGTTTCTACTATAACGCAATCGCCAGGCAGTCCAACAACTACTCCAACACCAAAAGAGGCAAATAAACCAACACCGATACCAACAGCTGCCTTCTCAGATCCGACACCAACGCCCGGCGTGGCTTCGCAAATACAAAAACCGACTCCAACTCCTACTCATATACCGCCCACACCAACTCCTAAGTCAAAACCGCTTCTGTTATTATCTAACAGAAAACCACCAATAAATAATCCACCTGTTGCGCCACTTAATACTATTATTACTGCACCATTTGATTTGGTAATGAATTCATTGCCCGGCAATTATTACAATGATGAGGGATTATCCCTTGCAACTACAAAAACTTTACTGGCACTGGGATCTCTTTCTCTCCTGAGCGGAATAATACTTTTAGCATGGCCGTCTCTTGTTCGTGCGAAGAAACGATTTTTCCTACCGGTACCAAAAGAAAGGAAATCTCTACCTTACTTGGCAGGAAGGGCCTAATGTATGCGCAAACCTCTGGGAACAATACTAATTATCGTAGGAATTGTGGTCATTCTTTTTGTTGTGTATGCGAATAACAAAATAAGTAAACAAACAAGAATTTTTTCATCTTATACGTTGTTATCCTCATCGTGGGATAACTATAAAACACAATTTATCCAGAGTGACGGGAGAAGTATTGATCCATCACAGCAGAATATTACAACATCTGAGGCACAGGGGTACGCAATGCTTCGGGCGGTTTGGGTTGATGATAAACCGACTTTTGACAAAGTGTACCAGTTTACTATGAATAATATGAAACGTCCGCATGACAATCTCTTTGGTTGGCGATATGCAAAATTGCCAAATGGAAAGTATGGATTTGTAACAAGTGGGGGAAATAATTCTGCATCGGATGCGGATTCGGATATCGCTTTTGCTTTGTTACTTGCCTCCAAACGATGGAATGACACGTCATATAAAGAACACGCACTGCCTATAATTCGAGATATGTGGAAATATGAAACAGCAACAACAAGTGCTGGTAAAAGATATCTGACTGCTGGAAATTGGGCACAAAATCAGCAAAAACTTGTTATAAATGTTTCGTATTTTGCGCCGTATGAATGGCGGGAATTTGCAACAATTGATCATCAGGATAACTGGTTATCTCTTGTTGATCCGGCGTATCAATTGTTGGATGCTGCGGGGAATGCGCCTCTTGATAAATCAAAAGGTGTTGGTTTGCCGCCGGATTGGCTTTCGATAAACAGGCAAACAGGCGAAGTAAGAGCAACGGATATTGCAAATCTTTCAACAAATTACGCATTTGATGCAATGCGAACACCCTGGAGGATAGCTTTGGATTACCAATGGTATAAAGACAAAAATGCGTATGATTATTTAAAAAAATCTTACGGTTTTCTACTGCAAAATTACGAAAATAACCATACGTTGGCATCTAGCTATGCTCATGATGGTACGGTAGTTTCATCTGCTGAAAACCCGGCGATGTACGCGACAGCTCTTGGTTATTTTGCCTTGGTGAATAAAACATTAGCGGCTCAAATGTATCAGGATAAGATTATCAGGCTATATTCAAATGATCAGAATTCGTTTAATAAAACTATTCCGTATTATGAACAAAACTGGTTATGGTTCGGAGCTGCTTTATACAATAATTTTTTATCTAAGTTTGATTAAGAGAGATTTATGAGAACAAGTTTTTTTATTCATAACAGATCTATTTCGAAAAGTCTTTTATTCGCTAATTTCATAATGGCAATTGTGTATTATATCTGGTGGTTGAATTTCGCCAATATCAGCAATCCCTGGGCGTATGGGTTGTTATTTTTTGGAGAATCTTATCATGTTCTGATGTCTTGTCTATTCTGGTTTACGGTTTGGCCAAAAAGAAGGGGAGTTCTTTCAAAACCTTCTCAGTATTCCTTTCGTTATCAACCGTCAGTTGATGTTTTTATCACTGTTGCTAATGAGCCCCTTTCACTTATCCGCCAAACTGCGATTGCGGCTAAAAAAATGGATTATCAGAATAAATTAATTTACTTTTTGAATGACGGATATGTTGCCGGAAGAAAAGATTGGGAACAAGTGGAAATTTTGGCTCAGGAACTGGATATTTTATGTATTACCCGTAAAACTCCGGGTGGTGCCAAAGCAGGAAATATTAATAATGCATTAAGACATACAAATGGGGAAATTGTGGCTATTTTTGATGCTGATATGGCGCCGTTCCCCAATTTTCTCGGACGCTTGATCCCGTATTTCTCAAAGCAGGAAATCGGATTTGTGCAAAGTCCCCAATATTATGAAAATCATGAAAAAAATGATGTAACCCGAGCATCTTGGGAACAGCAGGAACTCTTTTACGGTCCGATCATGCGGGGAAAAGATTCGTATGACAGTGCGTTTATTTGTGGTACCAATGTCGCGATCAGGCGGTCTGCTTTAGAACTGGTCGGAGGAATGGTTGAAGACAGTATCACTGAGGATTTTTTGACGTCAATATTTATTCATCAAAAAGGATACAAATCAATTTATATTCCCGAAGTCTTGGCAACGGGTTTGGCACCTGAAGATCTATTATCTTATTACAAACAACAGCGACGGTGGGCGAGAGGATCGCTGGAAGTGCTTTTCAAACACAATCCGTTTTTCAAACGGGGATTATCAATGAATCAGCGGCTGCAGTATCTTTCATCTGCGCTTTACTATCTTAATGGATTAATAATTCTTATAGATATGGGTATGCCTTTAATTTTTCTCTTTGCTGGTATCAAACCTGTTACCTCATCAACGATCAATTTTGCGTTTTACTTTATTCCATTTATGTTCCTCAATTTATTAACGTTGTATTTGGTTTCGGGGAAAAATATCACATTTCGGGCATTCGCTTTTTCACAATCATCCTTTACGTTACAATTATCTGCCTTGATTTCAGCAATTACCGGGCAAAAAGACGCTTTTACCATTACTTCCAAAAAAGCATTAACGGGAAATTTTGCTTATCTTGCATATCCTCATATTGCATATGCTATTCTGGTCGCAATCTCGATAGTAGTTGCTCTCTTTCGTGAAGGTCCCAATCCATCGGTTGTGACCAATATTGCCTGGGCGTTTTTCAACATTGTCCTTTATTACCCGTTCATCAAAGCGTCTATTGCATCAGAAAAAAAAGAATCACCAGCTAACAATGCACAACTTGAGGCTAAATTAAGCCCTGTAACCTGATATGCCACGATTCATTCGTCATAATTATTTTTATCTACTCATAATTGTTGCATCCATTTGCTTCACAGTTTTTACGCTTGCATTTCAGTCAATCCGGCTTGATGAAGCACAATCAATTTGGGTTTCGACAAAATCTGTGTCTCAGATTTTGCAATTAGATGCACAAGACGTATTGGTGCCGTTATATGAATTATTACTGCATGTGTGGATGCAGATCTTCGGAAGCAGTGTCCTTGCCGCGAGAAGTTTTTCATTTATTTTTTTCTTAGCAACACTTCCGGCTCTTTATTCGCTCGCGAAAGAGACCAACAACAAAAGAGTTGCCATGATTACCATAACACTTTTTTCATTGTCTCCCTTTATTATGTGGTATAGCTCTGAAGCGAGAATGTATACACTTTTTGCTTTTGTCACAACACTCAATCAATTATTTTTTGTGCGTTTTATCAGCTCAGCAGGCAGATCAAGTAAAGCGGGTTATGTAGTGACAACAATTCTTGGGCTTTATACCCATTATTTCTTTATTTTTTTACTGGCTGCTCAATTTTTTTATCTTTTGTGGAGGACACTTGCCAAACCCGAATATGAGGTTTGGGTAAAAGATGATATTCAAAAACCGCAAAGCAGAAGTA
>CAZILC010000018.1:0-34815 GCA_964540055.1 uncultured Gammaproteobacteria bacterium | reverse complement strand
GATACTGTCGAAGGGCTCCAGGCAACGACAAAAAAACATGAGATAATAATAAAAAGTAAAAATAATGAAAAAGTATTTGGTGATAGGTACAGAATTTATCAAGTGTTAGTAAATTTACTTTCAAATGCTATCAAATATTCTGGGAACGGCAAAAAAATTATAGTACAATCTAAAAAAGATAAAGAATATGTTATTGTAAGCGTGCGGGATTTTGGTATTGGGATAAGTAAACTGCAGCAAGATAAAATTTTTGAACGATTATATCAAGTCACAGATCCACAGGAAAAAACATTTCCAGGACTCGGATTGGGTTTGTATATCTCAAAAGAAATAATAGAAAGACATAATGGTAAAATCTGGGTAAAAAGTACCAAAGGAAAAGGTTCTACTTTTTATTTCAGCTTACCTTTATTTACTAGTAATTTTAAAAATTAGATTATATGAAAAAAATATTAATAGTTGATGATGATAAAGATATTATAGAACCTCTTGCTCTTATTCTCGAATCAAAAGGGTATAGTATCGAGTCAATTTCTAAAGGTAAGTTGGTCTCTTCAAAAATTGCAACTTTTAAACCTGATCTACTACTTTTGGATATATTGATGTCAGGAACTGACGGTCGGGAAATTTGTAAAAAATTGAAAAGTGATACGAAAACCAAAGATCTTTTTGTCATAATGATGTCGGCGCATCCAACTGCAAGTAAGGATTCCAAAGATGCAGGTGCTGATGATTTTATAGCAAAACCTTTTGAGACAATTGATCTTTTGAAAATGCTTGAAAAATATATAAAATAGAGAGGTGAAGATTAAAAAGAGAACTTTTTTTAGTTTCATTATAATTATCATTTTGGTTGGAGGTGTGGTCCTCATTGGTAGTCAAAAATTTATACAACCTACTCAAAATAGTGATCAATCTAAAGTTAAAATACTTTCCGGGTCTTTTGATAAAAGCAAACTAAAAACAGATGCACAGTGGAAAAAGATCCTGTCTCCTCAAGAATACAATATTTTAAGACAAGCAGGTACCGAGACTCCTTTCACCGGAAAATTAGAATACGAAAATCGTAAAGGTACTTATTATAGTGTAGGATGTAATGAACCAGTTTTTCGTTCTGAACAGAAGTATGATTCAGGCACTGGGTGGCCTTCATTTTGGGCGCCTATCAAATCTGATGCGCTTGTTTTACGAGAAGATGACAGTATACCTGGAGAACCAAGAATTGAAGTATTGGATAAGTGCGGCAGCCATCTCGGTCATGTTTTTGATGATGGCCCACAGCCAACAGGGAAAAGATATTGTATGAATTCACTAGCTATGTATTTTGTCCCTGATAAAAAACAATAATTCTGCTGATATCCAAGTATTGCCTTTTGCTATATTGACAATAATTAGAATAGATGAGTAAATTTAAGTATGCCTAAAGCAATACGTAAGAAAAAGAAGGTAATAAAATCGTATAAATCTTCATTTAAGTTTCGTGGTAAGTCTAATATCTTCATAATAATTGCTATTGTTGTCGTTGTTTTGGGAATCGGAGGTTTCTATATGCTTAGCCAAAAGGGAGGCTCAAGTGCTTTGAGTGTCCCTAGCATGAAAGCGGTAACACTTAATCCAAATTGTGAACTTAAAGATCCTGAGCTTTGCAAATTCGTGAATAATTGGGTAAATCAGAAAACATATTCGGTAACCTCAACATCTTCAATGGGCGGGGAATCTAGCGAATACGTTATGGAAGTTGATGGAACAGATAAAACTCATATGGTCATGAAACAAAATGGCAAAGAAAATATGAATACAATTACGATAGGCAATACTACCTATACGCTTGATTACACTGATAACAAATGGTGGAAAGAGACCTATGATCCACAAAAATTCAAAGATTCTGTTGCCGGACAGATGAAGGATGAACAAGCAAATTTTGATGATAAAACAGCAGCTAAAGATAATACGACCTACAAATTCATTACTAAAGAAGCTTGCGGAGACAAGACGTGTTTTAAGTATCAGATAGTTGATCCGACTTCTTCAGACACGACCACTTATATCTGGTTTGATGATCAGGAATATCGTATGAGAAAAATGCGTATCGAAGATAAAACAAATGGTGTGAGTGAATCAGTCTATACTTATGATAATGTGAATATAAGTGCACCATCACCTGTCAAAGAAGGTTCACCTGCAGATGCAGCCGCAAATAGTCCTCAAATGCAAGAGATGATGAAACAATACCAACAACAAGCTCAGGACAATTCAGGTAGTCAAGACAATTCCTCTGGAGACTCGAGTTCACAAGACGATTCATCTAGCGGAAATTAAATTACCTCTAAACTTCATAGTGTTTCTTAGTAAGTTAGTTTTATTTATTTAAAGTACCGAATTTATTTTTCTAGTGGCAAACGTTAACAATTCTTGAATAGATTATTTTTTCTTTGGTGTTTTTATTTTGGTTGGCATAAGTGAAGTATCTTTTGCAAGTGAGACGCCAACGAAACATCCTGCTGCAGCTAACAAAAATACGAGACTGATTATTTTTTGATAAGCGACATACGAATCAACATAATGATTGATTAGCTGTAATATAACAGGGGATGCGATAGTGACGATTTGATTTGAGTTGTCTGCAGTTAATTGTGTTAGCAGCTTTACAATTTCAATATTACTGAATGCAACTACAAATCCCCATAGCCCGCTTAAAAATAAGGTAATGCCAATCCATTTAAATCGGCTTTTCCACGTTTTGTTTAGTAAACCCAGCAAGATAATGCCAAATGCAATTAATATTCCTAAAATAGGCTGCAGTATTCGAACAGCAGAATAAAAATTTCGTAGTCCGACTAAATAAGTGTTGAGTTTGATGGTGAAATCAGACTTTGCAAGATTTGAAAGCATCTGGGCGCTTTGTATAGCTTGGCTATCTGTTTGATTTGTTGTACCATTTTGTGCTTCTTGTTCTTTTAGTTGTTGGGACATTTGCTCAATTGAAGGGAGAAGTTGCGGATATTGAGCGTTGAGATCATCTTTGATGTCTTTAAATGAAAGGACGGGAGGAGTCTGCGTTTTTCCTTGTATCCAATCACTTGAAGAATCCATAGCTTTATCGACTTTATTTTGAATATAATCTTCAGTAAATTTTTTCTGAATGAATGAGTTTAGTACTGCCGAATCAGGGTCGTTTGAGTCAAATTTAGTAATTTGTGAGCTTATCTGACTATAAATATGATGTTGTTTTAAATCACTTTTTAACAGGGGGGCAATATCTGATGAAGAAACTATTGTTGTTAATAAGATAAAAACAGGCAAACAAAAGGTGATAAAAAGGGTAATAAGAAATTTCATAATCAATAAGTAACCATTTCTGAAATTGTTTGTCCGGGATTTCCATTTGGTTTTTCTTCATTTATGATCAAATGCAACTTACCATGCATTGTTTGCGGGTCAAGTGAAATATCTGAAGTGTAGTTAACAGGATTATCCGTCATCCAATCTTCAGTTGTTTTTAATTCGCCATTACCTACAAGTTTGCCATTAGCATCTTTTATCTCGATCGTTCCTGCTTGTGCTTCAAAAACTGTCCAATGACATTTAGGATTACTATTATCCACAACAGCTCTCACAGTAAAATCCCGAGTAACTTGGTCATATTCTAGAGGACTTTGTATATTTAATGCCTGACACGTGGCTATATTTTGGGGAATTTTGGTAACAGGTTTACTAAAAGTTTTCCAGCATATTAGTACAGCAAGAATTATAACGCCGACAATAATTGCAACTTTCTTCATTGATTAAAGTATAAAGTAGCATATGCCTGTTTTGCAATACTGTTGAGTTGTTGACAAGCTATTCTGCCTGCATATATGATTAAGTTAAGTTTATGAAAAAATTAAGCAAATCTTCAGGGAGAATATGGGGACTAATCCTTTCTTTCATTGTCCTCATAACAATATGTAGCCTGTTTTCCGCGATACAAGTTTTTGCTCAAAACAATGTGCCGGATCTCATTGTTAATTCAGTAACAATAGATCGGAACGGGCATTATACCATCGTGATTAAAAATATCGGAACAGGTAAAGCTAATATGGGGGCAATCTCAATTATGCGTTATTATAAAGACATCAATGATTCGCCAAATGGTTCAATGCGGACAAATCTTCCGAACGGATTTGATTCATCGCTTAATTATACGGATAAGTCTTACCTTAATCCGGGGCAAAGCTATGTTGTCCCTGAAGTTAACGGCAATATAATTCCTCAAGATACAGCATCAATGTTAGTTTCGGTGAATGATCTGCATGATGTTTATGAATCAAATTATGACAATAACTACAAAAGCGCAGAGAGTCCTATACAAGCTCCATTGCCAGACCTGATTATTCAATCACTCACAGTTGATCAGAATGGGAATTATGATGTCGTGGTTAAAAATATCGGTACTGGTATAGCTGACATGCTTCTTAATGATCTTGAAGTCGAGATTCTTAGTGAGTACAGTGCTGTGGACGGCCATAAATCTTCTGACAGAATTAATCTAAGAAATATAATATATCCCGGGCAAAGTTACACGGTTCATGGAAAGGTGCCTCTTAATACTTCAATACTGAAAGTTACGGTAAATGATGGGCTTACCAGGCTTAAGGAATCAAATTATAGCAATAATTCAAAAACGATAGATGTAGCACATTCTGATCTCATAATTTCATCACTCAAGCAGCAAGGCAGCACTGTTACTGTATCGGTAAAAAATATTGGAGAACTGGCTTATCAAGGACTCTTTTATATTTCATCTTATTTGAATGATGAAGGAGAGAGTAATGCCCACAGCACCGAAACTACCTCAATAACAGTGGCAGCAGGAGATGAAATTACAAAAACAATTCATGTTGATAAGCCGACATTTTCAACAGTACTCCATGTAGATATTAAGGTTTTACCGGTCGATGGTGATTATCAAAATAATTCTGCCGATTTGACTCTTACAGGTGAGGTAAAAGTTGAAGAATTAGTAAACGATGATCCGTTTGGGGTAAAAGAGTTTGCAAATCTCGAAAATAAGCCAGGGGATGATGCACAAGTTGATCCTGAAAAAGCTGCAGGTATTTTGCCGGATAGTCCACTCTATGGATTTAAAGAGTTGGGTAGAGGCATTGCTGATGCTTTTACTTTTGATCAAGAACAGAAGGCAGAACTTGGAGCGAAAATTGCAAATGAGAAGGCACTTGAGATAAGTGTAATGATTGATAAAGGTGCATCTGATGATAAGGTCACAAATGCAGCCACAGATGCGTTTAAAACTGATGACAAATTAGCAAAGGCGCTTGATGAAGTCCGAAAAAAAGATTCGGTAAAAGCAGATGATTTGACCTCTAAGGTAGTCGGTGACAGATTAAAACGCGAGACGGTTCTGGAGAAGTTAAAACATAAGATAACTGTTGATGACGGATTGCAGGTTAGCCAGACAGAAGATACTTCTCTTGACGGATTGGGAGTTTTGGTTGGCAAGATGAAAGATCCGAATAAGTTGAAAGATGCAGTAGAAAAATCCACGAGCGGAAAAGGTAGTCCATTTAAGCCGCTTAAGGATCTTGTAGCTCTCAATGCTGTTTCTTCCCATATTACAAATGAGAATGCACGAGAGATATTAGAACACGCAAAAGAAAGAGAACAGGATCATCTGAAAAATAATTTGCAGAATCTTACACCCAAACAGCTTAGCTTGTTTAACGATTATGTTGATAAGACAACAGGGGATAAAGTAAATACCCTAAAGGCACTTGATGATACAAAAGGAGTAGTAACAGATAAAAATGTCAGAGGAGTATTAGGAACGGCAAAGAATAAAACTATTTCCAATCTGGTAAATGATATTCAGGAAGCAAAGAAAAAAGATCCCAATGCCGCAAGCACAATACTTGGAAGTCTTCAGAAAGGCAGTATCAGTGATTTGCGAGTACTGACAGATTTGAAATCCAAAGACAGTAGTGTAAATGGAGATATTATATCGGTCAAAAAGACTGCAATCTCAAATTTCGAAAAAAACGTAAATGCACTTAAACCTGATCAAAAACAAAAATATCTCACGTCCATCACACAAGATCATTTAGATTTAACACAGCAATCGGTAGTCAATGATCTTAAGCAAACCCTTCCGAATAGTGATATCAGTAAAAAAATGGATTCGACTTTGAAATCTCAAGTCAAGACAAAAGTTGCAAGAGTTAAGAATAATAAAAAACAGTATGATGAATTTCTGACTTCAATATCAAGTGATACTACGGATGATAAAACAACTATCAATGACTTCACTACAGGGTTTGATACGAGTTTCTACAAAGATATAATGCGCCAGCAGCTAAGTTATATGAAATCTTACTATGATTCTGCAGATCCTGAAACTAAGAAAATATTCGACCAATATTATTTCAATGATCCGCAGATTAAAGCGTTCTATTCGGATTTTGACGGGACTTTTGATCAACTGTTTAACGGAACAAATACTAATGCTGAATCACTTGATAACTCATCCCAAGAAGCACCAGACCTACAAGATCAATCATCAGATGCGAGTTCGGATGATTCCAGTTCTGATGTTCAGACTACGTCAGGCTGTCCGATGACGGATGATCCAGTTTGCGGAAAAGACGGACTTAATTACCCAAATGAATGTGAAGCAAAAGATAATGGAACTGAAGTAGACTATAAAGGAGAATGTAAAGATACCAGTACGGTGCAGCAGGATGAACAACAGTCAACACAGGACAATCAAGATAATTCTGATTCTCAATCTGATGGGGGAGATGATTCAAGTGTTCAAGGAGCTTCTACCTATAGAGGAGCAGATTCACCGTGGAATTATTACTTACCAATAATTTCAATACTTCTGAGAATATTCTAATTAAAATTCGTTATTAAATGATATTACGAATCGGGGAAGGAATAGTAAGGTAGTTTGATTTCTTTTCAACGAAATTCTTAGCGATAAATGCATAGGTTGTATAACTTTTCCCAATTCCAACCCAATGTTTTTTAGTAAGATCTGCGGCAAGTTTTTGTTCTATATCAACAGTAATAGATCTATATCCGATGGTACTTAAAAATTTAAAGAGAGTTTCTTTGTAGAGTGGAAAGTAAAAGTTGTGTTGACCACTTTGCTGATAATATCTTTTTCTGTCATGACATAGAAGATTTTTTTCGTACAGGCTTTTTGGTGTTCCCAAGTTGGTTAATGAAAAGCTCCACGGTGCTTTTCTATATTCATCTATTATGAGAAGTGTCGCGTTATTACATTTTTGCGCGATAGTAGATAAAGTGGCGAATGCATTTGTGGATATGTACGTTCGTTGACCTCTACGTAATTTCCATCCGGAGAGTTTAAAAGTACAATTGTTTTGTGAAAATAAACCGTTTTCAAGTGTTAATCCTTTTTTTTTAAGTAATGCCGGTGTAATAATAACTTCTGAAAGTTTGTTGTTCTCAACTTTTATCCCAAGCAGTGCGTCAGGATATGTAGTATTGGATTTGGTATGTAAAAAAACGTGCGGGGGAATATTATCCAAGCTATATGGGAAAACAATCAAAGCGTTTTGTAAATTAGGTAAATCATCAATACTTTCGACGATAGCAACAACAGCATCTTGCACAGAGTTATTTTTAAAGTTTTTAAAAATTAACTTATGAATATTTTTATCTATTTCAACGCCTATCCAGTTAAGATTTTTTTTCGCTAACTTTTTATATGTTTTTGCGGTAGCAATTCCAAGTTCTCCTGTGCCGCAGCCAAATTCGATAATTGTTGTATATGCATTAGTATAAAAGTATTGTGCTAGGGCAGAGCCCCATCTTGTATCAATATCCGTTTGTCCATGATGTTTGCTGGTTGCATAAAATCCATTTTTTCCAAACTGGTCAATCATCATAAATTCTTCGTAGGTGAGGATTCCATTATTATTTTTACATGCATCTTCCAGTTCCGTTGCTAGATTGCTGTTTTCTAAAGAAATGTTTGAAATAAGTTTTATTTCTTTTTTGAAATTGGTATACAAATCAATTCCTAGACTAAGGTGGTTTCGCAATGTATGTAACATGTTGTATTATTTTAAGGATTAATAGGAGTTTTTGAAAGTGGCCAGAAATCTATTACTGTTTTTTCAGAATCCGATTTGCATGCTTGTACCATAAGTTTTCCAGATTGGGAATCAGGATCAAAGGAAACGGTTGATTGATCTATCAAAAATGCGATTGCAATTGGTTTGATCCCGCTTTGACACTGCGGTCCATTTGGATAATGTACCTGAGAATATAATTTGGCACCAGGTGGGAGTGATACACTTTCCGGCACTTCTTGTTGCATATTGTGAATGGTAATATTTGGGGGGACAATATATTTGCCATCAAAAGTTGCTATCACTTGATTGCCAAGTTCCACATCGCATGCCGTTTTTCCTGTATTGGTAAGTTCAAGATTTACATAGATATTGCCTGCGGCTCCTTGTGCAGTCGATTTCCCAACAAGCTGATTGGGTTGACAGAGAGTAATTTCAGTTGGAGAGAGGTTTGTTTGGTTTGGAGTTTGTGTTTGAACTGGAGAGATTGAAGTAGTAGGAGCTTGTGGCGCAACTGCTGTTTTGGGACTAATATGTTTAATAACAAAATAAAATGCAAAACATAAAGATATAACCGCAAGTAAAACCATGGTAAGTGTTAATTTTTTCACACTAAGACTATCATACCATTTGTGTTGTACACTCTGAAAGCATGGAAAGTAAAATATCTCTTCTGTTATAATCTCATTTGTATCTCGTATTAGATTGATATGGGTGAAAGAACTGCTGTCTTATTGGATAGACCAAGAGTTAGTCCGATTACTTTGGATAGCTTGCGTGATAGGCTTGGTTCAAACACGCTTCAAACTCCTGAAATTTATCGCACCTCATTAGATCGAGCACACAGAGTGCTTCAAAGGCAATCCGGTGTTGTCTGGTTATTTCAACGCGTTCCTGTTTACGCTCTTCAGGATGTGCATGCAGATTCTGGAATGATTGTGAGGTTTCTGGAAAGGAAAGTTCCCGATGCCGGCGGATCCATTACACTTTTTGACGCACTCAGACAGGGAAAAGCAAATGCCGTTCTTTTGGGAGACGTTGCTCATTCACAGGGATCTGATCATTGGATTTCCGGCCGAAAGGGGTCACTGCACGCAACAAAAGAGGAACTTGCAGCCTCAATGAATACACAACAAATGGCTTTTGATCTGGTTTCAGAATTTCCTAATCGATTCGTTTGGGTTCGTGGCAATCATGATGCACAGCGCCAGACGAGTTTTGGTGTGAATAATGGAAAAAATCTCGCAATTGCTGAAGCTATGAAAAAAAATTTTGGGGATGATGTTTATTCAGAATGGATACAAACAGAAGATGCTTTGCCATATCTTGCGGCAAATAGCTTTGTTTACTTGTCTCATGCTGCGCCAGCCGGAGGCGTAAAAATATCCGACGTAAGAAAGAAACAGGAATCAGTCTTTAAAAAGATGGCAGGAACGGAAAATCGTCATGATTCACGTGAAGGAATGTCAGAAGAAGCTATGAGAAATCATATGGATAAAATTAGCAATCAACTTCCATTTGAGAGAGAGCAACATTGGATTTGGGTAATAGGGCATAAGCCTACAGACGGGGAGAAAGAAATATATAGATTACAAAGCAGCGAGAGGTTATTGCAAATTGACCAAAGAGAAGGAGAAGTTTATGCTGTCATTCACCCTGACGGTACAGTGTTTGTAGGGGATTGTAGTACATCAGAGTCTCCAAGCAAGATAAAAAGGAAAGTCACACAGATAAAAGCAAAAAAAACTAAAGAAAAAAGAAAAGATAAAAAAACTAAAGAAAAAATGCAGGGTAAAAGAGATATAGAGAAAAAGAAAGCAGCTTAATTTAACCTCGTGGAGCTGGTTGGAGCATGCCGACGTGATTGCCTTCGGGGTCTTCAAATGAGACATATCTGCCAATGCCTGGAATGTCATCGATTTTTCCCGGTCCTGATGCACCACCAATTATTTTTCCGCCAGCTTCTTCAACTTTTTTCATTGATTCTTCAAGATTGTCTACAGAAATTATTATATGGGGAACATCAAAACCTGCTTTATCCTGATAGTCAAAAAAACCACCGTTAATAGCACCGGGTGTTTTAGGCATATTTTTTTCGTCGGTTTCCGTAGTATGTGCAAGAAGATAATTTCCCATTTCTGGACCGAATTGATTCATCTCCCAACCAAATACTCCAGAATAAAATGCAGAGGTTCTTTTTTTGTCTTTAGTGGGAATTTCAAAATGCACAACTGGATCCATTTTTGCCATATAGACAGTATAGCAAAATATTGTAAGAAGTAAATACAAATTTTAGTTGCTTTTTATCTCATTTTTTATTAAAGTAAGTGCAGATGAATAACGAGAAAGTTACAGTCATACCAATTTCTCATGCCACTATGGTTTTACAAATGGGCGGTCAGGTTATTTATACCGATCCTGTCAATGGAGAAGAAGCATTTGTTGGGCTGCCGGCACCAACGATTATACTGGTAACCGATGTGCATCAAGATCATTTAAATGCAGATACATTGAGCGAACTGGTAAAACATAATCCGGTGATAGTTGTACCACAAGCTGTTGCAGATCAGCTTCCTAAAGAACTCGCGCCCTCGCTTGTTGTTTTAAAAAACGGGGAGAAAACCACGCAAAAAGGAATAGAAATTGAAGCAATACCTATGTATAATGTCCCCGAAACCCCACAATCATTTCATACGAAGGGCCGAGGAAATGGTTATGTTGTAGGAGTCGAAGGGGAGAGAGTGTATATTTCCGGTGACACAAGTGCGATTCCAGAAATGAGAGATCTCAAAGAAATATCCGTTGCCTTTGTCACGATGAATCTTCCGTATACTATGAGTGTAGATGAAGCAGCTGATGCTGTGTTGGAATTCAGGCCCAAAGTGGTCCATCCTTATCATTATCGAGGGCAAGATGGGTTTAGTGATGTGCATAAATTTAAGGAGCTTGTTGAAGCAAAAGAACCAGCAATAAACGTCGAACTCCTCGATTTCTACCCATAAAATATGGCATACGATGAATCTTTGGCAGATGAAGTAAGAAGAGCCTTTTCCGGTTTAGCATTTGTTGAGAAGAAAATGTTTGGAGGACTTGGGTTTATGCTCAATGGTAATATGTGCATCGCGGTCAATAACAGACCGGATCATATCATGATGGTGCGTATTGATCCTGATGAGAAGGATTCATTAAAAAGAAAAGGTGCAAAAATTGCGGTAATGCGAGGTCGCGAAATGCCCGGTTGGATTTTTTTGACTCAAGAAGCAATTGCGACTGAGGAAGATTTCACCTATTGGATAAATCTTGCCAAAACGTATAACAAAACATTAAAAGTGAAAGGGAAATAATATATGCTGTATGCAGTAATTGGTACCAGTGCGGGAAAATCCCGTGATGAGATTATGGCGATTTATCCTCGTCATAAAGCATTTCTTGATAAATTTATTAAACGCGGAGAAGTGGTTGGCATTGGACCTTTTACTGATCCCGATGGGGGAAATATGGCTCTTTTTCGGAGTAAAGCAGCAGCAGAAGAGTTCTCCAAATCGGATCCTTTTTATTTAGAGGGCGCAGTGAAGGAATATAAAATCAAAGAGTGGGGAGACCAGATGCTTTCTTAACGCTTATTTTTGTATTCTTCTTCATTAAGAATTTTAGGCAAATCTTTTCCATGGGGAATAAATCGTATTGATAGGGAATTTACACAGTTTCTTGTATCGGTATCAGTGAATTTTTCCCCTTCAAAAACATGTCCCAAATGTGCGCCACAATGAGCGCATTCAATCTCTGTTCTTTGCCCATCTGGATCTGGAAGTCTTTTTACCGCGTTTGGAAAATTTTTATCAAAAGACGGCCAACCGCAACCAGATTGGAATTTCGCTTTTGCATCATACAGTGGATTGTTACATCGTCTGCATATATAGGTACCGTCTTGAAAAAAATCATCGTATTCGTTGTCAAAAGGCATTTCTGTTGCTTTTCCGACGATAACACGTGTTTCTTCTGGAGTTAATTGATTATATGCCATATATCTATTATAGCGTATGGTAGCAAGTTTTTAAGCATCTTCTTTTTGAAGAGGTAGAGCCTCAAGAGGATACCTCTTCATTGAGAAAATATTACATTGGCATTGCTTCGTAAACACGTACCATGCCTTCACTATCATCCTCTAGCGCAGGGCATCCTTTAGCAATTTCTGTTGCTTCATCTATGTCTTTTGCATTAATGATAGTATAGCCTTTGGCAGGCCATTTATCTGCAGGAATTGTTTCCACACCTTTTGCAGTTACAGATTTTGCGCCTGGCGCAAATGGATTTCCACCGTCAACCATCTTATCTTGGAAAGTGCCAAACCATGCCATCCATTTATCCATGGTTTTTTTCATTTCTTCTTTATCTATATCTTCCGGCCTTGTTTTGCCGTAATAAACAAATACAAACTTTTTCATTTTTTTCACCCCCTTTCAACGTTTACTCTTTTTTAGATAATCAGAATAATTTTCTAAGCTTTCTTTATCATTTCCCCAATACGTATGAAATTGCATTAGCCAATCTTGTAGGTCGCGAAGTGCTAGTCGATTGATTGTCAAGAAATGGGTTCGTCCGTGTTTTTTATTACGTATGAGACCGGCATGCTCAAGAATTTTTATATGCTTGTGAATTGCGGGGAGGGAGAGGTCTCGCATCTTTGCTAATTGGCTGATAGAGTGCGGGTGGGTTGCCAAAGAATAAATGATTTCCCGCCTATGTTGATTGCCGAGTGCTTCAAAAATTATGTCTAGATACTCAGGTGAAGAAGTCATAATAGTTAACTTTAAAGTTAAGTATAAAGCTATGAGTAAAATTTGTCAATGAAAAAAGATGTAAACTTTTTAGCTCTTGCCAATTTATGAACGAATAGATTCCAAAAGAGATAAGCTGGGAAGAATAATAAGCTCATCGCGGAGCATCATTGATTTTTTTAAGCCCGTAGGTCTGCTATACTGGATATCTCCAGGAGATTCAGATCAGCCAATGTAGATTAATAAATTATGAAAAAAGAAAAAGTTGTCGTTGCCAAAAAATCGAGTATGTTTGCAATGGTTTTTGAGTACAAAAAATTTGTCGCACTTTTGATCCTTTTTACTATTCTGGCAAATTTTATCGGGCTTCTTGCACCCAAGATTATCGCGCAGGGGATTGATGCGTATACCAGAGGAACGTTTGTCGTACAAAACTTGCTAATCGAATTTTCATTCGTTGCGGTGTTTGTTTTTCTTTTTACGTACCTGCAAAATGTGATACAGACGTATGCATCAGAAATCGTAGCACGCGATTTACGCGCCAAACTCGCTGATAAGATCTCTCAGCAAAATTACGCATTTGTCATGCGGATTACTCCTGCGCACTTATTGACCAATCTTACTTCAGATGTTGATTCGGTAAAGATGTTTGTTGCTCAGGTGATCGGCACAATGGTTGCTTCAATTTTTCTTATTATCGGTGCAAGTACGCTATTACTTATTACCAACTGGCAACTCGGTTTGGCGGTTCTTACTATTGTCCCGATAATCGGCGGAACATTTTTTGTGATTCTTGGAAGAGTTAGAAAACTGTTCGGTGAGACGCAAAAAATTATCGACTGGCTGAATAAAGTAATCAATGAAAGTATTTTGGGAGCAGCTTTAATCCGTGTTCTTGATTCCCAAAAACACGAATACGATAAATTTGTCAAAGCAAATAGCAGTGCGAAAAATATCGGTCTTCAGATTCTTGGTTATTTTTCAATTCTCGTTCCGATTATTACCTTTGTCGCAAGTCTTGCAACACTGGTAATTCTTGCACTCGGTGGACATTTCGTGATTACGGGAAGTATGTCCTTGGGGGATATCGCAGCATTTAATAGTTATGTCGGTATTCTAATTTTTCCAATTGTGATGATCGGGTTTATGAGTGGCGCAATTTCACGTTCTCAAGCATCGTATGAACGTATTGCACTTGTTCTCTCCGAAGAACAAAAAGAGCCATTTGGAACAATTCCTGCAGATCTTACCGGATCGATTAAACTAGCACGGGTGACTTTGCGGTTTGGTGAAAAAGTGGCTTTGAAAGATATTAGTTTGGAGATCCGGCCCGGCACCAGGACTGCAATAATCGGCCCGACAGCTGCAGGGAAAACACAGCTTTTATATGTCCTCAACGGTCTCGTTCAACCTGACGAAGGAGAAATGTTATATTCCGATACGGCACTTGTTGATCTAGATAAAGAGTCATTTCATAAACAAATAGGATTTGTTTTTCAGGATAGTATTATTTTTAATCTCACTTTGCGGGAAAATATCGCGTTTTCAGAAAGCGTTACGGATGCGGATTTGGAGAAAGCCATCAAGACTTCTGAACTGTCAGATTTCATCCAAACGCTTCCGAAAAAACTGGATACCATTATTTCCGAGCGGGGAACAAGTCTTTCAGGAGGACAAAAACAACGCATCATGCTCGCACGGGCATTGGCTCTGAATCCAAAGGTATTACTCCTGGATGATTTTACCGCACGGGTTGATACCCAGACTGAACGGAAGATTCTGGCAAATGTTGCAAAGAACTATCCTGATCTCACTCTCATTTCTGTCACGCAAAAGATTGCATCGGTCACGGATTACGATCAATGTGTTTTGCTTATGGAAGGGGAAATAATCGCAGTCGGCACACATAAAGAACTTATGAGAACATCACCTGAATATGTCCAGCTTTTTGAATCACAACAGAGCACAAGTCACTATGAAATACAAACTTAATACAATCAATTCATCAACTTTCGCGGCGATTAAAAAATTTGTGCCGATAGTTAAAGGTGAGCAGAAAAATATGCTGCTTGCTCTTTTGGCGCTTCTTATCAATACAGGGGTCTCCCTGGTTGCGCCTGTTATTATCGGTAAAACCATCGACACAGCTATTCTGCAAAAAGACTATGCAGGCATTATTTCGGCTTCAATGTTACTGTTTATATTATTTTTTATCGGATTTATTGCCAGTTATTTCCAGACCAAACTTATGGGATCGGTCGGTCAACGATTATTGTTCACATTGCGGAATAAAATTTTTGTTACATTGCAAGACTTGCCCGTTGCATTCTTTAATCAAAATAAAGCAGGGGATTTGATTTCACGTATCAATAATGATACTGACAAACTTAATCAATTTTTCTCCCAGGCGCTGATGCAGTTTGTCGGAAGTATTTTTATGATGATCGGTGCTGCAGTATTTATCATCGTACTCGATTACCATTTGGGATTGGCAGCACTTGCTCCAGCTGCTCTTGTTCTTATTTTCACCCAACTTATTTCTCCCTGGATCAAAAAGAAAAACGCGGTTAATCTGCAAGCGGTTGGTGGAATGAGTGCTGAAATTGCGGAAAGTCTTGATAATTTTAAAGTAGTTGTCGCATTTAACAGACGGGATTATTTTAAAAAGCGGTTTCAGACAGTCAATGAGGCAAATTATAAAAGTGCAGTGGCAGCAGGAATTGCCAATACGATATTTACTCCCGTGTACGGGCTTGCTGCCAATGCAGCGCAAATTATCGTGTTGTTCTATGGTATTTATCTCATTTCTCACCAGCAATTTACCATTGGATTTTTGATCAGTTATTTTGTATATCTCACGCGTTTTTATGATCCGATTCGGCAAATTGCCGGTATGTGGTCAACATTTCAGGTGGCGCTTGCCGGGTGGGACAGAATTTCGGCTGTTCTTGAGATGTCTTCTGATGTAACTATTTTGCCAAAAGGTGAGGTGGTGCCTCACACCGGTGTATTGGCATTTCGCGACGTGTCCTTTGGATACGACGGGAAAACAGTACTCAAGGGAGTAAATTTTATTCTGGAAAAAGGTAAAACCTATGCGTTGGTTGGACCGACCGGTGGAGGTAAAACAACCACTGCGTCACTCATGGCAAGACTGTATGATCCGGAAAATGGAGCGGTGCTTTTGGATGGATTGGATATCAGGTCGTATAAATCCGACGAAAGAACGAGAAAAATAGGATTTATTTTGCAGGAGCCATATCTTTTTACAGGAACAGTTCGGGATAATATTTTGTACGGCAATGAGAATTATATGCATCATTCTGACGAAGCACTTGAGGTAGTGATCAAAGAGCATGGTCTTTCTGAGATGCTCAGAAGGTTTGATCAGGGACTCGAAACCCCGGTTACAAGTCATGGTGAAACAATTAGTCTCGGACAACGGCAATTAATTGCATTTGTCCGAGCAATTCTTCGCAGACCCGAGCTTCTGATCCTGGATGAGGCGACTGCCAACATTGATACGGTTACAGAGAAATTGCTAGGGGAGATATTGGATAAATTGCCCAAAGAGACGACAAAAGTAATTATCGCTCATAGACTCAATACTATCGAAAATGCTGATGAAATTTTCTTCATCAACGCCGGAGAAATCGTACAAGCAGGTTCTTTCAAGCACGCGATGAGTTTACTTCTCGAGGACAAAAGAGCAAGTTAAACTATTCGAAGAGCCGATAAGAGAAGTTTACATGGTCCATTTAGAAACTTTTGTTAAGAGGTCAGTCATATCAAATGGTTTAGCAAGGAAATCGTTTGCACCTGCTTCTTTAGTAGAGTTTTCAATATCTCTACTTGCTGAAATTAAGATAATTGGAATATTTTTTGTTAAACTATCTTTTTTTAAGTATTTACAGATTTTTCTCCCGTCTTCTCCAGACATCCAAATATCAAGTAGTAACAAGTCAGGAAAATCTTTTTCCATTTTATATATCGTCTGCCCATCAATAGTTGACTCAACCGTATACCCAAATTCTTCTAAGATTAGAGTTGTTGATTCAATAATTGCAGGATCATCATCAGCGACTAATATTTTCTTTTTCATATTTAATTTAAAATTACGATTCTATAAGTATATCCGGAAAAATGTAAGTGTGGTGCAAGAACTAGTCTGATTTGCTTACAGAAATATTTTGTTGAGTATTTTTATTGACTACACTTGAGAAATTCTTTTTTAGGGGAATAGTAAAACAAAACGTTGATCCTTTGCCCTCAACACTTTGTACCCAAATTCTGCCATGTAATCGTTTAACAATTTCATTTGAGATATACAAACCCAGTCCGAGTCCTGGATATGTTTCTTTACCAGGTCCACTTACTCTGAAAAATCGATCAAATACCTTTTCCTGTTTATCTTCTGAGATACCCACCCCAAAATCCTGTACACAGACTTTAATAGATCCGTTTTCAACTAAAGAATGAATAATAATTTCATTTGCATAAGGAGAATATTTTATTGCGTTTGAGATGAGGTTGATAAGTACTTGGCCAATTCTTTCTCTGTCGCTGAGTATTGTTTGCTTTGTTAATCCTTCAATTCGGATAGTGTGCTTTTGTGTTGTCCGCTGCATTTCTTCAATAATTTCTGCCAAGAGTACATCAAAGGAAAACGTATCTTTGTTAAAAATCAATTTTCCAGCTTCAATTTTTGTAACATCTAATAAATCACCGATAAGTGCTGTTAGTTTGTCAATTTGCGCATCAAGTTTCCCCAATAATTCAGCTTCATGCAAGAAACCATTTTTTTGGAATTTGTAGCGGAGAATTTGTGCAAATGATTTAATACTTGTCACCGGTGTTTTTAATTCGTGAGAAGCCACACCGATAAATTCATCTTTTTGTTTTTCAAGTTTTTTCCTTTCAGCAAGCTCTTTTTGCATATCTCTATACAGTCTTGCGTTTTCAATAGCAAGCGAAGCTCTGCCTGCAAGCTCTTCAGCCATTGCAACATCTGATTTTGTATATTGTTTTGTTGATTCAGTAGAGATAAAAGTAATACCTCCTATTGGTTTTCCTTGGGAGATAATTGGCGTTATGATAGCCGAAGTAAGGTGTAATTTACGAAGCAAGTTAAGCTCTTTTTTATTCCGAGCACTTTGTTCCAGCATCTTATTGTCTATAATAGGATATATTTCTGTTTTGCCTGTCCTCAATACCTGCGGTAATCCTGTTTGTGCCTGCATATTTGGTGGGTTTATTTTTCTAAGATTTTTTGCCCATTTTACTTGATTTGGATCTTTATGAGCGATTGCTACCAAATTAAGAGAGCCTTCTGCATTAAGCATTTCCACGCTACACCAGTCTGCGATATGGGGAATTGTCAGACTGGCAATATTTATAAGCGTTTTTTCATAATTTAAGGAAGTTGCGAGCTCTTTACTTGCTTCTGCAAGGAATTTGAGATTATCTTCTGTGCGTTTCAAATGTGTAATATCCCGTGCTATTTTGGATGCTCCAATAACTTTCCCTTGAAAGTTTTTTATGGGAGAGATTGTTAATGAAACATTAATTTTTTGCCCATTTTTATTGATCCGGACTGTCTGAAAATGTTCAATCCGCTGGCCTTTTCTTAATTTTGCCAGGATAAGATCTTCTTCCTTCTGCAAATCTTTTGGGATTATGGTCCTTATTGATTTTCCGATCATTTCCTTTTCTGTATATCCAAACATTTTTTCCGCCGCAGTGTTCCAACTGATAACGATACTTTTAAGATCTTTACTTATAATTGCATCATCAGAAGAAGAGACAATCGCTGCAAGTTGAAACCGGACGTCTTCAGTCTGTTTGCGTTCTGTAATGTCTCTTGAAATTACCCCAATACAATCTTTAATAGGAAATATGACAGCTTCATACCATTTTTTATGTCGAGGATAATATGCTTCAATAATACGGGGTTTTCCATCTTTTTTGACAAGTTCAAGGGTCTTACCGAATTCTAAGACATGAGCATCGCTAAATAACTTTTTTGCAGATTTCCCTTGAAGTTCTTTTTGTGACATTTGAGCAAGTTCGGCTCCTTTTTTGTTTACATAAAGATAATGCCAAGTAGTATCAAGAGCATAAAAACCATCTGTAAATTTTTTAAATATTGAAAAATCAATTTTCTCAGAATTCGGCTGTCTATTCTCAACAGATGATCGTTGTTTGGGCATTGCCATAAAAATATCCCATTATTATAAAACTATTAGTACAGAAACATGTAAGAGTCGACAATATAATGAATTTTTCAAGTTATAATCTTTCCATATGTGATCCATAAGTTGCGGAAAAATAGAAACGCTGTTCCATCTTTAGAAAGGAAGAAAAATCCATTCAAAACGACCTCAGGTGCAAATGTAAAGTTCCTTCTTACATAATCTCTATAAAATATTCTTATACTGTTATTATGAAAGCTGGTATATTTTATGGACCTCATGATATTCGAGTAGAAGAAGTGCCTAATCCAACAATTCAAAAACCAACTGATGCTATAGTAAAAATAACGTATACCTGTATTTGCGGATCCGACCTCTGGTGGTATCGCGGTATTTTGGAAAGAAAAGCTGGCGCTCCAGTCGGCCATGAATTTATGGGAGAAATTACTGAGATAGGTAAGAATGTAAAGGATGTCAAAATCGGAGATTTGGTAGTCGGTCCTTTTTTCTGGTGTGATGGAACCTGTCCAGAATGCCGAAAGGGGATGAGCAGTCAATGCCTTAACGGAGGCAGTTGGGGTAATAAAGATACCGGCGGGTGCCAGGCTGAACAATTGCGGGTTCCTTTTGCAGATGCGAATTTATTTGTGATACCAAAAAAAACAAGTCAAAAGTTGATGCCGGCACTTCTTACCTTATCTGATGTTATGGGGACAGGATATTATGCAGCTGTCTCAGCAGGTGTTGGCAAAGATACAACTGCGGCAATAGTTGGAGACGGGGCAGTCGGTCTTTGTGCCGTTCTTGCATGTAAACAGCTTGGCGCGACAAAAATCATTTTAATGAGTAGACATGAAGATCGACAAAAAATCGGTAAACAATTTGGCGCAACAGATATAGTTCCTGAACGTGGAAAAGAAGGCATAGAAAAAGTAAAAGCGCTTACTGAAGCAATTGGCGCGGATTGTGTGTTGGATTGTGTGGGAGCCGCGCCGGCTAGGGAAATGGCGATGGGAATGGTACGTCCCGGCGGAAGAATTGGTTGTGTCGGCGTTCCTGAAAGTATACCGGATATAAAAGCTGGAGATATTTTTTGGAAGAATATTACTATTGGTGGAGGTATTGCCCCAACAAGAACCTTTATCCCACAACTTATGCCGGATGTACTTTCTGGCAAACTTGATCCGGCACCTGTTTTTGACATGACCTTACCGTTAACAGAATTGGCAAAAGGGTATGAAGCCATGGATAAAAGAAAATCGGTTAAAGTATTGATCAGACCATAATGCTATGAGTATTAAAAGGAATGGATCACAGCCATCACAAAAAGGACCGGAGGAAAATTTTACCGGTTCTGTCCGTATGGATCCTCTTTTTGAGGCACCTGATCCAGCACGAGTTCGTGGAGCAAGTGTCACGTTTGAACCGGGTGCCCGGTCGGCTTGGCATTCTCATCCTTTGGGCCAAACCTTGATTGTTACCTCTGGACACGGTTGGGTACAGATTGAAGGAGAAGAAAAGTTGGAAATTAATCCAGGTGATGTGATTTGGACTCCGCCAAAGAAAAAGCATTGGCACGGAGCTACACCAAAAAATGCCATGACACACATAGCAATTCAAGAAGCACTTGATGGCAAAGTAGTAGATTGGATGGAAAAAGTAACTGATGAGGAATACAATGCTCCAATGAAGTAGAAATAATTATTCTCGATATCTACACCACTCCCAAAAAATTCTTTTACGTTGTTTATATTTATCCTATTTGATAGAATTTCAAAGCTAAATATGAGTATTGAAGGCTTTAGAGAAGTAAATAGATATAAACCGCATCGTGAGAAGGGATATGCCGGAATGCCAATTGATAGAATACCACATGGTTTACAGGAGCGAGTAAGAGCTGCCGTAAGGATTGCTGCCGGAATTGACAGACTTACTCCCGAAGTAAAATGTTTTCCTGAAGGGATTCGATGGCAATTTGGAAATCAATTTACCGATGTTTTTGTTTTTGATGGGAGAGATTTTCAGTATGGTTTTCATAGAGGGCCGGATGGCATCATATACAGAACTCCTTTGAGCAGTTATTTACCTGAATATACTGCTCCAATAGTTGAAGCTTTAGGATTTGATCAAACTAAAGCTGAAATTATACAGGGTTTTGGGTGGGGGCATGGACAGGATATGGATGATTCTTTAAAGGAATATCTTCCTGAGGGTCCTTATTATGGAATGAGGATAGAGACACCGGAGTAAAATTAATACGCATCTTAGCCCGAATCCATAACCCTAAAGGAAATTCCATTGAATTGTGGCAACCCCCAAAAGAATAAAGAGTAAAAAAATACTCCGTAAAAGGTGGAGATTTATAGAGAGTATCTCCGTACACTGAAGAGATAGTTTTTATTCATCAGAGAAAAATAGAATCAATTTGCCCGTGAAGTGACAGTAATATCTTTCAAACGATAATTACGAAGAATTCTCAGTGTAAATTCTGTTCCGGCTTTTTTCAGACCGATTTCCCGATTTAAATCATCAACTCCTGCAATAGATTTGCCATTGACTGTAATAATCAAATCTCCTTTTTCTAACTCTGCATGAGCGGCAGGTGATTCTTTTTGAACTGAAATAATTTCTACAATAGTTGGAAGCTTTAGTTTGTAAATTTTTTGCACTTGGACAGGAATTGATGCTGTTTTGGCAACAATTCCCAGAACGGCTCTTCGTACCCGGCCAATTGAAATAAGCTCACTTACGACCCATGTAGCGGTGTTACTTGATACGGCAAGTCCGAGTCCCTGTGCCATAGCAATAATTGCTGTGTTAATACCAATAATTTTACCTCTGCTATCAACGAGCGGACCGCCGGAGTTACCAGGATTGAGTGGAACGCTCGTTTGAATTACGTTCTCGATGAGTTTTCCTTCTGTGCTTCTCATTGTTCTTTCCAGCGCCGATACAACACCGGTCGAAACAGTACTTTGAAAGCCATAAGGATTTCCAATAGCAATAACAAGCTGTCCGACACGGACTTTCTCCGAATCACCAAGTTCTGCGAAAGATAAACCGTTTTCAAGAATACGGATAAGCGCAAGGTCAGTTGCTGGATCTGTTCCTACGATTTCCGCGGGAAATGATGCGCCTGTCGTGAGTGTCACTTCAAGGCTTTGTGCGTTATGGACAACATGATTGTTGGTGAGGATAAAGCCGTCAGGAGTAATGATAACGCCTGAGCCAATGCCTTGTCCTTGCATTTGTTGTGTATCTTTGTTGGTCAGAATTTGTACGACGCTCGGGCTTATTTTTTCAACGACGGAAATGACGGAATTTGAATAAGCATCGAGCAGTTCTTTATCATCTTGTAGGGAAGAGTGAGGGTAATTCATATTAGCAGTCAAAGCATAAGTATGCTAACACTTTTTTGTACGTCTGTCAAACCCTACAATATGGGTGGAGAGTAGACGATGAGTCAGCAGTCTGGCTAGAAATTCCGCAGTAATTAAACCCCAAAAGTTTTGTTATATTATACTCTTCGTTGACAACTGCAAGCTGATCGATTATATTATGGGTAGTCCTTTGGCAGGGATTAGTGAGCTAACGAATTGCCCAATCCGCACATCCGCCACACCCACGAACAAGTAAATATGAATCAGAATACTGTCACAATAGATGGGATAAAATGGTATATTTGGATTGACAATAATAACTATAGAAATGCACAACCGCTTTGTTCAAAACATCATTTAAGACTTGAATGGTTAAAGTCATATTCAGGGCAGCCTTCAGATGAGAGAACTAGGCTAAGATGTGAAGAATGCGATAGCTTATATCAAATTCCAAGAGGAAGTAAAAGTGAAATACAATATGTCCTCAATAAAATTGATGCAAAAGTTTTTGCAAATATGAAATTCATTAACCTTGATGATGAAGCTATACCGATTGCAGAGGATAAAGTTCCAAAAAATTCTGAATATTTTGTGACGTCTTTACTTACTAAATCAAAGGTAGGATTACGATTGGTAGTATATGCAGGTAAGAGAGGAAGCCTGAGAAAAACACAAATTTTTGTTGAGCCGGAAATTAGACGTATTGCGTTTGATCAAAAGGACTTGCATCCTACAGATGTATTCACAATTCTCGAAGCAACCTTTGAGGATGGATCAAAAGCAAAATTAGAAAAGGTATAGAAGGAGGTGAGTAATATGTTATCAGTTAAGGATTATATAAAATCGGTGCTAAAAGATATTCGCGAAGCGCAAACAGAAGAAGCATCGTTTTTAGGTGTAAGAGGAGTTGTAGATTTTGATATTGCCACTGTTGCAAGTGATAACAGTAAAGCCGGGATAAAAGTTGGTGTGTGGAGTATAGGAGGGGAAGTAGGAGCAAATAGTAATAATCAAGTAACTTCAAGAGTAAAATTTTCTGTACAAACAAGAGGTGCGATTGCTCCATCAAGGTAAAGGATAAAATTTATTTTCTATTTTTCTGCTATAATTAGCTTCATGAACTTATCTGTCGGAATTGTCGGTTTGCCAAATGTCGGGAAAAGCACCTTGTTTAATGCTTTATTGAAAAAGCAGCAGGCTTTGGCGGCTAATTATCCGTTTGCTACTATTGAGCCCAATGTCGGTGTTGTTCCTGTGCCAGATGAGCGATTAGAGAAGTTGGCGGAGATTACCAAAGAAGAAGAGAAGATGAGTGGGTTGCCTCCAATCAAAAATGCACTCATCGAATTCGTTGACATCGCAGGACTTGTTAAAGGTGCAAGTGAGGGAGCAGGGCTTGGTAATAAATTTCTTTCTCATATACGTGAAGTGAAGATTATTGCTCATGTAGTTCGGGTTTTTGATGATCCGGATGTTATTAAAGAAGGTGCAGTTGATCCGAAGGCTGATTATGAGGTGATCAGGGCGGAATTAATTATTGCTGATCTGCAAACTGTTGAAAAGCAACGGGAGAGTAAAGCGGTGAAGACTGATGCAACGAAAAAGTCGGCGGTTGAAAAGCTTTTTAAAGGGTTGAATGAAGGGAAATCTGCGTTTGAAATTACTTTGACTGATGAAGAACGGGCATCTATTAAAGATTTATTTTTGCTTTCAAACAAACCTGAAATCATCGTTTTAAATGTTTCAGAAGAAGAATTGACCGGTAAAAAAGCAGACATTATCATCGCTGAATATGCCAAACACCTTTCAATTCCTGAAAATCGATTTGTTGTGATTTCCGCCAAAATCGAAGCTGAACTTGCAGCTCTTTCTGATGATGAAGCAAAAGAATATCTTTCAGATCTTGGATTGGAAAAATCTGGTTTGGAACGGCTTATTCAAAAAGCATATGAAGAACTTGGCTTGATTTCTTTTCTTACAGCAGGGGAGAAGGAAGTCAAAGCGTGGACCATTGATAAAGGAATTGATGCCCAAAACGCAGCCGGCGCAATTCATACGGATTTCATCAAAAAATTTATCAAAGCTGAAGTTGTCGCATTTGACGATTATGTTTCAGCCGGTGGTCGAAAAAAAGCGAGAGAACTCGGCAAGGCAGGCCTCGAAGGAAAAGATTATATTGTCAAAGACGGCGATGTCATTGAATTTAAAATTGGTAGTTAAGCTGCAAGAGCATAGTGCTTTTGCAAAAGTAATCGGGTAAGAGGATGATGAATATCAAATCCCAATTTGTTCAATAAATTTGCAAATACAAAATCTTCAAGTACTATTTTTCCTCGTTCTATATTATAGACTCTTGATTTATCCGATGCGATACCTGGAAGGTACGCGCCTAATTGAGCTTGCGATAGATTGTTTACATTCCGGATGGTCATCACTGCGTGACCCGGAGTATCTTGTTGCATAATGTTTTCTACTAGATCAGGATCAATTCCGTATGTAGAAATTTCTCCGTCTCTATTAGGTAGTAACCCCATTGTTTTTCTTCTCATATCTTGAGCAGCTAAAGAATTGTATTTAAAATGAGCGTTTGCAATTATTCTTTCTCTTTGTTCAATCGAAGGCGGTTCTCCGTTCCTTTCAATTGCTTCTAATTCAGCTTCAGTTATGTTGATTCTTCGACTAAATCTTTTTTTAGAAAGTGCATTGCTAAGTCTAATATATTTTGTAGCGGTTCCTATAGAAGAAGATTGGATAGTATCATCCCATTTTTGATCTTCTGTACGAATATCAGGGCTTTGTATGCCATTATATATTTCCGGTAACGTTGAATGATCTCTATTAAAAATTATTTTACTTGTCGGCTTTTCCACAAGGTCTTTGATTAGGTGATCAATATATGCATTCATTACTGTTGCTTCTACTGTTTTATGTCTGCCAAGCTCACGATTTGCACCAAACTTTTTTATTTTTTTCTTTGCTGATTCTAGAGAGAGTATTGTTACTACAGCAACAGCATGGGGGTTGTCTTCAAGTTGAGGATCAGCACCTATCCGTTCAATGATTTTTAATGTTTTAGGCTTTATACCTTTACCGATGCCTCGATTTTCTAATACACTATATGTTTGGGTATCAAGCCCACATTCACTTGCAAATTCAGCAGCTGATACACCAAGAGATTGTCTCAAACCACGCAGATGTGTTTCTAAAGTAGTAACATGATGATTATGTCCTCCAATATAAATATTTGGAACTTGCTTTTGCTCAACCCGCGCCATTATGAAAATTCTAGCAGAAAAAAAGAAGCGAGGTTGAATTTGTATTGATTGCATGGTACGATTAAACTCTCCATGACCTTTACACATTTTTCTAAAAACGGTGAATTGTTACCAATTGATCAGGCTGTTGTTTCAGTTAAAGATCTTCATTTTCAGTATGGATTCGGAGTGTATGAAGCGCTGCGTGTTCGCAATGGTATTGTTTATTTCGTCGACATGCATGCGGATAGGCTAATTGAATCGGCGAAAGTCATTGAGCTGCAGCATTCCTATTCACAGCAGCAAATTGTTGATTTTATCAAACAAGTTTCCCAGAAAAATAATCTTGAGAGCGCCAATATCAAAATGCTTTTAATCGGCGGCAAAACACCTGAAGAGAGCACACTTTATATTTTCCCTATATTACCGTTATATCCTGACCGAAAATTATATAAACACGGCGCAACAGTCCAAACCGTAACATATGAGCGTTTTTTACCAAATGCCAAGACGCTTAATATGTTGCCTAGTTATTTGTTTTTTACAAAAGCGCGAAAAAATGGACACTATGACGCGCTTCTTCTTGGAAAAGATACTACGATTCACGAAGGAACGAGGACTAATTTTTTTGCAATCAAAAATAAGACTTTGTTTACTCCTCCTGTTGAGTTTGTTCTGGATGGAGTAATAAGGCAGACTTTGGTTGCTACTGCGAAAAAGAACGGCTATACAGTGAAAGAAGAGAAAATTCCACTTTCTAGTTTGAACGATTTTAATGGCGCATTTCTTACCAGTACTAGTACTAAAATTTTGCCGCTTGTAAAGATAGATGATTTCGAATTTTCTATTCCAGAAGAACTGAAAACATTGATCAAGCTCTATGATGATTTCCTTGACGAGAGCAAAGGAGTTTTCAAAGGCTAGATTTTTCTTCATTTTTATTTCCCCCTTGAGTTCACGTTCGAACGTATGTTAAAATACACTTCATGAGAACTTACGAATTGGTATTGGTTGTGAAGCCGTCAGTCAAAGAAGCAGATCGGAAGAAATTGCTTGAACTGGTCAAAGGATGGCTTGGTAAAGTAAGTGTTACCAAAGAAGAAGATTGGGGACAAAAAGCGCTTGCGTATCCGATCAAAAAAGAAGATGCAGGTCATTACTATCAACTTTTTCTGGAAGGAGAAACATTTCCTACAGATTTTGAAACAAGAGTTTTGCAAAATAAAGAAGTATTAAGACATTTATTATTAAGAACGAAGTAGTTTAACGTATGGCGAGGAGTCTGAATAGAGTACAGTTGATTGGAAATTTGACACGTGATCCGGAGTTGCGATATACACCAAACGGAAATGCTGTCTGTACTTTTGGTCTCGCTACCAATAGATCCTGGACTACCGATTCAGGCGAAAAACGGGAAGAAGTAGACTTCCACAGGGTTGTCGCTTGGAATAAATTAGCAGAATTGTGTAGCCAGTTCTTAACAAAAGGTAGAAAAGTCTATGTTGAAGGGAGACTTTCAACAAGAAATTGGACTGGACAAGACGGCTCGCAGAAATCAACAACGGAAGTTGTGATTGATGACATGATCCTTTTGGATAATAAACAAGGAGGAGCAGCTCAACAATCGGCACGTTCGGAAGAACCGACTGAAACATATTCCGAAGCGCCTGAAGAACATGCAGCCCGATCGACGAGTTCCGGACACGGAAAACCGGCAAAGAAAGTTGAAGAAGTTGATGACAAGGAACCGGAATCATCTGGAAATGAAGAAGAAGTGGCACCGGATGATATACCTTTTTAGAGAATAGTTTGTAAATAAAATTATGGCAGAAAAACGAAGAATACAAAAAAGAAAAATTACAGTACCAAAAGAGTGTTTTTTCTGTGCTCAGAAAAAAGAACCACAGTATGCTGATGTTGCAAGCTTGCAAAAGTTTGTCAGCGATCGCGGTAAAATTATTGTCAGAACCCGCTCTGGGCTATGCGCGAAGCATCAAAGAGCGCTCACAACCTCTGTAAAACATGCTAGACATCTCGCTCTTTTGCCATTCGTCTCAAGAGATTAACAACATGAACCATGACTCCACTGCCTATTGAACTACCTGAAGGGTTCGTTCCACTCGTCAAAGAAGGCGATTCAGTTACCATCGGACAAATTCTCGCAAAAAAAGATGCTCCTCAAGATGAAGTTGTAAATATTATTGCCGCATTAAAAGTTTCACGATCTCACGCCAAAAAAGTATTAAAAAAAGGTCCGGGTGAGAGAATAGAACCGGGAGATATTATTGCCGTCAAGAAAAGTTTATTCGGCAAAGAAAAGGGAAAAATTGTAAGCCAAATTTCAGGAACGGTTATACGATATGAGAGAGATACAGGAAATTTTGTCGTGAGATTGGATCATGAAATTGCCGATCTTGAACTTATTTCTCCGGTTGCCGGCACTGTTTCAATATGCAATAATAGAGAAATTGTCATCGATACAACTGATGCATTTGTGAGTAATGGCGTCACAATCGGTACGACCGGTGAAGGTACACTTTTGGTTTTACGGGAATCATTCGAAGCGGGATCTGACAATGCACTCTATTACATTGACAGTAGAGCAGAAGGGAAAATGGTCCTGGTCAAATCTTTGACAAGGGACATGGTGATAAAAGGAGAAAGTATTGGCGTAAATGGCTTTATCGGTTTGACAATAGATAACGACGATATAAGCTATTTACAACAAAAACAACTTCCGATTCCGGTAATCGAAGTTACTCAGGAGCTTGTATCACATTTACAATCATGGGAAAATAAAAAGATAATGATTGAAGTCCAGAGTAAAGCAATAATTTTACGAGAATAATGGTAAAAATACCTATGAAATCAAATCAGCTGCGTTATATTATAATTATTTTAATTACGTTTCTTGCTGGTTTTTATGTGGGTACAAGTAAAGTAGCATTCGACTGGAATAATTTTCAACCCAATGTCCAAGTATCCAGTAAAGAACCTCCTGCTTCCACACAATTTGCAGATACCAGCCGCATGTGGATTGTTCTTCAAAAAGTTGAAGAAATGTACTACGACAAGACTGCAATTGATGCAAATAAAATGCTTGATGGTGCGATTGCCGGGATGGTAGCAAGTCTTGGAGATCCTTATACTGTTTACTTACCTCCTGTACAGAATACAAATTTCAAACAAAATCTCGCCGGTCAGTTCGAAGGAATCGGTGCGGAACTCGGATTAAAAGGTAAAGATGTTGTGGTTATTGCTCCTCTGGATGGGAGTCCATCAAGTAAAGCTGGAATTAAGGCAGGAGATATTATACTGGGTGTTAACAATCAATCGGTGGCCGGTGAGGATCTTAACGCAATCGTTAACAAGATTCGCGGTCCGAAAGGAACTCCCGTAACGCTTAATATTACGCATAAGGGTTCCACAACACCGGTTGCTGTAAAAATAATCCGTGACACAATTCAGGTTAAAAGCCTGACCACATGGACAAAAAAGGTAAGCGACATTACTGAGGTCAATCGTAAGGCAGATGGTTTGAGTCAGGCAGGAGACGATAAAATCATTTATATCAGACTATCCGAATTTGGTGATAATACCAATGCCGAATGGACAAAAATTGCACTTTCGGTAAATAATCAAATTAAATCTGATAAAAGTATTAAAGGCGTGGTATTTGATTTACGAAATAATCCGGGAGGATACTTAAATGATGCAGTGTTTATTATCTCGGAATTCGTAAAAAGCGGTACCGCTGTTATGCAAGAAGATAGTGACGGAAAACGAACAGCATATCCGGTTACGGGTAAAGGCACTCTTACCGATGTCCCAGTGGTCGTATTAATTAATAAGGGATCAGCATCAGCAGCTGAGATTGTTTCCGGAGCACTTCGTGATAATAACAGAGCAAAGCTGGTAGGGGAGAATTCCTTTGGAAAAGGAACCATCCAGCAAGCAGAAGATCTGGGTAATGGAGCAGGACTTCATGTAACTATCGCAAAATGGCTGACACCAAACGGTACTTGGGTGGGGAATGGAAAAGACGGAAAAGGGCTGACACCTGATTATGCAGTACAGCTTGACTCTAAAGATCCATCCCACGATACACAACTTGAAAAAGCTATTGAAGTACTCGTAAATGGTAGTTAGCAGTCACTAAAACTGAATACTATTATGAGGAAACTACTATATTTAATTCTAGGATTAGTTGGGCTATTAATTGTCATAAGCGCTGTACAACAGTTCGCGCCATCACTTTTTCTCTCCAGTCAACTCCATTTAGCACCCCAAGGAAATCAACAAGTTAAAGTAGTCACCGAAGAATCAGTGACCATTGATATTGTAAAGAAATATGGTCCCTCAGTCGTTACCGTGAGTGGCACGGGAAGTGAATCAAATTCTCAAAATTCACCGTTTGATAATGGTTTTCCGCCATTTTTTGATATGAATCCTGGTGGTCCAAACGACCAGCAACCCAATCGAAATCAAGCAGAAGCAATCGGTTCCGGCTTTATCGTTACTTCGGATGGTTTGATTGTTACCAACAAACACGTTGTATCTGATACAACAATGAAATATACCGTTACGACAAGTGACGGGAAGAAATATACGGTTAAAAATATCTACCGGGATCCACTTAATGACGTCGCGCTTATTAAAATTGATCCCAACCAAAATGCTTCAGAAAAATTAAATCCGTTGACCCTTGGTGACTCCTCAAATTTACAAGTCGGGCAATATGTCATTGCAATTGGTACAGCGCTCGGGGATTTGAAAAATACTGTGACAACAGGTGTTGTTTCAGGTCTTGGTCGGGGGATAACTGCAGGGAGCCCCTATGAAGGATCTGTTGAGCAATTGAATGACGTTATCCAGACTGACGCAGCAATAAATCCAGGGAATAGTGGAGGGCCATTATTTAATTCATCGGGTCATGTTATTGGTGTAAATACAGCGGTTTCCCAAAATGGTCAGAATATTGGATTTGCAATTCCTATCAATGTTATTAAAGATTCGGTACAGAACTATCAGGAAAATGGCCAAATAAAACGACCATTTCTTGGAGTTTCCTATACCTTACTTTCACAAGATGTTGCAGTTATGAATGATTTACCGCAAGGCGCATATATCCAGGATGTACAACAAGATTCACCTGCGGATAAAGCAGGATTGCAATCCGGCGATGTCATTGTCAAAATTGACGGCAAACAAATAAATGATAATAATACTTTGGCAAATGTAATTTCAAAAGATAAAATCGGACAAACAATAACGTTGAGTGTTTTCCGCGATAACAATACGCAAGATATGCAAGCCACCCTTGAAGCTGCTCCGCAGCAATAATAACAAAATAGTACTTGCAAAATCATTCCGGATCAGTTTATAATACAACTCATGGCTACAAAAAAGTCCGTAAAGAAAACACCTGCAAAATCCACTGCCAGTAAAACAACAAAAGCAACGACAAGAAAAGCAGCACCTAAAAAAGCACCTGCAAAGACAGCGGTAAAATCAACAACTCCAGTTGTTACACCACAACAGGATACAACAGAAAAAACCAAGTCTTCAACACAAACACAACAGGTTAGAATTCGTAAATCGTATGTCGTATTGATAGTTGTTATCCTACTTCTCGGAGCAGCATTATATTATTTTCGAGGCCTTTTTGTAGCAGCCGTCGTTAATGGACAGCCAATTAGCCGCTTGGAAGTTGTACAACAAGCAGAAAAGCAAAGTGGCAAACAAACACTAGATACGTTAGTTAGAGATGCGTTAATTGAGCAAGAAGCAAAGAAAGAAAATGTAACAGTTAGTGATAAAGAAGTAAATGATGAAATAAATACATTGCAAGGCAATCTTAAAAAACAAGGACAGACTTTGGATCAGGTTTTGGCTACACAAGGTATGTCTAAAGATGATCTCACTCGTCTTATTAGACTGGATAAATTAGTACAAAAAATGGTCGGTAAGAATGTTAAAGTATCAGATAAAGAAGTAGCGGATTATATCGACAAAAATAAAGATAGTCTTCCAAGTGCAGATGATGCGACACTTAAAAAACAGGTAAAAGCACAATTAAGCCAGCAGAAAACTAACGAAGCTGTCCAGTCATGGCTTGCAGCGCTTCAGCAAAAAGCAAACGTTGTATACTTCGTTCAATACTAGAGTAACGTTTCTAAATCGATATTTTTCCTCTTGACAACCCCTCCTGCGAATAGTGTATTCTAAATATAGATAAGTTTTTAATAGACTATGGCAAAGAAAAAAGTTGTTAGTAAATCCAAAACAGCATCTCGCTCTAAGAGAAAAAGTACAGGATCAACAAGTTATGTTACCATAGAGCATGATTTTATTATTATTGCCGGTGGGGGATTGGTAGTTCTTCTTTTGATGATGTTCTTCTTTCTGACATTCTAATTATCTTCTTTTCATTTTCCGGTTTACGCAAAAATTGTCTGAGAATTTTATAAATATCCAAATCAAACGTTGCTGTTTGCAAACTTTTGTCATTAATATTACCATCCTCATCGACTGTCACAGTGCCCAAATAACACCAATTATCAATCAGAAAATACTCACTTTTTCCCAGTAATCCGAACTCTGATTGAACTCCTTCATTTTCTTGAATAAGAATTGCGCCGGTAAAAGGCCAGGGGAGAATTTTATTTTCGAGAAAAGCTGTTTGCAATCTGAGGTTATAGATAAGCGCTTTTTCCTTGCCGACACAAGCGCCTTTACATCTATTGAGACGATACGCAAAACAACCGCTGCTAGTTTTTTCAAGACCAAGCAACTTTTCGCAAAGGGAATGATTCTTAGCAATATCTGCAAGAGTAGCTTTTGCCTGTTTTCGGGAGCGGTAAAATCCTAAAAATTTATCTAATATATTTGCGTCAATTTGGGTAATCGGATCCAAGTAACACTCATCATAGCCATCTTTATTTGTACGTTTTTTAATTGCAATGAGTTCGTGTTTGATTCTGGATTTTTTATTATAAATAGGGAGGAGTTTTTTTATTAAATGAGATTCAAGAAGCAGAGCGCCCAATTCGCCGGCAGTTGAAATTGTTTCTATACTTTTTACTTGCTGTGCAATATTCATTTCGGTTGGGGATGCAATGTCACTGGAAAAGTGACTCAGAACTCTGTTTCGGATATTAATGCTTTTGCCAACATAGAGTGGGATGTTTGAAGAGTAGATATCGTTTGGGTTTAGTGTGGTACCATCTGAAATTTTGAGAGACTTATTATCTGATTTATCAGATGCTTCGGTAGTATTGCCATAAAATATATACACTCCTGGATTATCCGGAAGTTTTTCAAGTTCTTCCATGGGGAGATTGATCGGAAGTGATGGCTTTTTCATTGTTTTTTTGAGTGCTTCAATAAGTTTCTCTTCTGGCAAAGTTTTTTGAATATGTTGATAGAATTCATATAACACTTTCGCATCATCAAACGCCCTGTGGCGATTCTCACATGCGATATTACATTCATTTATTACTGCATCAAGATTATGCCGCTGCCATTTTGGGAAAAGGATTCGTGAAAGTCTAACGGTGCAGAAATGTTTGGACGAGTAAGTAATTCGTTCCCGTAAAAATTCATGTTTCAAAAAAGCATAATCAAACCGTACATTATGAGCAACAAAAGTGCAGTCTGCAAGTAGTTCAATAACTTCATCTTTTATCGACCGGAACGTTGGAGCTGTTTCGATATCTTGTTGTGTTATTCCGGTTAATTGCGTTATTTCTTTAGGAAGATACGATTGGGGATTGACCAGAGAATTAAATGTACCGACCAGTTCGCCATCTTCAACACGAAGAATTCCTATTTCAATTATCCGGTCATAGGAAGAACGAATCCCGGTTGTTTCTATGTCTACAAAGGCGAGTTTAGTAGGCAGCATAGTGAAGATCATACTAGCAAATAATGGCCAATCACGCAAATACTACTTGTTGATTTGACATCAAAAAATAATAAATTTATAATATTTTTTCGTTTTTATTTATATGAGTGAACGTCCCTTTAAAGCTATAAAATTAGATAGGATTGATCGTTATAAACCTGATAGGCTTACAGCAAGATTGCCTGATGGATGGGTTTCTGTACAGTATGCATTGGGTCGTAGTGAATATAGACAAGCACTTATGACAATGGGAGCACTAATGTTCCGCGATGATGGAACAAAAACATATGAATATTCATTTCCATCAAGCTGGGTGAAAACTATGCGTCCCGAATCAAAAGTTCCAACATCAGGTACATTACTGCCTGATAAACCTATATCTTTGCAAGCAGATTCAGATAATTTAGCAGTGGGTGGACCTATTATAAAGATTACTGAACCAATACTCGAAGGAACGACACAGAAGTATAAAGTTAAAATCTCATTTGAAGAAGTAGCAGATACGGGTCTCCCAGAAGAGGTTGATTTAACCAACGCTGCAGTTACTATTACATCAGATAAAAGTGGAAGACAAAGTTTGGTTTTTGTAACTCCTCAATTACAAGAGCCAAAGAGATTTGAAACAATATCTTTAGGAATAGTTACTGATGAAGGAAATGATAAAGTACAAGTGGCCAGAGCAATCGATGATAGTAAGTATGGAGACATTTCGTCCGAGCTCGATGATGTCTTACTCAGCTAGACTTGCTGTTGATTCTTCAGGTATATCACCAGCCAAAATTCCGGGTAAATTTTTCCAGGATTTGTTAATTCTATGATCCGTCATGCGATCTTGAGGAAAATTGTAGGTTTTAATTTTTTCAGATCGATCTCCGCGACCGACTTGGGTATAGCGAAGTGACGCAATCTCTTCAGTCCGTTTTGCGATTTCCTGTTCCCAGAGTTTGGCACGAAGAAGCGTCATAGCAATCTCACGATTTTGATTTTGAGTACGTTCTGTCTGTGTTGCTATTACAATCCCTGAGGGCTTATGTCGTATTCTGACGGCTGTTGAGACTTTATTAACATTCTGTCCGCCATGTCCGCCGGAGCGGAATGCTTCAAATTCGATATCGTCAGGATTAATGTGTAAATCGATATCATCCAACTCGGGCAGAATTGAAATAGTTGCAGTTGATGTATGAACCCTGCCGCGTTTTTCAGT
>CAZILC010000017.1:0-35395 GCA_964540055.1 uncultured Gammaproteobacteria bacterium | reverse complement strand
GCGGCGATAAAACATCATGGATCGAATATTTCCTTGAAGGCATTGCAAGCTCACTCCAGGGAGCAATTGCTCGTATCGATGAACTAAAACGCCATCATCTGGACCATTTGGAAGGTGAGAAACGTGTATTGGTAACACCCCGTGAGGAAGAAGTCTTACAAATTGTTATAACGAAAAAAGCGATTAAAACCTCAGATATTGAAAAAGCATTCTCCGTCACAAGGCAACAAGCTCATTCGCTCCTTTCATCTCTGGTTTCAAAAAAACTACTGAAGAAATATGGAACAACCAAAATGAGTTATTATAAGCTGCGTGAAAAGAAACAAGTTACATTTTAAGCTGCAAGTATTAACCTCTTCGGAATCTTTGTACCATTGCCTCATTACCTGATCTGTTAATTGCATCAGCAGCAAAAAGTCCTTGTATCGCTTTTTGTGCAATATGTGTAATTCTCTCATTTCTTTTACTTTCTCGCATAAAAGGCAATGGTAGCCCAACATTTCCAACTACCTCACGTCTTCCATCGAGAGAATAACTTCCACTGGGTCTTATTTCAGCAATATGATCAGGCTCAGGTCCTGAAGTTCGATAAAATAATGTCACGCGACGAGAATCAATAGTGCGTACGCCAGTATGAGGATTCCCGCCAACATATATTCCACCTTCAATTGCAAGTATATCTGGATAGATGGTACCCTGAGCAGTTTCTATCTTCGTACCCGGATCAAACACTTCCACACTTACTTTTTCACCATCTCTAACTCTTGGACGTAATGTTGGAAAAGCATAATACTGTCGTTCAGCAACATATCCAATAGCTCTTCTGACTTGACGAACCCGACGGTAAAATTGAGTCAGATCCGTATAGGTATCTATGATTGCATCTTTATTGATCATTCGCGGATAGTAACAAAAAAAATTTCACTATTCAATCATTTTCTTGCCAGCTGGAGTATAATAGAATTATGGCTAAAAAACATCCTAAAATCGGACTCGCACTCGGTAGCGGGGGAGCAAAAGGGCTTGCACACATTGGCGTTCTTAAATCTCTTGAGAAAAATGGCATTCCCATTGATTTTATAGCCGCATCAAGCATTGGGGCACTCATGGGTGCTCATTATGCGCGATTTAAAGATATTAAAAAACTTGAAGATGAAGTATTCCACTTTGATAGAAGAAAAGGAGTAGGACTCGTAGATTTTACGGTCAAAGGAGGTATAGTAAAAGGAAAAAAAACTGAAAAATTTATATCAGAACTTTTGGAAAATGCGACTTTTAAAGAGTTACAAGTGCCCCTTGCAGTTGTTGCAACCGATTTCAATTCTGCTGAATCCGTTATCTTTTCAACAGGAAATTTAACAAAAGCAATAAGAGCAAGTATTGCTGTACCGGCAATTTATCAGCCAATTTTTTACCTAGATAAACTGTTAGCTGATGGGGGACTTTCAAATCCTGTTCCGGTAAATATTGTTGCAAAAATGGGTGCTGACATAACCATTGCTGTGAATCTTGATCATGTCTTTGTTGAGAACAAACTTACCAATCTTCCACCCCTTGTCAGAATTCCCCTCCATGCTATTGATATTTTAAGACACAATATAGCGCTTCTTGCAATCCAAACAGCCGATGTTATCATTACTCCGCACAACAAACTCCGAATTGGACTCGTCGGCTGGAACAATATATTTAACAACGAAAAAGCAATGCAAATTATAAAAGAAGGAGAAATAGCAACCGATGCTATGATACCTGAAATTAAAAAACAAATTGCGCTCTATCAAAAGAAGCAATCCTTGCCTCGTAGAATACTATCACTATTCAAATCGTAATTTTCTTTCAAAACTCTTGCATAAGATCCGTATGCTATAATGGCGAGTGCTTTTTATGCCCTCTTTGAGTAAATCAACCCAACCATCACCGGTAATACGTTTTTCTATTTACCTGGGGCTGAATATAGCAACAGGTTTGCTTGCTGTTGTTGCGCTTTCGTATATTCCAAATTTCAGTCCGTTTCTTATCTTTTTACCCACAATTACCTTTTGTGCTATGACTGGGGGTTTTATGGTGGGTTTTGCGACAACAGTTCTTAGTATGCTGATAATATCAGCTATGCTTTTTTATCCACCAAGTCATCCTTTGCTCATCGCTGATGTTTCGTTATTTGTGCAAACTTGTTTGTTCTTTTTATTAGGACTATTTATCAGCTTTATCATTCATTCATCAAGACAACAGGATAAAATACTTGAATATCAACGTAAAGTAAGACAGTTACATTATGTTATAGAGACTCTTGAGAAGAGTTATGAAAATGCAGCATCGGAAATCAAAGCAAGAGATCAATTCCTCGCGATCGCGTCTCATGAATTAAAAACTCCTGTTACGTCAATGTTACTCCAAGTACAAACAGCAATTCACAATATCAGAAATGTTTCACTTGCTAATTTTTCTGTTGCAACCCTCTTAAAAATGCTTGAGGATACAGAGACGCAAAGTAAACGATTATCAAAAATGGTCAATGATTTACTTGATTTGTCCTTAATTACAACGGGCAAAGTAGATTTGGAAAAGGAACAAACAAATATTTCAGAGATAGTTAAAACGGTAACTGATAGATATATTGAAAGACTTACGGATAAGAAACAGCTAAGTATGATTACAAAAAAACCCGTGGTAGGGTATGTTGACAAACTTCGAATAGAACAAGCTATTGTCAACCTTATCTCAAATGCTCTAAAATATGGCGACAGCAAACCAATTACTGTTGCTGTAACAGGCTCTACAGACAAGGGGAAAATTGTAGTTAAAGATCATGGAATCGGAATTCCGACAGATCAACAAAAAAAGATTTTTGACAGATTTGAGAGAGCAGTATCACCACGGGATTATAAGGGTTTGGGTGTAGGATTATACATAACCTATCAAATAATAAAAGCACATCATGGGAAAATTCATGTTGACAGTCAATTACAGAAAGGTTCGACTTTTACGATAGATTTACCATTAAAAACTAAATAAAATGAATACTATTTTACCAATTTATAAACCAGCCGGCTTAACACCTTACGAAGTTGTCAAAAAAATTAAACTCGCAAACGCAAAACTAGCAAAAGTAAAAATTGGTTACGCTGGAAGACTGGATCCTCTTGCTCATGGCGTCTTATTATTAATGGTCGGAGATGAAACAAAAAAGAGAGACACCTATCTTGCACTACCTAAAAGCTATGTTTTTGAGGTTGTATTTGGAATTGAGACTGACACATACGATATTTTAGGCAAGTTACATTCACAACAATTAAAGGAATTAAAAGAAAATGTAAATTTATTTGTAAACACTTTTGCAAATAATCGCGTAGGTAAACAATTACAATCCTATCCACCATATTCTTCAAAAGCAGTTAATGGGAAACCGCTTTTTTGGTGGGCAAAAAATAGCAAACTTTCAGAAATTGAAATTCCAACGCGTGAAATTGAAATATTCACCTTTAAGGTAATAACAACAGGTGAGATCTCTCATGAAAGTCTTCAGCAGCGTGTAACTGATGCAATAAATACCGTTCAAGGAGATTTTCGGCAAGATGAAATCAGAAAATGTTGGGATGATTATTTTGCCACTCACGGAATTGAAAAAACACTTCCAACAGTGACATTTAAGATTGACTGTTCAAGCGGGACCTATGTCAGAGAATTAGTGAATCAAATGGGAAAAGAAATCGGAAGCGGCGCGATAGCTATTAACATCATGCGAACTGCTGTTGGGAACTATTCATTAACTGATGCTCAAAAAATTTAATTTTTAGAAACCACATGAAATCCTGGAGGTAATTGTTTTACGTACGTATCTACCTGATCTTTGGGAACGATATATTTTATATCTGAGCTATCAGAAGATTGAATAAGAATCGTTGTTTTCTGCGTCATCGGCATTCCCGGCGCAAAGTCTCTCACAGGAATAGTGGGGACTGCTGTCTGAGTTGTATTTGAAACAGCAACGTGTGCAACTTGAGGTTTAATAACAAAGATATATGCAAGCATACCAAGTAGCAATAAAACAGCGATAATTCCAAAAAATATTTTCATTTTTTACGTGTTCCAGTTATTCATGACTTGTCGCATTATTGCAAATTCTCCAATGTGATATGCATTATGATCAGCAACAACCAATAGCTCACGAAGAATTGTCTGGCCATCCTCATGAGGAATTTTTGCGTATAAATCAGTCTTTGGGTTTTTAGCCAGTTTTTGGAGTGTCATACTATCTTTTTCAAACTGCGCAATTGATTTATCCCACTCTTTTTGTGTTGCCTTTTTATCATTTGGTGGCCAATAATCTTTCGGCCATGACATTTCAGTATATTTTGGATTGATAATAAAATCCAAAATATCCCACTGCGTGATGCGAATATGCTCGAGAAGTCCCCACGCTGAATAGGTACCATTTGGAAAAAGAGTATTCATTTGCTCTTTTGGGAAATTTTTAACTGCATCGCTAAGCGTCATATGCGCATTGCCTTTTGCTAAAAGATCAATAAGTTCATTCCTGATTTGCAATTCATTACTCATACTATGATTGTAACAAAGAAAAAATCAATTGCAATTAATAAATCAAAAACTTTACAATAAGGATATGACAAATAAAAATCAGTTCACACTAGCAACCTACAATATTCAATTTGGATTTAATCGCGAGGAAATTATTGAAAATATTGTCCAAATGGCAAAGCAGGGTATTGACATCATTTGTCTTCAAGAAGTTATTCATGTAGAAAACAAAGAATTTATTATCACTTCCATCCTGAAAAAACTTGGTGCTGATTGGGATGCAAAATACCATGTTGGGGAAGAACGATCAAAAGAAGGCATAGGGACTGCTATTTTATGGAATAGCAAACTATTTAGCTTCAGAAAACAAGAAAAAGTATTACTTCCAAAAATTAACAAGTTCGATTTACATGAGAAGTTCTTTTATTATGTCATCGGTGTTGCTGCCATTCCATTACAAAGAAGGGCACTTGTCTGTAATTTTACGTTTAACCAAAAGGAGATTCGGGTAAGTTGTATTCACATTGACAATATTGGAGGAGCAGGACATCGCATGAAGCAAATAGCTTATTTTAAACGGCAACTTGTCACAATGGGGGAAATTGAATATGAAATTGTTTGCGGCGACTTTAATTCCTTTGACTTATTAAAAACAGGTTATGAAAAAAAAGCTTTACAAAAAGAAATAGGTATTGAATTTGTTGATGCATCAAAGGATATTCCATGGTCATCAGATATTCACAATATTGATTTCAGTAAAAGTCTCACCTCCTTTCAGTGGTTTATAAAAACATTCAATGTGCATATCAGAAGAAGACTGGATTATATTTGGGTAAAAAATTTTAAAATAGTGGATTGTAAAAAGCTTCCAATTCAAGGTTCTGATCATTATCCTCTTGTTGCAAACCTGGAAATATCTTAGTAGACTTGTTTTTTATGCATAAGCAAACTACTTCCACTATAGTAATGATTTCACCAGACCATTTTTCATTTAATGAACAAACGGCAAAGACAAATCCTTTTCAACACACTCCCAAAAAAAATCAGAAACAGATTGAATCGATACGTACAAAAGCCATTAAAGAATTTTCTGCAATGGTTGAAAAACTTCGTAAAAAAGGAGTAGTGGTCTATACTCTCCCGAGCAGAACTGATACTGTAACACCCGATGCCGTTTTTCCAAATAATTGGTTCTCTCACCATAGTGACGGTAAGTTAGTACTTTATCCTATTAATACTCCAAACAGACGTCTTGAAAGACAACATCAGGCACTTCTTGCGCTTATTGAAAAAGCTGGAATATCCAAACTAGAAACTATTGATTTATCAAAAGATGAAGAGATTGAATTATTTCTCGAATCAACTGGAAGTATGATTTTTGATAGAGTAAATAAAGTTTCATTTGCTATGGCATCACCAAGAACTATAAGAGCAGCATTTGAAAAATGGTGTACTCTTATGCATTATGAAGGAGTTTTTATTCAATCAACTGAACAGCATGTTCAATCTGTCTATCATACAAATATAAATATGAGTATTGGCAGCGATTTTGCTGTAGTTTGTTTTGATGTGATAGGAAATAAAGATGAACAAAAGAAAGTAAAAGAAAAACTTAAAAATTTAGGAAAGGAAGTTATTCCAATTTCTCTTGATCAGGTGTATCAGTTTTGCGGAAATATTTTGGAACTTGCAACGACAAAAGACAAAAAAATTATCGCGATGTCAGAAACCGCTAAAAAGGCCTTCACAGAAAAACAAATTAAAGCATTTGAAAAATATTGTAAAATTGTAACATTTAAAATTCCTACGATTGAAAAATATGGCGGGGGAGGAGTACGATGTATGATTGCCGAAATTTTTCCTTAATTAGTGTATTTCGAGCAAATCATATTTTTTGAATTTATAAATTCCTATTGAAATTAACCAGCTGAGAATAAATGTAGCAATAATAATATATCCAAGATCTCCAAAATCCAGATGTCTGATAAAATCATAAAATCCTCCTTTTAATTGTAACTGAGAAAAAATAACTTGCATTGCCTCAATACTGCCAATAAAAAGTGCGATAACAACAGAAATAAAAGTAATATGTAAATTATAATAAAGTTTTCTTACTGGTTTGAGATATGCCCAACCATACGCACCAAGCATAAGAATACCATCGAGAGTATCTATTAAAGTCATACCTGCGGTAAAAGCAATCGGCAGGAGAATGATATTACCAATCGGCATTCCGGTTGCACCTGTTGCAGCGGAAATACTCAGAAGTCCGACTTCACTCGCTGTGTCAAAACCTAAGCCAAATAAAAATCCAACAATATACATATTCCAGCTATGAGAAACAGTTTTTAAAAAAGGCTTTAGAATTTGTGTTGTTACTCCACGTTTATCAAGTTGATCATCAACAGAAACTTTTGTGTAATCTACTTTCTTTTTGATAACATTCCTCCACATTCCATAAATATCAATTAAGACAATAAGATTAATAATACCTATTAAAATAAGAAAAAAACCCGAGATAGTAGTACCGATCAGTGATCCAACATGCTGAAAAGCGGGGAGATTATGTTTTACGAAGTTAGCTGAAAAAGCAACAAGGATTGATAAAAGAATTACAATGGTTGAATGTCCTAAAGAAAAGAAAAAACCCACTGCGACAGGTTTTTGTCCATCATGCATTAATTTTCTTGTTGTATTATCAATTACCGCAATATGGTCTGCGTCTACTGCATGACGCAGACCCAAGCCATAAGCAAGAGCAACTAATCCCAGCATAACAGGATAAAAATGCCAGGTAATTAATGTATATATCAACACAAATCCATTAAAGATAAGCAGAAACCCACTAATAATGAATAATCTTCTTTTCAATTCTGGTGATGCTTTTTTAAAAATAATTGATAATTTTTTAAAAAAATACATATGCTTGATGGTGATCGAAAATAAGAATTTAAAGAAAAGTTAGAAGAGTATTCTAACTCTTCTTCAAAAACTTACGCGGTTTTATGTTCTTGCCTTGATTGTTTTACCTTTTGAGCAAGTTCGATGACATGATCGAGTGATTCATCAAAGGATTCACCGAATGCATCAGCAGCAGCTTGAATAGTTTTCGTTGTGATAGCTTTCCCATCTTGATCAACTCCCGCATGGCCTTTACCCATATCGTCATCAGGTCGTTGGCATCCACAGTTGTAACACATAATTGTTAACACCCCCTCTCTTCACGTAGTATTAGAAATCATTTTTTCAATATTCACTCCAATAGTTTGTAAATATTTTGTATTTAAAGTGTAAAACCATAAAACGCCATCTTTTCGATTATTAAGAATCTGTGCTTCGACAAGTTTATTAAAATGATGAGACATAGTAGGTTGTGAGAGGGGAAACCGTTTCATAAGTTCCTGACAGGCAATTTCTTTTTCTTTTGCCACCTGACGAACGATTTCAATTCTGGTATCATCAGCTAAAGCTTTAAAAATTTTGGTAAGATGATTCATTTTGATAATTATTGATATATTGAAATGTATCAATAATTGAATTATATTTATCTTATACTTTTTTGTCAATATGATTGATTCAAAACCATTCACAATTCATTTTCGATCCAAACAGGAAATTGCAAAAGATACGTATACTTTCTTTTTCGAGCGCCCACAAGATTTTGAATTTCTGCCAGGACAATACAACAGATGGACGTTGCCAATTACAGCAACAGATGGACGCGGGTCCTCACGCTTTTTTACGATTTCATCATCACCATTAGAGAAAAAATCATTGACTGTTACTACAAAAATTATTCAAAGCGATTTTAAAAAAGCACTTGTGCAATTAAAAGAAAATGATGAAATAAAAATTTTTGGTCCGATGGGAAATTTTATTCTAGATGAAACTAATACCACACCGAGAGTTTTTATTGCCGGCGGAATTGGCATTACGCCGTACCACAGCATGATAACTTATGCAGCAGCTAACAATTTGACAATTCCTCTGACACTTTTTGTGTCATTTTCAACACCTGAAGAAATGGTATTTTTTGAAGAATTAAAAACAATTGAAGAGCAGCATGCGAACATGACAATTGTCTATACCATAACCAAACCTGAAGAATCACAAACAGAATGGAACGGTGAAAAGGGAAGAATTACGCAGGAACTAATCAAAAAATATGTTCCATCTTTTAACGAGCTACTCTTTTATGTCGTCGGTCCACCTCCAATGGAAGAAGCAACAACACAACTCCTCAAAGATATGCAAGTTCCACAAGGAAATATTTTAACGGAAGCTTTTACGGGATATTAATTGAACATGTAACAAACTTAGATTTTTTGCTTTTTTAAACTTGCAATCTCGCTTGTTGTTAATTTTCTAAATTTACCTATTGGTAAACTGCCAAGACTCAGCGGTCCGAATTTTATTCGTTGCAATTCTAGTAATGAAACCCCGACTGTTTCGCACATTCTTCTTATTTGTCTGTTTCTTCCTTCATGAATTTTCATTTCTAGTATTGAATTATTTACGACAGAAACTTGTGCAGGAGCAGTTATTCCATCGTCTAATAATACTCCATGACGAAGTGCACGTAATTGCTCATTGGTAACCCCGCCTTTTATTTGCAAACGATATAGCTTATCAACATGAAATCGGGGATGGGTAAGTAAATTGGTAAGTGTGCCATCATTAGTTAAAATTAGTAAACCCGTTGTATCTTTATCCAATCTTCCAACTGGATAAATTCTTTGCTTTTCAGGGATAAGCGAGGTTACATTTTTCCGACCATATTCATCAGCAGTTGTCGAGACAATTCCTTTTGGTTTATTTAACAAATAGTAAACCATTTCAGGAGGCTTAATTTTCTTCCCATTTAACCGGATATCATCTGTATCAGGATCTATTCGAAAACCGGATTCTTTTACCCGTTCACCATTTACCGTCACAACCTGATGTTTTAATAAATCTTTAATATCACGCCGAGATGCAATGCCAAGATTGGCAAGATATTTATTTAGACGAATCGTTAAGTCTTCCATGAATTTAAAAACTATTCACTGATGTTTACTTTATTTTGTAGGTAAGATTCAATAAGATTTTTTGTAGCTGGATGGAGATTATCAGGATAAGACTCTCTATCAAACCATTCCCATTTTTCCCAATCATCAGGTAACAATAATTTTGCTTCTCCATCCATCTGTGCAACTACACCAATTCCGATATAATGATTACCTTGTGCATAATTTGCATTAACAGATATGATTTTATAAGAAATTACTTTGCATCCAAACTCTTCTTTGATATTTCGCTTCACAGTTTCACCAATTTTTTCGCCAAAACGAATATCGCGTCCCGGGACACCATAGTATTTCTTCCCTGGTTCGCACCACTTATCATCCAATAATCCTAATAAAAATGTATTATCTCTTGTAATTAATATGTCTACTGAGATTCCAGGTGACTTTGTATCCATAGTAGTATTTTACCAAACAGTCTTACAGTTTAAAACTCGGGTCTTAAGAAAATAAAAAGGGCGGCATTTAAGTCGCCCTCAATTTCTCTAGTTTTTTGAATTACAAACTAATAGTTTGAACCATTGTAGCTATTATTACTACCATTCCAATTACCATTATTATGGGAATGATACATTCCTTGACCATTCATCCAACTATAATTGCCAGAACCATATCCATAATTCCCACTTTGTTGATATGATTGCTGGTTATCTTGTTGATAGTTATAACTACTACTGCTATTATCGTAATTTCCATTACTCGAATCACCACATGCCAAAGCCGTCCCAGCAAGGGTAGTTCCAAGCATCGTTATCGTTATACCACTAGTTACAATTGCTCTCTTTATACTCATCGATCCACCTCCTTTCTTGTTAACTTTAAAGCATAGTTTAAGTAAATAATATAAATTATGGGACAAAATAGGGCAATAAATTCGTAATAAAAATGCATTTTTATAAATCCCTGCTATAATAAAAGAGTGAACAAAGTATCTACCAAAACCTTGGAGGGAAAACTTATCCTCACATCAACGATACTTGCCAGCGGAATGGCATTTCTGGATGGATCAGTTGTTAATATCGCTATCCCAACAATTCAAGAAAAGCTCAATGCAACGATTTCAGATATTCAATGGGTTGTGAACGGTTATATGCTTATGCTTTGTGCGCTCATTTTAATAAGCGGCGCGCTAGGAGATAAATTTGGCAGAAAACGTGTATTCACCCTCGGCATTGGTGTTTTTGTTATCACCTCTTTTTTATGCAGTATTGCTCAAACAATATTCCAGCTTGAGATTTTACGAGCGCTGCAAGGAATCGGCGGGGCGATGATGGTGCCGGGAAGTTTGAGTATCATTAATATTGCATTTGAGGAAAATGTAAGAGGACGAGCAATAGGTTTGTGGTCAGGATTTGCAGGTGGAGTCGCAGCTTTAGGCCCGTTAGTAGGAGGTTGGCTAGTACAGTTTTTTGGATGGCCCGCTATCTTTTATATTAATATTCCGTTAGGATTACTGGCTCTCTTTATCGCTTATAAATATATTCCTGAAACCCGAAACGATGATGCAACAAAAATTGATTGGATCGGAACCTTTCTCATATTCCTATCACTTCTTGGAGTTTCATATGGATTAATTTCCGTCCCGGACTTAGGTTGGGGAAATCCTCTAATAATTTTTAGTATTCTTATTGGAATACTTTCATTTATTATTTTTATTCTTGTTGAGAAAAAAGCAAAACATCCACTTGTTCCTTTTAGTATTTTTTCATCAAGTCTGGTAACAGGCGCTAATTTGGTGACACTCTTTTTATATTTTGCGCTGAGTGGTTTTTTCTTTTTCGTAGTGCTTAATTTTCAACAAATCCAACATTATTCTCCAGTAATTGCAGGACTTTCGCTGCTGCCCACGGTCCTTTTAATAACATTTTTGTCCGGCTCTGGGGGCACTTTTGCTGACAAAATCGGCCCGCGATTACCTATGATTATTGGACCGTTTATTGTTGCAATCGGGATGGCACTACTTGTATTTCCGGGTACCAACGCAAATTATTTTTTACAATTTCTTCCTGGATTACTCTTAGTCGGGATTGGTATGCCAATCGTAATTGCTCCTTTAACAAAATCAGCGCTCTCAGTCCCCGAAAAATATTCCGGCGCGGCATCGGGTGTCAATAATGCAGTCGCCAGAGTTGCAGGACTTTTAGCAGTGGCACTTCTTGGGGTCATTGTTGTTTCTCTTTTTAAAGGCCAACTTACGACCAAAATGGAAGCGACACATATGCCTTCTTATATGCAGCAGCAGGTTATGGTTCAAGAAAACAAACTCGGTGGAATAGAAATACCTGGACAATTCTCACAAAGTGCAAAACTACAAACCAAACAAACTATTCAAGAATCATTTTTGTATGGTTTTCGATGGGCGATGGCAATTAATGCATCTCTTGCTTTAATTGGTGCTGTAATCGCATTCTTTACAATTCATAATAAAAAAAGTAATAATTAACTATGAAAACATTTGTTCAAACTATAGTAGGTGTTGTTGCATTGATATCCGGAATCTCACTATTTTACTTTTTTATGGCAGGACTAAGCACTGGGTTTAATTTTATATTTCTCATTTTATCACTACTCTTTATAGGAGCGGGTGGATTTTTATTTTATCGGGTAAGTAAAATGGTAAACGCCAATCCTGAGATGTCTCCCGCATTGGAACCGGCTCCCACGGAAACTGGTACTAAGTTATTAGAAAAGAATAATCAACTTGTTAAAGATTACTCTCAAACAAATTATAAAAAAGATAATTTAAAAGCAGTACAAATGGCAGTATCAGCAGAAGCTACTGTAGTAGCAGAAGAAGGAAAATAACCTCAAATACTTCAAAAAAAACAAAACACTCGCGCAAATGATATAATTAGCTTCATCTATGAATAAAAAAACTGTCGTTCTGGGAGTTACCAGTGGCATTGCAGCATATAAGACTTTGGAATTAATTAAACAATTACGTGATGAAAAAATCGACCTACACGTAGTAATGACTGAAAAGGCAAAACAAATGATTGCTGCTGAAGAATTTGAAAAGGCATCAGGGCATAAAGTCTCAAGTGATTTGTTTGAGGAAAATTTTGATTATAAAAAAATTCTTAAAGATCGAATCGTTGATCATATTGCACTTGCGGATAATGCTGATGTTATGATCATTGCTCCTGCGACTGCAAATACCATTGCTAAACTTGCTCATGGAATTGCCGATGATTTTTTAACAACAACAGCTCTTGCCGTTACAGCACCGGTAATTATTTGCCCATCGATGAATGTTAATATGTGGCACAATCCCATTGTTCAAGAAAACATAAAAAAACTTATTTCACTTGGATATCTTATCATTCATCCAACTGCTGGTATGCTAGCATGTGGTTATGAAGGAGTAGGCAGACTTGCAGAAATTGAAGATATTAAAAAAGAAATTTTAAAACAATTACAAATTACAAAATCAATGCTTGGTAAAAAAGTAATTGTAACCGCTGGTGGAACTAGAGAAAAAATTGATGACGTGAGATTTATTACGAACCGGAGTTCTGGCAAAATGGGTATCGCAATTGCTGAAGCGTGTTACGAAAGAGGCGCGGATGTTCTACTCATTCGTGCAAAAAGTTCTGTCATGCCACGGTATCATATAAAAGAAAAAACGTTTGATACTTCAAATGAATTACTTTCGATTCTCAAAGAAAATTTGAATAACTATGACATCTGTTACCATAATGCAGCAGTTTCAGACTTTGTAGTTAAGAATAAAATCGACGGTAAATTTTCAAGTGGAAACCCCTTACAAATTGACCTGGAACCGCAGAAAAAAATCATTGAACAAATTAAACAAATAAATCCAAAAATAAATTTAATAGCTTTTAAAGCAGAGTATGAAAAAAATATGAAGAAACTTGAACAAGCTGCATTACAAAAATTAAAAGAATCAAGAGCAGATGCAGTTATCGCAAATGATATCAGTCGAAATGATAGGGGATTTGAATCTGATTCAAATGAGGTAGTAATTGTATTACCAAATGGCAAAAGTCAGCATTTTTCTCTTGATACAAAAAAACACATTGCCGGAAAAATTGTTGATTATTTGCAAACTTTACACTAAATCTTATTCTAAACTAGAATACTATTTAGTTGTTCCCTGATTTTTTCTTCGCCTTCAAAATTATTATGAAGGGTGAGATGTTTTATTTTGGGTGTGTCAAAAATGTCTGCCATCTTTCTTGCATAGTCTTCATCAATGGGAAAATCCTTTCGTTCTTTGAGTCTTCTTTCTCTTATAGTAAAATCAGAATCAATCAAAACAAATTGTGTTTGTGGGATTGTTTTAAGGAACTGCTCGCGGTATTTTTCTTTAATAAATGTTTGATGAATGATTATTTTCTCATATCTTTTGAGAAGATCTTTTGCGCTTTCTGTTAAATTTTCAAAAAATACATCACGCATGTCATCAGAAATTGTAGCCTGTGCATGAATTGCTTTTAGCATTTCCTGTGTTAAATCAGTATCTCCATCATATAACTGATAACTAAAGTACTTCTCAGCAACTTTTGCGCAGAATGTTTTACCCGCTCCGGGTAGTCCAAAAAAAACAAATAACTTCATAGTGTAAGTATACAGTTATCTATTAGCCTTGTTTTACCAAAATAAATTGCCACACTTACCAATGCAGCATCTTTTATGTGTGTCAGTTCTGTCAAAGTAAGCGGATCGGCAATACTTATATAATCTACTTTCCCAGAAGTCTTTTCAATAAGTAATTTCATAGTATGTTTAATTGTATCTACAGCTCGTTCATTTTCGTCTACTAATTTTTGCGCCAATGTTAATGATTGCGATATAACTGCAGCTTCTTTTTTTTCTTGCGTTGATAGAAATGCATTTCTGCTGCTTAACGCAAGCCCGTTTTCATCTCGTACCGTTTTACCAACTATAATTTTGACAGGGAACTGTAAATCATTTATCATTTTTTTCATTATAACTACCTGTTGTGCATCTTTTTGTCCGAAATAGGCACGAGTCGGCTGTACAATATTGAATAATTTTGAAACAACAGTAGCAACACCATCAAAGTGACCGGGTCTTTTTTCTCCTTCCAACTTTTTAGATAAACTACTAACTGAAACATTTGTTTCAAACCCCGAAGGATACATTTCCTCAACCTCGGGTAAAAAAGCAACGGTTACATGTGCTTTATTTAATAAATCTAAATCATGTTTTTCATTTCGAGGATATGTTGTGAAATCCTCATGTGGACTGAATTGTTTTGGATTTACAAAAATGCTTACAACAACAAAATCGTTTTCAGAATGAGCTTTTTCTATCAAACTCACATGTCCATCGTGCAAAAATCCCATTGTAGGTATAAATCCTACGGTTCCTGAAATACTTTGTCGCCAAATTCTTAAATCTGAAATAGTTCTGATGATTAATAAAGAAGAATTACCAGTCATAACTTAGGAGATTATAACAAATTGAGGAAACTACTTATTTCTCTTTGTAGCAATTTCTGCAAGTTTTTCACGCTTAGCTAAAAGTCTCTTTTGTGTTTTGTGTGGACTTTTCTTATTTTTATTTTTACTTCCGACACCTGTATTTCTTTTTGCCATATAAATATTATACACTATTTTGAAAATTAATGTTGAGGTAAGTAAGAGTGATGATACGATTTATCTGAATTCCAACGATGTGGCGCAAGGGATGGCATATTTGTGTCAGTTCTTCTTGTATAAGAACCAAAAACTTTACCCGTCGGATGTACCTTACTTTCACTTTTATTATGAAAATGCGAATCGGGTAAGGTCGGTTTAGGCGTTGGACTGGCCAGTTTTATTGGAGTTATAATGGATTGGATTTGTGGTGATTTAATATGACTTTCTTTTTTTTGAAATGCACTTGTTACACCCTTTGCAAATTCTTGTGTTACCGCGTGTACTGGATAAAGTAGTGTGCCAGGTTTTGCTGCAGTAACCAAGCTACTAGTTACCAATAATAAAACAACAAAACCGCCCACAATAACAGCTCCGTTGGATACCAAATTAAATTTCTTTCTTGGTAGATCTTGAACAGGAAATGCTTCCGCAAACTTTTGCCAACTTTCATTCCTATCTTTTTCAGAAACTTTTATATCCGAATAAGCATTTTTTAAATTTTTAAATGTATCTCCAATCATTTTTCGATTAACTCTTTTAATTTTTTTAATAGCCGAATTGTTCTAACCCGTAATGCTCCCTCTTTCATACTAAGAATTTGTGCTGCTTCACTGTGACTCAATTCTTCAAAATACCGTAAAATAATTATCTGTTTATCTACCTCAGCTAGTTTATCTAAAGCATTTTTTACCTTATCTATATTTTCTTGCCTTGCTATTCCATCGATTAAGTTATCTTCTTTGCTGATTTCACCAACCGAATCTATTGAAATCGTTTTCTTTTTTCTTGATAAATCAATTATCAAATTTCTCGCAATCCTGAATAAAAAGGCCTGAAAAGTACCACCGTTATTAAAAGTGAATTTTGGAAGTGCTTTCCAAGCACGAATAAATACTTCTTGAGTAACATCATCTGCGGTTTGATTCCGGTAGAGATTAATACAACAGTATCGATAAATGCGCGTGTAATATTGTTTATATAATATTTCGAATGCATTTTTATCTCCCTTTTGTGCGTTTATAACACATTTTGTAACTTCATCCATCGACGGTGATTGTACCATCTATACAGTAAAACGTACAATGATCTACTTTGTAACATTTTGATGATCTCTTCGTTTTACTTAATGATCATGAAAAAGGAAATTATTATCTCAGCATCTCTATTATTGCTCAGTGCAACTCCGGTTTTTGCACATTTTGATAATGATAAAACTAATGGTTCAGATAATCATGCACATTTTAATTGGCAGAACAAAACCGAAAATCCAACGATAACCCCTATAAATTGCGACCCATCCGAAAAATGGAAAAATCATGGGGAGTATGTTTCATGTATTGCACATAAACATCATATAAAAAATAAATGCAATAAAAATAATCGGGACATTGACCCAACACCTACACCTACAATTTCCGAAACGCCAACACCAAGTCCAACGATAACGCCAACAGATACGATAACTCCTTTCATTTCAGATGCTCCTGAACCAAGTGATTCACCAACCCCAGTGTCATCTAGTGCATCATCACCTGATGTTTCAAATATGGATGTATATCATCCTCAAGCTAAGCATAAAGAATCACTAATTGAAAATATCATTGCTTTTTTTGCGCATCTTCTGTAACCTCAAACATTTCATACGATATTCACACTAAATATTTAATGCAAACTTATCCAGATAATATCTAATAGAACAGAATTAATGCTACAATCTGCTTTTTACACAATTGGAATTATCTGTATGACATTATATACATTGCTACTTATCGCAATTGTTATTTTGCTTTTTTACATTAAAAAGAAAATCAACGAATTTACCGATTCATTTCACGATAAAATTGAAACAGTAAAAGAAATAACATCACACCCGAAAGAAGTAGCAGCATCAGTTGGAGCAGCAGTTGCCGATACCGCAATTACCAAAGCAACGCAAGCAATGCATTCTCAAAAACGTACTCGTAAAAAATGAAATTAACTCCAAGGTATAATTGACGAAATTAAAATAAAAAAACAAAAAAAAGAAAAGGTAAAATAAGTTTATTTATTTAAAAATTCACCTGCAAACTGGTCTGCTTCTCGTTCTTGTTGTTTTATTTCAGATTGTGTTTGACGATTTCCGATAGAATTTCTGTGATTTAATACAACATGTCCTACTTCATGCAAAATGGTAAATCTAATTTGCTCTTCATCTTGTTGCAACAATTCATCTGATAAAAAAATTAGACTTCTATTTTTAATTTCAGAGCCCTTAAAGGTAAATGCCCATGCATCAACGGGTGAGGAGATAAACCAAACAGTCTTACAAACGTTTTCAATTGACTGAGAAGGCAACAGCAATAACGCTTTACACACATTTTCCTGCATGAAAGGATTTCCAATTAATTTGCCACCAAGTGCTTTTCTAATTTTTAAAACTGTCCATTGCATAGTTCAAATGAATTACTTTTCAGGATAAAGCCACTTATGAAGTATTTTTGTCAAATTTGGCATTATAATATACGTTAATACTGGGGTTAGCAGTAATGATAAAGCAATAGGTCTAAAAAGAAGTGGCAACAAAGTTAAGTCTTTTGTTAAAAAAGCCTGATAGAGAAGCGCAACCGGATATATTCCAATCATTGTTGCAATTACCATTTTCCAGCGGGGTGGAGGTTTTATCATGACATTTCCAGGAAGTGTAAACCACGTTTCAAGTCCGGTAACCTCAAGTAATCGTTCTGGGCGATGCTGATTAATAAGAGGTAGCACCTCTTGAATCAATTTTTTTCTAATTGGTGACTTTTCCCATTTATGGAATAACGTAAAATTTGCGAATTTATAAATAACAATATATTCCTTGCTATTTGGTCCTGGTTTTATCCAATTACTTCCCAGGTGTCCCTCAAAACGCATTACGGTATGGGTAATGTTATGCGCCCATTTCTCAAAATCATTTTCTTTTCCTTTTTTAACCTTAAATCTAAAAACAAGTGTTACCGGTTCAAGATATTGTAATTTTGCTTGCTTTCTCATTAGAATCTGACGTTTATTATAAACTATTCTAATAAAATAGAAAGCTAAAACGAAAATGGAGTAATAAAATTTCTCTAGAAGAAATTAATTTGCTTTGGGGTCTTTTTCATCATTTTCATCTTCTTTTGTAGCGCTTCCACCTTTGGTCCCAATAAATGGAGATTGAGAATAAGTAGGGTACATATACTTATTATTTGACATCATTTGTGATAATTGTAGTTGACTCACGATACCGATAGCTATTAATCCAACCCATGAAAGTGTCCAAAAAATTGATTGTTTAATAATATATCCCATCATGCCATAGCCAAGGATAACTGAAGGTACCAATCCGAACATAAGCATAAGACCTGTGATAATAACAGCTCCACCACCAATTGCAGTTAATAAAACTAAGAGAGCTTTTGGGGCTTTATAATAAATTGTTACAAATGCAAGTGCAAGTCCTGCAATAAGAGCAGTAACTACTCCAAAAAATCCAAAGGGAAGTCCCATCCAAGTAAGTATTCCAGCAATGAGCCAATAGCCGACACTTGCTGCAAGAAGACCAACAGCAAATTCATAGAAGAAGTACGCAAAACCGGCGAAAATTAATCCGGTAACAAGAGCAATAATAATCCCAAAAACTGATGCTAAAAATCCTGTCCCATTACCAAGAGCAAAGGCATCAACAATCCATGAAAAACCGGCAATAAATCCCCATATTGGTATAAGGACTCTAAACAATTGATACCCTGTAAATGTTAACATGATACCGATACACAATAATGCTATTCCTCCTAAAAATTGTTCCATATATTCCTTGTCTTTTATAAATACACTATACTCTTCACTTATTAAAACGCTGTCATAAAATGCTAAGCAATTTGTAATAATCATATTTTTTTTATATACAAAAAACATTTTCAGGCATGCTTTAAACATTATTTTTTTGTTCTTTCTTTATGACGCTCAATCCGCAATTTCCATCGCTGAATAAACAAAGAAATAAATGAGGTAATAATCCCAGCGCCGGCAAATATATAGAATGTCGTAAAAATTTTTCCAGGAATAGTTGTTGGCACAAAGTCTCCATAGCCGACTGTTGCAAGCGTTACGACACAAAAATAATATGAGTCAACCCAACTCCATTTTTCAACAATATGATAAAAAATAGTTCCAACAGTTAATACTATTATTACTGCAGCTACTGCATAGCGAAAAAGATGTTTTTGAATTTGGTCCATAATATTATTACCCTGCGAAGTTACGATAAACATACTGTAATGCTCGGGTATGAAATTTAGAGCAAATAACACTATGACTGAAGTAAGAAATGCTGTAAGTTTATCAATTTATACTAGTAACTCTGCCTGCTTCATATTTAATTTTTTAAAAATACGTTTACTAACACTTTAAGAAATATTTAATAACAGAACATTTACATCCCTATTACCATTTTTAGAAGAAATTTAGCATTCCTTGTATTTATACTCATGGTATGCTTGCACAAGTAACAAAATATGACAAATCAGTAGACATTTACTTTTATTTGGGTTTTGGCGGAATAACAATCGCTTTAGGTGTATTATTTTTATTTGCTCCCATTGTATTCCCATTGGTATTAGTAATATTTGGTGCTTTACTAATTATTACTGGTTTCGCTTGTTTAATCGAAGGATTATTACTACGTTTCAGATAGTAAAAACTTTTTTGAAAGGAGGTGAAAAAGTATGTTTGGACGACGACGACCATTAGTTAGAGCCGCAGTAGTTGGAGGTGCAGCATATCATATAGGTAAAAAAAATGCACAAAATCAACAAGCTCAACAAGATCAAGCAGCAGCAGAACAAACGGCACCAGATGAACAAGCAGCAACGGGTGACAAAGGCGGTGAATCAAATGGTGATTTTGATGAGCTTACAAAACTCCAAAAGTTACATGATAATGGTGTTTTAACTGATGATGAATTTGCGCAAGCAAAACAGAAATTAATTGCAAAAATGTAAAACATTTTTTCATTATACGTATGTTTAATCAAATAAAAATCAGCCAACTCGTAATCCAATGGCTTATATGCTCAGTTGGTATATATCTTCTTGTATTTTTATTTCCTGGTGTTACTGCCAACGGTTGGGTTTCAGTTTTAGGAGTTGCTGCAGTTATCGGTCTTTTAAACGCACTTCTTTGGCCTTTACTAATACAATTTGCATTGCCGGTGACTGTAGCAACTCTTGGTTTGGCAAGTCTCATACTCAATGGATTAATAGTTTATATTGTTTCTCAAATTTTACCTGGTTTTTCAGTAAGTAATTTCTTGTCTGCTGTCGGTTTTTCATTTGGACTGACACTTTTGAACACAGTATTTCACCAATTACTTGTTATCAATGACGATGATACCTACTATAGAAATGTTATTAAACGTCAGGCGATAAAAAATAAAAAAATTTCTAAAACAAAAATTCCCGGAATTTTATTTCTTCAGATTGACGGTTTGGCCCATGATGTATTGAAAAGAGCGATGAGTGACGGTAATATGCCGACACTTGCAAATTGGTTAAGGCAAGGGAAATACCGTTTGGAAAAATGGGAAACTATGTGGTCATCGCAAACTGGTGCAAGTCAGGCAGGAATTCTCATGGGATCAAATAAAGATATCCCTGCATTCCGATGGTTAGAAAAAGAAACAAAAAAAACTATGGCATTTGGAAAACCTAAAGATGTAAAAGAAATTGAAGAAAGATTATCAAATAAAAATGGACTCCTCGCGCATGATGGCGCAAGTAGAGGTAACTTATTTTCAGGAGATGCAAAATATACGTTACTTACCTTAAGTACCGTTACTAATCCTGATAGAAAACACTTTGGACAAGACTACTATGCATATTTTGTAAATCCATACAATCTCACAAGAACTATTATATTTGTCTTAACCGATATAATTCGTGAGCTTCGCGAATCGATTGATCAAAAACAACGCAACGTCATTCCGAGACTTGATAAAAAAGCAAGATTTTATCCATTACTGCGAGCATGGACGACAGTGATTCAAAGAGATATTGTCGTACAAACATTAATTTCAGACATGTATAAAGGCCGATCAGTAATATATGCAGATTTTGTGGGATATGATGAAGTATCACATCATAGTGGTGTTGAAAGACACCAAACAATGAATGTGCTTCGGGATCTTGATAAACAAATAGCTCGTCTCAAAGTAGTTGCCCAAGACTCGCCAAGAACGTTTCATCTTGTCCTACTATCTGATCATGGACAGACACAAGGAGCAACTTTTAGTCAACGTACGGGATTTTCACTACAAGAATTGGTTCATAGATTGAGTAATAAAAAAGTTGCGTCGCAAACAAAAAACGAGGAAAGTGAAATGTATCTGAAAGCCGCAGTAACCGAAGCTTCAGCACCAAAAAATATTGCTGGAAATACGCTGCATACCGTTGCAAAAAATTATAAGACAAATGGCCATATCAAGCCCAGTGATGAAATAACAGTGATGGCGTCAGGATGCTTGGGACTTATTTATTTCAATAGATTTAAAAAGCGATTAACGTATGAAGAAATAGAAGCAAAATACCCTGGATTAATTGATGGATTACGAAAACAAAAATATATTGGATTTCTTTCATTAAATTCCAAAAAACATGGTGGAATTATTATTACTAATAAAGGTACATTTCCTCTAACTAAAGCCTATCATAACGGAATAAATCCATTAGCATCGTTTGGACATCACGCAATTGAGAAAGTTAAACAAACTAATGAAGGTAAATTTGTTGCTGATATTATGGTAAATAGTTTTTATGACGAAAAAGTTGATGAGGTTGCTGCATTCGAAGAACAAGTAGGATCTCATGGCGGCATGGGAGGTAAACAATCTTTTCCCTTTATATTATTTCCTAAAACATGGTATTTCCCGCAACAGGAAATTCTGGGAGCAGAAAAACTCCATTTGCTTCTCAAACATTGGCTTTTAGACATCGGACAGATAAAAAATATTTCATCAAATAATTATCAGTTGAGTAATTCCTCTTTCACTAAACAAATTTAATAAAATTTTTTAGTGCTTCTTACTTGAGTCCTACTTTATTTTCAATTAGTTTTAGTATTGTTGTGTTAAAAATAACTTGAAACACACTATGGTTGAAACAAAAACAAAAGGAAATAAGACCTCAATGCTTTCGTTACTTTTAGCAGCTGCAATGTTTGTACTCGTAATAGACACCTCGCTCATGAATGTTTCAATCTCTGCAATAGTACATGATGTTAATACTACAGTCAGTGGATTACAAACGGCGATTGCTCTTGAAGCTTTGGTATCAGCAGCTTTTATACTTGTCGGTAGTAAATTAGGTGATATCTTTGGAAGAAAAAAAGCTTATATTTTAGGATTGTTAGGTTACGCAGCAGGAGCCATAACACTCACGCTTACTCATAGTTTGACTAGTATTATTATTTTTTGGGCAATCATTGGGGGTCTGGGAGCCTCACTTTTGCTCCCAGCAATGCAATCGTTAATCCATGGAAATTTTGATGGAGCGGCAAGGAAAAAAACATACGCATTGGTTGGAGCATCATCAGCAATTGCGGCGGCAGTCGGACCACTTCTTGGGGGTATCATTACGACATTTTTCTCCTGGAGACTTGGATTTGCGTTGGAAGCATTAATAATCGCAATTGTACTTCTGAAAGTCAATCTGATTAAAGATGTTGTATATACAGGGAAAAAAGTAATTGATATTGTGGGTGGCATTTTGTCCGCCGTTGGTATGGGGGGAATAGTTTTAGGAATTCTTATTTGGCAAGAGGGGGGAGATAGAATTTTACTTTTTATTGTGATTGGCATACTAGCATTATTTTCATTTTATTATTGGATTAATAAACAAGCCAAACAAAAAAAATCGCCACTTATTGATCCAACATTATTGAAATCAAAACCATTTACCATAGGAATCACACAACAAATGTTTCAACAAATTGCACTCGGGGGACTTATGATAACCTTACCAATTTTTCTTCAGATGGTTCTAGAATATAATTCTTTTCAAACTGGTTTAACAATAGCACCACTTTCATTAAGTATGTTTGCTGTAGCGCTTATTGCTGGGAAAAAGGCAGGCAAGTTAAGACCAGGTACACTCATCAAAATAGGATTTCTTTTAATTACCCTTGGTGTACTTTCTATTCTACCAATTGTACCTCGAGCTGATTTTGGATTAGCACTTGTTATACCACTTCTCATAGTAGGCACCGGATTTGGCCTGTTGGTCTCACAACTTAATAATTTTACTCTTTCCCCAATTTCAGAAGAACATGTGAGTGAAGCAGCGGGAGTAAATTCTGCGGCAGGTACATTTGGTTTATCTTTTGGTCTTGCAGCAGCAGGTGCAATATTACTCAGTATACTGGCAGTAACATTTACTAATTTAACGCAGGAAAGTACCATTATTCCTTCGGATCAAAAAGAACATATTGCGCAGGTTTTGGAAGAAGATGCACAATTTATGAGTAATACGCAACTTAGCACCCTCGTTTCCTCTGAACCAAAAGCTGTGCAAGATGAAATCATTAGAATAAATGATCAAGCGAGAGATCGCGCACTTCAAGCAGCACTGTTAATACCATTGATTGCAGTTTTATTAGGATTTGCCAATTCCTTCAGAATGAAACGCCTCCCAGATCCGAAACCCACAAAAGAAGTAGGGATACTTTAGAAGTAGACTGACCATGAAAAACAAATCTCAAAATCCTTGGAAAAACTTTTTTTTACTTATTATAATTGGTCTCATCTTTGCAGCATTCACTGCAGTATGGCTCGGATTATATACTGCATTAAATGAAATAATATGGTCAAATAATTTTATATATACACATCGATTTATGCTGCCGCTTGGTGTAATCATATTTTCACTTTTTATTGGGCTCAGTCAAAAATATTTACACGCGCCGGATATGATTCATGGAGGTGGACTAGTTGATACACTCAAAGGTGAAGATGAGAAGGGGACGAATAAATCATTTCTTGGGACAATACTTGTTTCTTATTTATCCATACTTTCCGGTGCCAGTATCGGTCCTGAAGGTTCAATTGGACTGCTTGTTAGCGATATAATTTTCTGGTTGAAGACTAAATTTGCTATTACAGAGAATACTTTTCAAAGATTATTATCTGTTGGGTTGGCATCAGCTTATAACGGTATTATTGGAAATCCACTTTTTACTGGAATACTTACAACAGAAATTCAAAAAGATGGAAATATGAAGCCTGTGATTTGGAACTTATTTGGTGGAATCATTGGTTTTTCATTTTTTACACTTTTGCAATTGCATGTTTTTGCAAAATATATTCCATTTACTCCAATTACTACATTAAAATTGGATTATTTTATTTATGCATTTTTTCTTGCTTTAGTAGGAGCTGCCGTGGCGATATTTGTTGGTGTCAGTTTTAAAACTGCAGAGAAATTACTTGACAGATTGTTTACTTCAAAACCTCTTTTGCGTATTCTAACTACCGGCGGGCTAACAGCAGTTGCTGTCTATTTTTTCCCTGAGGTGATGTTTGCCGGCGAGACGCAAATCTTTCCAATAATTGCACATCCTGCTGCATATGGAATCTTATTGTTATTATTTTTAGCAATTCTTAAAATTTTACTGTTAGCATTAGCATTTAAAAGTGGATTTATCGGAGGTCCAACATTTCCGTTACTCTTTTCTTGTGTGATGGTAGGACTTTCATTAAGTCTTATTTTCCCTTGGATTCCGGTTTCAATTCTTATTACCTGCATAGAAGTAAGTGCATTTGCACTTGTTCTTGGTGCTCCATTAACTGCGATATTACTTGTAGCAGTAATTAATACTTCAGATACTAATGCCGTTGCCCTATTAGTCCTGTCGGGGATAGTCGGCGTAGGAGTAGGTACTATTGTGAAACGAAAAAATAAAAATAAAAATTAATGAGAATTTGAAAAGTGGTTGAGTATCAATTCTAATAATAGCGGTATTTTTGTTATTCCTTCTGAGCCACTAAAATGATGCATATTATGCATCTGGATCAGCTGTGCCCCTAATTTTTCTTTAAAAATAGCTCCATATGAAAGGGAAACATATCTATCATTATCTGAATTAATAGCGTAAAAATTATCACAGTGTTTTTTTATTTTTCCCCATTGGATTTTTTCATTAAAGAAATCAGATATTTCAGGAATGTGTAAATCATCAGTAAATCCAGCTACTAAAACTGCTGCGCCAATTTTTTGAGCATCTTCAAGTTGTTCCAAATATCGAAGTATGGTAATTCCTCCTAAACTATGTCCTACTAATATAGTTTGCGAATCAGGAGTGCCAGTAATTTCAGAAAGATATTTAATCCATTCACTTTGTTTTGGATAATTGGTGTTTGGCATTTGAGGATTTAAAACATCTATCTTTTTATCTTCTAATTCTTCCTGTAGCCACGGTTTCCATCCTTCCGTAGGAGAACCTTCCCAACCATGCACTAGAACAACTCTTTTCATGAACTAATTATAACAAACTAAAATTGTGATTAGTGTAGTACAGCGGTATGGCGTACATGTGATGATCGGTGTCTTGTCGATTGTTTTTTATGAGAAGCAGTTGCAAAAAATGCTCTATCAATGCTTGATTGCAGATTTTCTACGTAAGCCCATTTATATGCAAGATACAGTAATCCGGAACCTAATAATAGTAATACTGCTGGTAATCGCGTAGCCGCAAAAAGATAAATTGCAATATCTTGAATCATCTGATTAAATTCATTTTGAATAACAAGATCGATATTGGTAACGGGAAATAGTGGAAGTATTACATAGGGGATAAGAAATGATAATGCCAAAATAACAATGCTTATTGTTGCATAGCCAATAGCAAGTGTTTTCAAAAATCGTTTTACCGATCTGACATTTACGACTACTAATGCAATCAATGAAACAATCGCACTCCAAATCGCAACAGTAGTAAGTGTATTGATATTTTGATAAAACATTTTAGTTCTAACAATTGCCGGAATTATGCCATGCGGATGTTTGTTAAGATCCATAACAACAATCTGATTAGGAATTGCTTGCTGCAGCTCTTTACCGACAGGCGCTAAGAATTGCGGTAAATCTTTCTCTTGAGCAAATTGTTTAAGCTGTTGTTTATATTGCGTAGTAGTAATAACAATATTATTATTTTGAATTGTTGCAGGTTTTGCAATCCAATTTATTCCAATCGTCAGCATTGGTTTACTTACTTGCTGGATCATCTCAGGAGTGACCACAGCATTTACTATGCTAATTGCGATTGCATTTGTTAGTAAGGTATGTTGATTATTTGGTATATGGGTAATGACTTCTTGTTTAATCATTGATGACAAATGGTTGTATACACTTGCTTGTGCAAGATGGGTATTTAATGTATCGATACTGGTAAACATGCTTTTTATTAAGAGGGTATACATGAGGACAAAAATACTAATTATTTGTACAACTAGTAAGAATATATTAAGCCCTGAATATTTTACTTTCATGAGAAAATTGTATCTTGTTGTGTTGTGAAACAGATAAATAAAATGCATTTGTCGCGTAATAATTCAACGGTATATTTATAAAAAAAATGATTTTAGGCACAAAAATTATCTTTTTTTTTCAACAAAAAACTGAGCAGATTCTTTTTATAATCTGCTCAGTTAAAAATTACAAAGATTAGGCCGCTGCCATATGATTCCTTGCATTTGTTGTTTCTCCCTGACTAAGCTGTTTCTGTAGTTCCGCCTCAGCTTTCTTGCTGAGATTTGTTTGAACAACAGTACCACCAAATTTGCTAAGCTCCGGCAATACTTTATCCGCAGTTACAGAACGGACGAGAACAAATAAAGCAGAGTTCCCAGGCTTTAGCTTGTCGCCGACACTTTTTGTAAAATTTTTATCGACTCCTGCTTCTGCTAGTTTTCCTGCCAATGCACCTGTTCCTGCACCTAATAATAATCCAAATATTGGTGCAAGAAACAAAGCGCCTATTAATAGACCCCAAAATGCTCCACCTGCAGTTCCTCCTGCAACTGGACGACTAGTCTGATGAATTTTGATTTTTCCTTTTTCATCTTTTGTTACAATTGAAGCATCATCAATATCAATAAGATATTTACTCTGCATAGTTTGCATTTCATTTAATACTTCTTCTGCAGTGTTTATGTCTGGATACACAATTGCAATCAACTTCTCGTTACTTTGTTCCATTCTCTTCACCTCCTTTCATAAATATATAAAAATAGTATACGAATGAGGTTTAACATTCCGCTAATAAGAAAGTAACAATAAAGTATGCGAAAATATTTTTTTTTAATAAAACAATTCAGGACAGCTTTAAAACATAAAAAGATTAATTATTTTAAAAAAATTATTCTTTAAAACAAGGTAAATATTTTTTTTGGATTATTTATTACTTAATTATCATCAAGTTTTGTAAGTAGTTATTACAATGAGTCAATACAGTAAATAATAGATTATTAAAAATGTGATTAATATCATAGTTACATATAGCAAGATTATGATACTAATTAAAGAAATAATTTATCACAAGTATTATGAAGCAAAGTACAATTAAAAAAAGAGAAAAGCAATTATTATACTTATTAAAACAAGCCATTGAACATACTAAAGAAGCTGTAATGATCACAAATGCCAACTTACAATATCCCGGTCCTAAAATAATGTATGTAAATAGAGCCCTTTCGGAGATGACAGGTTACTCCAAAAATGAATTGCTGGGCAAATCTCCACGAATACTACAAGGTTCAAAAACGAATAACATTTTATTGAATGAAATTACACAAAAATTGCTCGCTGGAAAACCGGCATTTGGGCAGGTCATATATTATCGTAAAGATGGGAGTGAAATGCATATGGAGCTAGATATTGCACCAATTTGGGATGAAAAAAATAAAATTACCCATTATATTTCGATACAGCGGGATATTACCTCAACAATTAAAGAAGCAATTGAAAAAGAAGAAATTCTTGGTGAATTTGATCATGGTATGAAAACACATCTATCCACAATTAAAGGATATGTTCAATTAATCGAAAATAAAAGTGTTGATGCAAAAATCACTCAGTACCTCCATAATGCTGAAATAGAAATTGATAAAATTTTGAAATTAGTAATAAATAACAGAGACACAAGAATGACACAAGCAAATAATACGATAATGCAAGTTGAAAAGTTTGATATCGATACATTAATTGCTCAAACAATTAAAAATGTTAAAGTTACCTGTAATAAACACAAAATTGCAAGACGAGGAAAAGTTAATATTAGCTTACAGATAGATGCATATAGAATTAGCCAAGTTATAGAACATTTACTCAGTAATGCAATTAAATATTCTCCCAACTCTGATAGAGTTATCATTCGTGCAAAAAAAGATCCAAAATGTGTAACGATTAGTATTGAAGATGAAGGCATGGGAATTGCAATCGAAAAACAGGAAAAAATTTTTCAGCGATTTTATAATTCGCCTTCTGTAAATAATGAAACAAACTCTAAAACAGGATTTGATCTCTATTTAGCCTCTGAAATAATAAAAGCACATGGAGGTGACATCCATGTCCAAAGTACCCCAGGAAACGGAACAATTTTTTTCGTTACTCTACCATTGAGAAATAGAAATATTAAAAAGAATATTACTGAATTATTTAACGAAAGCAATCATAGAAACGGACATCAAACTTCACAAATTTCAAATGCGCAAATACATACTAATTATGTCAGTGATAAAATAAATTAATTTCCCTCCTACCCACCCTTTATTAATCTAATTTATGATTTTTAATCAGCAAAGCTTTCCTCTCCTGATGGATTGAATACACTTAACGCCCAGATAACAGCTATATCAAGTGCGATAATCAAAAGTGACCAAACAGGATAATAGGGAATATAGAAGAAGTTCGCAATTGCACTTAATACTGCAAGTGTTATTCCAACTATTCTTGCCCAAACAGATCCTGAAAACACATAAAATCCTGCTAAAGCGACTATAGCACCAACGATTAAATTAACCCAACCCCACGTTGTAGCGTTGAGAAAAAATGCATAATTATGTCCTACGACAAAAAAGTTTGGGTTTAAAATCGCAGCGAGTCCCTCAAAAAATTGGAATGAACCGCTAATTGCCATTATTACACCTGCAAACGTTGTTAAGCCGATAACCCAACCGCTTTGAGCTCGAATGGTTCCATGATGAGTTGCCATATAAATTCACCTCCTCTCTGATAAGAAAAATAATCTCATCTGAGATTAGCTTAACAAGATATTACAAAATTATCGCATAATACTGGTAAGAGATAGGTTTGACAGTATTGAAAATTTTAATTATTTTTTCCTTTTTGGCAGTAGAAGTAATTTACTTTTTCACGTAAATTACGCAATTGAAGTAGAAATAAATTTATTACGTACGAGAGAAAGATTTTTACCAATGATTATGAAATGATTAATCTGAATTCGCAAAATAATATAATTACCTAGTAAAAATTTGATAGCTTTCTGAAAGAATGTACCTTTACCTTTTATACCAAAAATAATCGAGCCGACAAAGCCTACTTTATAATATTCTTTTGAGCGGATAATGTTATTAACAGCAACTTTTTCGGAGCCACACCAATGACAAAAACTATCATGAATTGCGATAATTCCATTATCAACAAGATGTTTACTCCATAATACAAAATCCATCTCAGCGTTTTTTTCATCATGAAGTCCGTCAATAAAAAGTGTTCTAATTGGTTTTTTCCATTTTTGTGCCGCACTAGTGGATGTTTTAATCAGTGGAATAACGTTATCTTGAACCTGTGCAGTTTTTAAGTTGAGAAGAAATTGCTTTCGTGTAGATGGATATTTTTGGTTGTCTCCAACATTGCCTTTATGTGGATCAACTGCATAGACACTACTGCGGGATTGCGCAAGATAAATTGTCGATTTTCCACAAAAACTTCCAATCTCCACGATTTCACCTTTTAATGATTCGGTTACATAGGTCGCTTTTTCCAAAAATCGTCCTTCTTGGATTTCTAACCAACCCGGAATTTTTTGTATAAATTTTTCTGTTTTTTTATTTATCATAAGGGCAGAGTATACATCTAAATAATATCCTTTAATAATTTCCTTATGGACAAAAAGATCGATTAAATAACTTCAAGTATTACCTCATTTGGGGGAAGGTTACAATACATATAAGCCTAATAAATAATAACGCAATTTAGTGTTATAGTCAAGAAACTACTTATTTTTAATAAAGACTCCAAATCCACCTAATGAAAGGAGGAGTGCGGCAATTCCAAAATATAAGACGTCTTCTGGACCCGTTACTGGCGGTTTTACACTTCCTTTTAAAGCTGAACTAGAAGTGCTATTAGAAACAGTAGAAGTTGTACTCAGAACCGAAGAAAATGGACCTGATGCACAGTTATTCAGTGCCTGAACTTTAAAATAATACTTTGTGTTCGGCGAAAGAGAATTAACTGTGTAGGTAATTGCCCCGGTTGTTGCACCTTGACTCACTGTTGCATTATAGGTATTGGCACTTTCATCAAGACCATAGGTAATAAGAAACCCTGTATACGAACCGCTTGGAGGAGAAAAATAGAGTGTGGCAGAGCCTTGCCCGGGAGTAATTTGATACAAATTAGGCGCTACCGTCGGAGCAATATCTGTACATGCTCCAGTTGTAGGTGTCGGATCATCAGCATATACAACTGAAGAACTAAAAAAAACTACTAAGACAAGACTCAAGACAAAAAATAGTGATGTAATTTTTTTGCCCATATATATTGTATAGCATATAACTGAACAGAAAGAAATAATATAAATAGTTACAAAATACTTTACATTGACCTTTTAAGAAAATATAATTTCGCGCTTGCTTGCTGACTATTAACAATGCCCCTGAGGAATAGTGACTGTAATTGTTGTAAATCCAAGTGCTTGCATCATTGTAGTAAGTTGTTTTTTTGCATTATCTGAAGCTGTTGTTAGTATTCCTCCACTGCATGCAGCTTGCTGAATTTTGTTTACAGCTGAAGCTCTTGCTTGTGATTCTAAATTATCATTTGAAGGAACAAGTATTCCTTTTTGTCTATCATAGACTCGGGTTTGTGATTCATCAAGTGATACAGAAAGTATTTCAGGAGCCGGTAAAGTTACTGTGACATTTTTCCCATGTATTTCGATACTGTTATTTGACAGATTTGCTAAATCAAACCCCCCAATAACTGTCCCATGGGCAATGAGAAGTATCCTGTCTCCAAAAAGAAGCCGTTGAAAAACATTTCCACTAGTACCATTATCGATTATTTGCTCGATTGTATATGAAGATGTTTCCCACCTGTTGAGCGTTCTGATTTGCTCGATGACTGCAGCTTGTTGCTGTTGATTTGCCTTCCAAGTGGAAAAAAGATAGAAACCTGCCAGTAAAATTAGACAAATTACAATTGTAATTAAGACAAACTTCACTTTATTCATGTGTCTTATTATAACAAAATGTGTGCAAGACTTTGAAAGAAAGATATGAACCTATCAGCTAATATCCCGCCGTGTTATACTTAATCCATGATAAAAAAACTTTTACATCTTGAGGGACTTTTTTTCTTCATTACTGCTATTTACTTTTATAATAATTTACAAGGGAATTGGTTACTTTTCATTTTATTGCTTTTTGTTCCGGATATATCAATGATTGGCTATATAAAAAATAAAAAAATAGGAGCTTTCATATATAATTTTGTACACAACTATGTCTTGGCATTACTGTGTATTTTTCTTGGATATATCTTGTTAAAAAATACTATAGTTACACTTATCGGAATTATATTGTTTGCACATGTTTCGATTGATAGATTTTTGGGGTATGGATTAAAATACTCTACAAGTTTTAAAGAGACTCATCTTCAAAAAATATAACTGCTATTCTGATACTTTTTTAAATTTTACTTATACTAAAAATAGTAGATCTAGTATAATAATACGCATATGATTTTTTATGCTGTATTAGGATTCATACTTATTGTTGTTGTCCTTGTCGATGCCTTCGAAACCATTATTCTTCCGAGAAGAGTATCCAGAAGATTTAGACTGGCACGGATTTTTTATAAAACCTTCTGGAAATTATGGATCAAAGAAAAAAAGCTCATTAAAGATCCGAATAAAATCAAAGCGTATTTGGGAACGTTTGGTCCATTATCTCTTATCATTCTCATCGGTATCTGGGCGATATTGCTCATTTTCGGGTTCTCATTAATAAATTATGGATTACAAATTGCGATAGAAGATCCAACCAAAACAAGAGGCTTTCTCTCATACTTCTTAGTAAGTGGTGGGACTTTTTTCCCTGTAGAACTTGTCGACACGTATACTCTTGGAGTTGAAGGAAAATTGCTTGCAATTATCGAGGGCGGCGTTGGTTTTGCATTTTTGGCGATGGTTATTGGATATCTGCCGGTACTGTATCAAGCATTCTCACGTCGTGAAGTTAATATCAATTTGCTGGATTCCCATGCCGGTTCACCGCCAAATGCATTGTATATGCTACAACAACTTTCAAAAAATGAAATAACAGAAGAACTCAAATCCCAACTGCAAAAATGGGAACTATGGTGTGCTGAACTTTTGGAAACGCATCTCTCATATCCTGTACTGGCATACTATCGATCCCAACATGATGACCAATCATGGGTCGCAGCGCTTCTTATGATTCTTGATGCATCGACAATTGTTCTGGCAAGCAACAATACCAAACTGCATTCTTTTGCAAAATCTACGTTTGCGATTGCACGACACGCTTCCGCTGATTTAACTCAGGCATTTTTTCTTACACCCCATGGACCCCATCACGAAAGATTATCAAAACAGGATCTTGCACAAATACGAAAATTACTTGCAAATTCTGATTTTTCATTAAAGGAGGGAAATAAAGCTGAGGAGAAATTACTCCTCCTTCGAAAACTGTATGAACCACAAATGCAAGCTTTATCTGATTATTTTCATATGCCAATTACGCCTTTTATTTTACAAAAAGATCTCGTGGAAGCATGGCGAAAAGATATATAAATATGATATAGTTGCACTATGACAAAACAGGAAAAAGTACTTAAAATTATAGAAAGACTTAAGCCCGTATATCCTGATGCAAAAATTGCCCTTGATTTTGAAAATCCGTTTCAACTGTTGATCGCAACAATTCTTGCGGCTCAATCAACAGATGTAGGAGTCAATCAAGCAACTCCTGAATTATTCAAACATTATCCAACCCCGCAAAAAATGGCACAAGCGAGTAGGGAAGAGCTCGATCAATATATTCCCAAAGTAAATTTCCATTGGAACAAAACAAAACTTATTAAAGACGCTTCGCAAATGATCGTTGATAAATTCGATGGAAAAGTTCCAGAAAATATGGAAGATTTGGACTCATTGCCGGGAGTTGCAAGAAAAACAGCGAATGTCGTTCTAACTTGTGCATTTAACAAACCAGTCGGCATTATTATCGATACGCATATGATACGAATGTCCAACCGACTTGGACTGTCTGATCAAAAAGATCCGGTAAAAATAGAAAAAGATTTGATGGAAATTGTGCCAAAAGAACATTGGAAAGACTTCCCCTTGATGCTTATTCTGCATGGCCGACATTTCTGTACAGCTCGCCCTCATACGTGCGAAAATTGCCCCCTTGGCGATATTTGCCCCGACATGGTAAAAAAATAATTTCAAAAATTCCAAGATCGTCAAGGCTTGCCGGCTAAACAATTCTAGCCTCAAAGTTAAAAGCAATATTTCTCTTTACCATTTTTGTAACTGTAATATACTTAATAGTATTAAAAAAGATGCTATTGCATACAATGAAGAAGCGCTCGGGTAAGAAAAGTGATACACGTATGTTTACTTCCCAAACCCCACAAGTATAGCTCCGGCTATCATAAGTATGACACCTATTATTGTTGAGGGAACAACTTTTTCTTTAAGAATTAAAATTGAAAGAAGAATTGTAAGTGCCAAGCTAAGTTTATCAATGGGTGCAACTTGAGAAGCGTTTCCTAGTTGTAGTGCTCGAAAATAAAAAAGCCATGAAAGTCCGGTAGCAAGCCCTGATAAAATTAAAAATACCAATGAAAATTGGGAAAGATTAGTTATTTGTTTTGCTGTTCCTTGAAAAAATACTATTCCCCAAGCAAATAAGACTATGACAATTGTCCGAATTGCAGTTGCAAGATTAGAATCCACATTTTTGATTCCTATTTTAGCAAGAATTGCAGTTAATGCTGCAAAAAATGCAGAGAGTAATGCGTAAATTAACCAAGACATAATTAAATTATATCATTGCTGTCTTATGAAAAGTTCTCTGAAGGACAAGGTTTGCCAACTCATAGTAGTAAATAATTATTTATCTCCTTTACTGATTGTTATTTTTACGTGTAACGCTCTTAGAGTATCAATAAGTAAATTAATAGCTCCATATCCAATTACGAGTCCTATGATAATAGCTATCGTTGAATCGAGCCAATAGAATTTCCCAGTAAAAAAAATTACAAGACCTGAAAGAGCAACTGCTGCTGAAGAAGCACCATCTGAAATTGTGTCAAGTAAAACAGAGCGCATATGCAGATCTTCGTTAGCGGAGTCTTTGCCTAAGATAAAAGCACCAATACCCATAAAGATAGTTGCAACAGTACTTATGATGGCAGTTGATAAACCTTCGATTTGTACTGTGTGGCTTGTAAGTCGTTGTATCCCTTCGAAGATAACTGTAATTGTAACAATAAGTAGTGCCAGAGAGTTAATAAAAGCTACATAGGTGGTAGCGTGAGAGTTCTTATGACGATCACGTACATATATTGCGATTATTCCAAGAAGAATTGCTAAAGAATCAGCAGCATAATCTCCTCCAGCCGCTAATACACCAAGTGAATGACTTGCGAGGCCTACTATTATTAGTCCAGCAATCATTACCAGATTTAATCCTAAGACAATTGCTAATCGTTTTTGTTGTGTCATGAGGTTCACATCAGTATCTCATTGTGTCTAACCTTCTTTATCAAGCCTCTTCGCGATTGTTTCAAAAATTTTATCAATGCCTTTTTGTTTGTTTACCGATATAAAAATTGGTGA
>CAZILC010000016.1:0-35866 GCA_964540055.1 uncultured Gammaproteobacteria bacterium | reverse complement strand
TTCCCTTGGCGATTTCTTGTTTTTTCAGATTTTACGATCGCATTTATTGTTGGGTTTTTATTTTCTCAGTTTAAGAATCAAAAAATACAAATCATCATCGCCTCAGGTATGCTTTTGCTATTGATTCTTCTTAATAAAAATTATTTCCAACCTAAAACATATTTACCTGTTACTGATGCAAATTACATAGATTTATCAGTTATTACGTGGCGAACCAGCAACATGTCGTATGAATATACACCAAAGGGAATTGCGATTATTCAACCGAAGGATACAAATGCGGTTATCAATATAACTAAAGCTGAAATTCCAGCAAACAATTATACTGTTATTCATGGTAAAATGTCAGTCATACCTGTTAAGGATATTCCTCAACAGAAAGTGTGGAAAGTTTCAGCAAGTGAGCCTGGAATACTTAGATTAAACACTTTTTCATTTCCCGGTTGGAAAGTATTTATCGATGATAAAGAAGTTTCTTACTCGGATGCAAATAAATTTAAATTATTAACAATTCCTGTACCGAGCGGTCAACATAGGATCATTGCAGAGTTTACTGATACACCTATTAGAGTATTTGCAAATTGTTTGAGCTTATTAACTATAATTGGTGTAGTAGGAGTTTGTTTACTAAAGAAAAAGAAATAAGTATGAGTATAAAAAAACCAAAAGTTGAAATAACCATTCCGGTCTATAACGAAGAAGAAGAACTCGACGAACATATCACTATCCTTTCTAATTTTTGTGAAAAAGAATTAGCAAAATATGATTGGCATATTACGATTGCTGATAATGCATCCATTGATAATACACCTGTGATAGCAGCAACGCTTGCTAAAAAAAATCCACGTATAAGTTTACTGCGACTTGAGCAAAAGGGAAGAGGAAGAGCAGTTAAAAGAACATGGAGCAGCAGTCATGCTGATTATTGTGTCTATATGGATTTAGATTTATCCACTGATTTAGTGCATTTACCAAAGTTGCTTAAAGCATTACAAAATGGATATGATATTGCTATTGGGTCACGTCTTGCAAAAGGTGCAAAGGTTGAGGGAAGAACTTTTCTTAGAGAAATAACATCACGAGCACTGAACTTTATCTTTATTCAATTTTTTTTCAATACTCATTTTACCGATGCACAATGTGGGTTTAAAGCTGTGACGAAAAAGGTCGTTGAAGAACTTATTCCTAAAATTCAAGACAATAGCTGGTTTTTTGATGGAGAACTATTAATTGTAGGGGAAAAGAGTGGTTATAAAATTTATGAGGAGCCAGTTCATTGGATAGATAATCCGGGATCAACGGTACGATTGATCACCACCATATATGGAGATATTAAAGCCATGAATCGTTTATTACTAACCAAACCATGGGCTAAAAGAGTTTAAACTAGTAGTATGGAAGATCTAGATTTACAGATGGTTGCCAAAAAATCCGTAAGTGGGATTTTTGCCCTCGTTTCAAGGACGTTTCTTGTGCAAGTGATGACGGTCGTCAGTAATTTTGTTCTGACGATTTATCTTGAACCGTCAATGTTCGGGATCTTTTTTGTCGTCAGCACCATTAATATTTTTCTTTCCTATTTCCAGGATATCGGACTTGCTGCATTAATTGTACAAAAAAAAGAACAGCCAACAGATGATGAATTGCGTACAGCCTTTACAATACAGCAAATCATTGTTTTTTCAATCGTTATTATCGCATTTATCTTGTCACCTCTTTTTGTTCATCTATTTCATTTAACAAAAGACGGATTATATGTACTGTATGCCTACCTTATTTCTTTTATTCTTTCTTCTTTAAAAACCATTCCAACCGTGCTTCTTGAAAGAAAACTTGATTTTCATAGGTTGGTAATTCCTCAAATAGCAGAAGGTTTGGTATACAGTATTGCTCTCATTATATTTGCGGTTTGGGGTCTTGGGGTAAATACCTTTACGATTGCCATACTTCTTCGAAGTTTTGTTGGACTTCCAATTATTTATTGGATCCAACCCTGGCGTATCGGATTTGCTTTCAAAAAAGATTTAATAAAACAATTAATTACTTTTGGTACTCCTTTTCAAGCAAACAGTATTCTTGCATTATTAAAAGATGATTTACTCAATTTATATATTGCATCCGCTCTTCCACTCACCCAAGTTGGTTATATCGGTTTTGGTCAGAAATGGGCGTCAATGCCACTGCGATTAGTAATGGATAATGTCATTAAAGTAACATTCCCATCATATAGCAGAATGCAACATGATAAAGCCGCACTTCGTACGCTTGTTGAAAAATCGTTATTTTTAATTGCATTTTTCATTTTTCCCGTTGTTGCCGGAATTATTGTTTTTTCTCCCTATCTTATAAATATGTTACCACGTTACGGAAAATGGGAACCAGCACTCGTTGCACTCTTTTTCTTTTCACTTAATACATTATTTGCCTCAATTAGTGTCCCTTTAACTAATTTACTCAATGCGATAGGTAAAGTTAAAATCACATTACATTATATGGTTTTTTGGACGTTTTTAAATTGGGGATTAACGGTTTTGTTTATTAAACTTTTTGGATTTAACGGCGTTGCAGCAGCATCTTTTGTTGTGGCTGCAAGTGTATTACTAATTCTCCCACAAGTTAAAAAATATGTTGCGTTTTCATTCTTTCGACCAATTTGGAAACAATTTCTGGCTGCAATCTTTATGGGACTTGGTGTTCTCGCATTAGGACCTTGGATAACTTCTCTTATAAATCTTGCCATTGTTATGATTATTGCCTGTGGAATTTATCTTATTATCTTGTATCTTATTGCAAAAAAAGAATTAATGAGAATTTATACATTTATTTCTGTTACCCTTAAAAAGGTGTGATATATGAAAAATTTATCAGCTGTTATTCTTACTAAAAATTCTGAAGATTTGATTGCCGATTGCATTGATTCTGTTTCGTTTTGTGATGAAGTGATTGTTATTGATGATTATTCAACCGATCGCACGGCAGAACTGGCCAAACATTTAGATGCTTTAGTTTTTCCCTATTCTTCAGAGAGTTTTGCGAAAAAAAGAAATTTAGGGTTAAGTAAAGCGAAGGGTAAATGGATTTTGTATCTTGATGCAGATGAAAGAGTATCAGAAGAACTAAAAAATGCTATTCAAGACGTCTTGGAACGAAAGAAAGATATATATGCGGCATATCGAGTTAACAGAAAAAATTTTTACTTAGGAAAAAATGAATGGCCGAAAATGGAGAAATTAGAACGGCTTTTTAAAAAATCAAAACTTGAAGAATGGTATGGAGATCTCCATGAAAGTCCCCGAGTTAATGGAGATGTAGGCGATCTTGAAGAGGGATTTATCAGACATTATACCCATCAAGATCTAACGAGTATGCTGAACAAAACAATTCAGTGGTCAAAAATTGAAGCAGAACTGCGTGTAAAAGCACATCATCCCAAAATGACATGGTGGAGATTTTATCGGGTTATGGCAACAGCATTTTATGATTCATATATAAAACAAAAAGGGTATAAGGTAGGTACAGCCGGTTTGATAGAAAGCATGTTTCAAGCGTTTAGTATGTTTATCACCTATACGAGGCTTTGGGAAATGCAAAACGAATCAGATAAGAAATAATATACCCTTATTGATTATCGTTTTTGAAACTTCAATATAGCAAAATCGGTTTCTGTCTTCCACGTATGTACCAATGTATATTTCTTCGGTTGTGAACGAAAGGTAATAAAATTTTGTATTGAACTATCAATCTTTTTGGGAATAATTAAATAAATTGTATCTGTGGATTGTTTAATAAGTCCCGGATCAAAGGGGATATCTTTATGTGCCATCCATCGAAATAGATATGAGAAATCATAGGTATAAATAGACGCATTATAGGCAAATACCGTATATTCATTATTCTTAGCATCATTTTTAACTGTTTGTACAACTGCTATTTGCTGTTCGAAATGTGAATTGTGTTTGTGAAAATTAATTATAAAAGTCGCAACACTTATACAAACAATCGCAATTGTATATACCACTAAAATTTTTCTAAAAAGTAACAATTTACTTGCAAAAAAAGTGATTGCTACTAAGAATAAAATATCAACACCGATAAAATGATATTCCCATACAGGGTTTTTTGCACTTAAGAAAATAAATAAAACTCCTGCAAATAAAGAGCTTAAAAGTAAAAGTATTCTACGATCTGTACTAGTTATTTCTAATTTATGTTTTGCTATTAAATAGATATAAATTGCTAAAAGCATCAGTAAAAGAAAGCCTGCAATTACTACTGGCACATGCAGTAAATTGCCAAATGTCACAATAAATGTTTGTAAAATTTGAGATTTATTAAGTCCGGTTACAGTAACTACATCTCCATATTTGGAAAAAGTATGTAGCAATGCTTGTAATTGATGAAACCCGTGCCTCAACTCAAAAAGAAGCGTTGGAATAAATGAAATAAAAATTCCAGTACCTAGTAAGATGCTATATAAAATTTTTTGAAGAATAATTTTTTGTTTAACTTTTTTTGCGCTTTTTACATAAGTAATTATGGTGTCAACAAGTAAAAAAATCACCGATCCGGTAAGAAAAGCAATGCCAAAAGAAATGTGGAAATTAATGAGAAGCCCGATGAGAAAGCCTATTCCTAGTGAGATAAACGTTTGCGATTTAGTACTTTTTGTAAAGTCAGAGATAATAAATAGATAGATAATTGCGAGTGTAATTAAAGGAGCAGGATAGAGATTCCAAAGTTGTATAGCGTACGTCATACCACTGCTAAACATAAATAACAACCATCCGATTAGTAATGAAGTTTTATTAAAAAATTTACCAAATGTAATAAACCAGATGAATGGAAAAATAACAAAATAGGGAATCGTTGCCGTTATCAGGGTTACATAGAGAGGGTTTTTTGAAAAAAGCAGACCAAACTGCAACAGCCAAATCCAATATGGTCCATAAAATATTCCCGGAATGCCTGAGGGGGGACCGATTAGGGTAAACTTTGAAAGACTATCCCATGCATTGAGTAAATCGCGGGAATTATCATACCAGAAGGTTAAATTTACTGAGAGTATAAGTATCAATGAAATTGTTAAAGGGATTAGAATGGAGATAATAAGAAAGAAAATTTGCAGTTTGTTATTTGTTAGACGATGCATTAAGACTGATCGTATCATGCACATACTGTGTATGCAAGAGATATGAAAATTGCTACAATCTAAGTACATGAGAATTGGAATTTTTGATCCCTATCTGGATGATTTGGGCGGCGGAGAGAAGTATATGATGACAGTTGCCGCATGCTTGTCTAAAATGCATGATGTCACGGTTTTCTGGGATAATGAAGAGGATTTTAACGCAATCAAAAAGCGATTTAATTTATCTCTTGAAAATGTAAAAATTCGGAAAAATATTTTTTCACCCCACGTTAGTTTTTTTCAAAAAACAAAGGAGTTTCGGAATTACGATGCATTTGTCATTTTAAGCGATGGAAGTATTCCTTTTGTTTTCCCAAAAAAATTATATCTTCATTTACAACAGCCACTTCCAAGCAATACGAGTTCAAATTTCAAAGATAACATAAAACGAAGACATATCTCTGCTATTTTTTATAACTCACAGTTTACAAAAAAATATAACGATCCGTTTTTCCCCGGTGTAAAAGCTGAAGTAATTTATCCACCCGTTTCTTTCAAGAATACAGATCAGAAAAAAGGTAATAGTATTATGCACGTGGGACGATTTAGGGTCAGAAATATGGCAAGCGGGGATTATAAGAAACAAGGTTTTATGATTGAATCATTTAAAAAGCTTGTTGATGAAGGACTGAAAGAATGGAAATTTGTTTTGGCATCAAGTGTAAAAAATGAAGATGAAGAAGCATTTGAAAAATTAAAACAAAATGCAAAGGGGTATCCGATTGAATTTTATATCAATAAAACCAATGAAGAAATTTTTGCATTATATAACAAAGCAAAAATTTATTGGCATGCCTCAGGTTTTGGTGAGGATATTGAAAAACATCCAGAATTGGCTGAACATTTTGGTATGTCTACAGTTGAAGCAATGGGAGCAGGCGCAGTACCTATTGTCATTAATAGTGGTGGACAGAAAGAAATTGTAACAAACGAAAAAAATGGATTATTATGGAATACTGCTGATGAATTGTTGGAAATGACAAAGCGATTAGCAACCAATGAAAAGATGTGGCATGAATTATCAAAAAATGCTATTTTACGGGCAAAGGATTTTTCAGAAGAAAGATTTTCCCAGGATATTCAGCATTTAATAACTGAATGAAAAAAAATGCTACTCATCCACTTCTCATTTTAGTACTATCAATCATACTTTTCTTTTATCCATTTTTTTTGCAAGGGAAATTACCAATTCCGTCGGATACAATCCTAAGTTTATATCATCCGTTTATCGATTATTCTATCAAACATTTTCCAAATGGTGTACCGGTTAAAAATTTGTTAATAACAGATCCGGTTCGTCAGCAATATCCCTGGCGATGGCTTGCGATTTCTTTAGAAAAAGAAATCCAATTTCCCTTATGGAATCCATATAGTTTCTCAGGAACTCCTCTTTTGGCAAATTTTCAAACTGCTGCATTTTATCCTCTGAATATCTTTTTATTTATTTTTCCGTTTTGGTTGGGTTGGTCATTAATAATTTTTTTACAGCCTGTACTAGCCGGGATTTTTCTTTATTGCTATTTACGAAGAATGAATATATCACAGCCCGCATCTTTTTTGGGAGGATTTGTTTTTGCATTCTGTGGCTATACAACAGCGTGGCTTGAATGGAATGTTCTCGTTCAAGTTGCCTTGTGGTTACCACTAATTCTTCTTGCTTCCGAATATCTATTGCAAAAGTTTTCGTATAGGTGGTTAGCTGTATTTATATTTGCTCAATGTGCAGCTTTCTTTGCAGGATTTCTACAAGCTTTTTTCTATATGTTTATTCTTTTTGCAACGTACGTGATTGCACGAATTATACAAATTATAAAAAGCGAGAATAAGAAAAACCATTATTGGAAAACGGCTTGGAAGAAATTATTGCCTTTTGTAGTGTCTACTTTAATTATAGTGATTATAACTGCAATACAATGGCTACCCTCAGTAGAATTAATTTTTTTGAGCAATAGAAATGCAGATCTAGTGAATGCATGGAGACTGCCAGGATGGTTTATTCCTTGGCAAAATCTGGCACAATTTGTTGCTCCTGATTTTTTTGGCAATCCTGCAACTCTAAATTATTGGGGAGTTTGGAATTATGGAGAGTTTATCGGATATGTGGGAATTCTTCCGCTTATTATGATTTTGTTTGCCATATTTTTTAGAAGAGATAAAAAAACTTTATTCTTTGGAGTATTCTTTATTCTTTCTCTCATTTTTTCACTACCAACTATTTTTGCTAAAATTCCCTATTTATTAAATATTCCATTTTTTTCTACTTCGCAACCAACACGACTTCTTTTTATAACTGATTTTTCAATGAGTATCCTTGCTGCTTTAGGATTTGATTATTTTCTTAAAAATAAAATGCAGAAAAAAATAGTGTACCCGTTTTTACTCCTTTTGCTAGCATTTACAGCATTATGGATTTTTGTACTTTTTGGGTTTACTTATTTACTTGTTTCTCAAGAAAACGCAACTATTGCAAAACACAATTTATATTTCCCAACGATACTTTTTATTGTCTCTGGATTTTTGCTCATCATTTTAATCTACTTACAAGGTAAATACAAATATATAAGACAAGTATTAATCATTATTCTTATAGGTATAACTTGTATTGATCTTTTTCGATTTTCGTCAAAATTTAACCCTTTCACTCAGAGATCCTATCTTTTCCCGCAAACTCAAACGCTTGAGTTTTTGCAAAGGCAACACGGACAATTCCGTATTATGGCAACTTCTTCAGAAATACTCCCCCCTAATTTTTCACTGATGTATCATCTGCAAAGTCTTGATGGATATGATCCTCTCTATCTCCTTCGTTATGGAGAATTTATTGCTGCCTTAACGCAGAATAAACCTGCTATACCATCGTCTCTTACATTTCACCGAATAATCACTCCACAAAATACACAATCCAGATTAATTGATCTATTGGGCGTAAAATATGTATTATCGCTAACAGATCTTCATAATCCGAAATTTAAAAAGGTATTTAGTGAAGGGAAAACAAACATTTATGAAAATACGAAAGCATTTCCACGCGTATTTTTTGTTCGAACTATTAAACAGGTACATAGGAAAAACGAAGCGATTAAATCTTTGCTTGACACACAAATCGATTTACATCAAACAGCTATAGTAGAAAATTTGGATAGTAGTACAAAGTCTTTTGGAAATGGCAGAGCATCGATTATAAAGTATCAGGCAAATACTATACAGATAAAAACCCAAAGTAAAGACGAAACATTTTTGGTTTTGACAGATTCATTCTATCCGATATGGCATGTTACTGTTGATGGTAACGAAGAGAAAATATACAGGACAGATTATAATTTCAGAGGAATTATACTTCCACAAGGAAATCATAATGTAGTCTTTTACGATAGCCTGCTATAATAGGCTATTCACTCTGGTATGAAAAAATTATCAATAATAATCCCTGTCTTTAATGAAGAGAAAACGGTCGAGAAATTACTTAAAGAGGTACTTGCAACAAAGCTACCAGTAAAACAAATCGAATACATAGTTGTTGATGATGGTTCGAAAGATAGTTCTCTTACAAAAATAAATAATTTAAAATCAAAAAAACTAAAAATAATTGCGCATAAAAAAAATTTAGGTAAAGGTTTGGCGGTCCGAACTGGTCTGAAAAAAGCTACCGGAGATTATATAATTATTCAAGATGCTGATTTAGAATATAATCCAAAAGATATCGCAAAATTAATTAAAGCAATTACCTTGACACATCAAGTAGTATTCGGTACAAGACTGAAACGTCTGCCAAATTTTAAGGAAGATGTGAAGAATTTTTATTTACTTCATTACCTAGGGAATAGATTTTTAAGTTTGGTAACTAGTATTTTATATCACCACTGGCTTACCGATATGGAATGTTGCTATAAATTATTTCCGAAAAATGCACTGAAAGGGGTTACGTTACGCGCAAAAAGTTTCGAATTTGAACCAGAGATTACCGCTAAATTATTCAAGAACGGATATAATATTGCTGAGGTACCGATCTCAACCAAACCTCGAGGTTATGGTGAAGGGAAAAAAATTCATGCGCTTACTGACGGCACATTAGCACTTTGGACGTTGTTAAAATATCGATTTATCGACTAAAATAATAGTGATGAGATTACTTTTACAAAAATATTGGGTTTTAGTATTCCTTAGCGTATCAGTCTGTTTATCGCTTTTTTTTGCAGTGTACAAACTAAATGTTGCTCCTCCAGGTTTTAATGCAGATGAAGCCGCATTCAGTTATAACGCATATTCAATTCTTAAGACAGGCGCAGATGAATATGGGACCTTTTTACCAGTCCGGTTAAAATCGTTTAACGATTATAAAATGCCTCTGTATACCTATTTGTCTGTTCCCATTATCGGAATATTCGGGCTAAATGAAACGAGCGCTCGGGGACTTAATATATTACTTGCCGCACTATTTCCAATAGCAATCTATTTTTTTGCAAAACAACTTTTTAACAATAAAATTATTGGCGTCATTAGCGCCTTACTCATTAGTGTATGTCTTGGAAAAGGGATTATTGAACGAGAAGCACACGAAGCATTATTAGCTGCTTTTCTGATTACATTGACTTCTTATTTTTTCATGAAGTTTGTTGAGAGTCAGCAATATCGTTATGGTGCAGCATTTATAATTTCAATGTTTTTGGCGTTATTTGCCTATCAGTCGAGTAGAGTTTTCGGACTTTTTTTCTTTATTTTCGCACTTGTTTATTTTCTGTTTAAAAAAGTAAAATCAAAAAAAAGCATCGTTGTTTTACTCTTATTTGTTGTTTCTCTGGGAATATTTGCAACAACTGATATCATCTATAAACCTACTCGTGTTCAAAATTTATTTATCACAAATACTGCCGGTTTTGCAATGAAAATAGGACAAATTCGAAGTGAAGGGGGTAGTCGTTTATTGTATAATCCGCTTACCATTGGAGTTCGGGATGCGATTTATCAATATTCGCTTTATTTTTCCCCACAGTTTTTAGCAGAGAATGGAGATAGTAATGTGCGTTTCGGTTTTGTCGATATGTCTCCAATAACTCCGCTTGAATACCTCTTTATCCTTGTGGGGATTTATTTTCTTTTCAAAAATAAAGAACGGTGGAGATATTTATTATTAGGATTATTTTTCATCTCTCCTATTACGGCTGCTCTAACATGGGCAGATCTTTCTTTTACGCGTTCATTTTTTATTATTATTCCAAGCTTAATTCTTGCCTCATATGGAGCGTATCAATTGCTTATCACTTTTAGAAAAAGGCAATCGTTTAAATATTTTGTTGCAGGACTCATAATTGTTCAATTTCTTTTCCTTTTTTATTCCTGGGATTTTTATCTTAATCATTTTTCCAAACGTGCTCTTCCTGCGCAAGACTGGCAGGCTGGGTATAAAGAACTTGGAACATATATTAAAGAGAATTACAATAAATTTGATACGTTTTATATAACGCAAAAAAATGGCGAGCCGTATATCTTTTTATTATTCTATCTGAAATATCCACCGCAGGAATATCAAAAACAGGCAAATCTTTCTGCTCCTGATCAGTTTGGTTTCGGACAAGTTGAAAAATTTGATAAATTTAATTTTTCAATTCCATCTGAAAGTTTCCATCAACAGCATGTTGCAATTATTGGCTATCCTGATGACTTCAACGGATTACAACTTGATCAAAGCAAAGTAAAAAAGATAGTTGTTAACAATTTCCCAATCTTCTGGATCTATGAAAGATAATTGGTTCAAAATAATATTTTTCTTAATCTTTTTGATTGGTGTGTTTCTCCGGTTTTATCAATTAGGATCTGTTCCCGGTTCAATGGATTGGGACGAAGTTTCTTTCGGATACAATGCCTATTCAGTTTTGCATACCGGTAAAGATGAATATGGTGTCTCAACCCCGATATTATTCCGTGCATTTGGAGAATATAAACAACCCGTTTATGCGTATTTAGATGTGATTTCTATTGGGTTATTTGGACTTACTTCATTTGCGGTAAGATTTCCTTCTGCTTTTTTTGGTTCAATCAGTGTTGTATTTGTTTTTCTTCTGACTTATGAACTATTCAAAAAATACAAATTTGCCAAAAATCTTGGACTTCTCACTATGCTTTTTTATGCCATATCACCTTGGTCAATTCAATTCAGTAGAGTTGCCTTTGAGGCAAACGTAGCAGTCAGTTTGGTCATACTAGCAACGTGGTTATTCTTCAGAGGTGTATCAACAAATAATAAATGGTATCTTGTCGGATCAACTGTACTCTTTGGCTTAAGTCAACTTACCTATATTAGTCTTAAATTACTAGCACCATTTTTATTCTTATCATTAGTTATCTATGGCATTTCGTTTTTCAAAAAACAAAAGATTCTGCTTAGTCTCTTGGTTGTAGTTTTTATTCTTATTAGCGCAGTAGGATATCTCGACTCACATAGTCTTGCAAGAGGACAGGATGTGTTATTCACTAATCAACAGACACAACTGCTTCAATCATCAATTAAACAGTTACAAATCGCTAAACAGCAGCACAATATATTTGGAGAGATTTTCTATAATCGTCGCGTTGTGTATGCAGAAAAATTTGTTTCAAATTATATATCTCATTACAATCCATATTGGCTTTTTTTGGACAATGATGCGGTACCAAGACATCATGCTCCTGGCTTTGGAAAACTATATGTAGTTTCTCTGCCTTTTATTCTTCTGGGAATGTATTTTTTAATCACCCGATATTTTGTTGTTTCTTGGATTCTTTTTGTATGGTTTCTGTTGGCACCTCTAGCATCTTCATTGAGCTCTGATGCTCCAAGTTCTTTACGAAGTCTTATTTTTTTGCCGACATGGCTGATATTTGAGGCTTCAGGAGTAGTTTATTTATTTCAATTAGTTAAAAATAAGAAAGTAACGTTGGCAATACAAATTCTCTTAATTTGTATCTATGCTGTAAGTTTTGGTTATTATCTGCATCAATATTACGCTTATACAAATTCTCTCAAAGATTTTCAGAAAGGTTGGCAGTATGGATATAAAGAAGCTGATCTGTTCGCTGAGCAAAATACAAATTCTAACAAAAGAATTGTATTTTCAAATACTTTTGAACAGCCTTATATATTTTATTTATTCTATACGAAATATGATCCGGCAAGGTACCTGTCTGAAGGTGGATCAAATAGAATTTCAAAGAGTTGCTTTACAATAAGTAATGCATATTTTGGTAATTGTAAAGAAACTTTAAGGAAAGGAGATTATTATATATCTCTGAATGGAGAATATGTACCAAATGGTGTTAAAATTAAACAAGTGAATTATTCCAATGGTGATCCGGCTGTAAGTATTTATCAACAATGAAAAAAGTATCTGTTGTTCTAGCTGTTTTTAATGAGGAAAAAAATCTTGAGGCGTGTTTGGCTTCTGTTAAAGATTTAGCTGATGAAATAGTCATCGTTGATGGCTCATCAACTGACCAGACTGTTGCGATTGCGAAAAAATTTGATGCAAAAATCCTTATTACCGATAATCCTCCTATATTTCATATCAATAAACAGAAAGCGATAGATATGGCAAAAAATGAATGGATATTGCAGCTTGATGCTGATGAACGAGTAAGCCCCGCTTTAGCAAAGGAAATTATAAAAGTTATTGCAATGAATGATGATGAAATTGATCTGTATGAAAACTCTTTAGCCAAAAGAAAGTTATTCCTTAAACACCAAGAGATACTTGAACAGCGGGATGGATCGATTGGCACAAAAACCGGACCATATGCTGCGTTTTTCATACCTCGTCTAAATTATTTTTTGGGTAAATATATGCGTTACGGCGGAGTTTATCCTGACGGAGTTATCCGCTTAATTCGAAAAGGAAAAGCGTATCTTCCGTGTAAAGATGTACATGAGCAAATGGTTGTTGATGGAAGAGTTGGTTGGCTTAGACACGATCTTTATCATATTGATTCACCAACGTTTGATCGGTATTTAGCACGGAATAGAAGATATATACATTTATTAGCACAAGAGTTGCAAAAAAATAAAAAGAACCGTGGTCCAGTTGCTCCAGTACAATATCTTATCGCAAAGCCCTCGTGGTGGTTTCTGTTGACATACGTGAGACATAAAGGATTTAAAGACGGGTGGCCAGGTTTTGTATTCTCCTTTTTCTCAGCTCTTAGATTTCCCCGAGCTTATTTAAACTCTTTGTCCCAAAAATGAAATATTTTTATCTTTTCCTTTGCGTTGCGAGTATCCTTTACGGCATATATCTTTTTTCTTTGCATTTATTCCTCGGCGATTTATTATTTCACACAGATATTGCACGCGATTTTTTATTAATTCAAGATATTGCTGTCAATCATAAATTAACACTTATTGGTCCTCGCGCAGGAGGAGTAACTGGGACATTTTTTGGACCGATTTGGCTTTATCTTAACCTTCCTGCGTTTTTAATTGGTAAAGGAAACCCTTTAATTATCGGATATTTCTGGTTACTTCTTTTTTTAATAGGTGTTGGAATTGTTTTTTATGTTACGAGAAAAGTATTTAGTGTAGCTGTAGCGATAATAGCCATTGCAATGTTTATTTATACAATTATGAATCTTGCTCCTGGATTTACACAAAGTTTTGGACCCGTATTCTTATCTCCAATACTTTTATACATGATTTATCTTTTTGTTGAGGAAAAAAAACTTCGCTATCTTAGTTGGACTGTCGTAGTATGCGGACTTTTTATACAATTTCAACCTGCCTTTGGGTTAACCGTAACATTAATTACATTCATACTAACCGTGGTAGTGTTAATTAAAAGAAAACAATTAACATATTTACTCTCTTGGTTTCTCATTTTAATTCCTCAAATTGCCTATATTTTGTTTGAAGTAAGGCATAATTTTCTCCAAACAAAAGTCTATTATAACTTCATTTTTCATCATAATTCAGAAGTTTTTGTGCAAATCACCTCGTCGCAGCTTATTCAAAACCGGATTGGGGGATTTCTGGATATGATTAATCTTACTAATATCACCAATCCGTTAGTAAAAACTTTTTTTGTACTTCTTAATATTTTTATTTTTTACATTTGGTACAAATCAAAGAAAAATGGTCAACGAACGTTCATCTTATTGTTGTATCTATATGTTATCGGATTTTGGTTAGTTACCCTTTTATTTAAAGGCCCAGTATGGGATTTTTATTATTGGGGATTCTATCCTTATTTAGCAATCGCATTAGCTTCGCTTTTTCTTAAAATACACAAAGGAGTCTTTCTTGTTCTCTTTACCATTTTAACATTAGTTTTAGTTAAAAACGGATATAATGAAGTTAAAAATTGGCAAAATAATATCTATGCAAAAGATACATCGTCTTGGATAGTTAATAAAGAAGTTGCTGACTATATTTATCAAGATGCGGATGAAAATTTTGGTTATTATGTTTATTCACCAGATAGACTAGGGTATTCTAAAAAATACGCAATGAGTTTTATCGGATCTATCGAAGAGTACCCGTATAAAGGAACGTTGTGTGCTAAACAACCTTTAACGTATCTTATTTACGAACCAACAGGAAAAGGCTCAGTTACAAACCCGGTTCGTTGGAAAGCGAAAAGAGCCGCTATAGCAACAAAACCGGAGTCAGTAAAAATGATCCAACAAGTAAGAATTGAAAAATATCGATTAACCCAGAGTGAAATCCAAATTCCTTCTTCTCCAGGAATCGTGTGTAATTTAGACTGGAGATAATAGTATCTATAACAAAAGAATTGTTTTTGCTACAATTAATATATGAAAGTACTTGTCACTGGCGGAGCAGGCTACATAGGCAGTTTTATGGTAAAACGGCTTTTGGATGATGGGCATGAGGTCGTCATTGCCGATAGTTTGGAACGCGGGTATGAATCATCATTAGATAGTCGTGCGACATTCAAAAAAGGAAACCTCCTCGATAAAGAATTTATCAGCCAGCTTTTTGATCAAACTTCATATGATTGTGTTATGCATTTTGCGGCATTTATTGCTGTTGGTGAATCAATGCAGCATCCAGGTCTCTATTTTCAAGATAATGTTTTTACGACGGTTGCACTTCTCGATGCAATGAAAGAGCATGGGGTTAACAAATTCATCTTTTCTTCAACAGGCACAGTCTATGGCACACCTACTGTTAATCCCATTCCTGAAACGCATATAAAAAATCCTGAGAATCCATACGCAGAAAGTAAATTAATGGTCGAAAAAATACTTCATTGGTATTTTGTCAGTCATGGAATCGGGTCGGCTGTTCTACGGTATTTCAATGCTTCAGGAGCGGCAACTGATGGCAGTATGGGCGAAAAACATGATCCCGAAACACATCTAATTCCAAACGCTATTAAAGCAGCGCTTAACAATTCTGAATTCACGTTATTTGGAGATAATTACGAGACGAAGGATGGTACATGTGTTCGCGATTATATTCATGTGTTGGATTTGGTTGAAGCACATGTCTTAACTCTTAAGAAATTAGATGAACAAAATGGAGAATATGTTTTTAATGTTGGAACAGGCAGGGGATCATCTAATAAAGAAGTTATAGATATGGTTAAAAAAGTTTCAGGGATAGATTTTCCTATAACTATCAAAGAACGTCGTCCTGGAGATGTCGCAGAGACAGTTGCAGATTCGACAAAAATAAAACAAGAGTTAGGATTTGAACCTCATTATTCCGATCTTGAAACAATAATAAAAACCGCTTGGGAATGGCACAATCGAAATAAGTAATGAGGAATAATGAGAATTGCTATTGATGTTTCCCCACTAAAGTCTGGACACAAAGTCCGCGGTGTTGGATTTTATCTGACGTATTTGAAAAGAGCTCTTCTTGAATTTTTTCCTGAACACGAATATCGTTTCTTTGAAAAGAATGAGGAAATTACCAAACCGGTTGATGTTGTTCATTATCCCTATTTTGATCCCTTTTTTCATACATTACCATTTATAAAAAAGCATAAAACAGTTGTTACCGTACATGACCTGACACCTCTTGTCTTTCCTGATCATTTTCCCGCAGGAATAAAGGGCACTCTACAGTGGCAATTACAACGATTCAATTTGCAAAAAGTAGACGGAATTCTCACTGACTCACATACTTCAAAAAAAGATATAGAAAGAATAGTAGGTATTGATCCAAAAAATGTAACCGTGGCCTATTTGGCTGCAGGTGATGAGTTTAAAAAAATACATACTGATGATAAACAACGTAAACAAGTGAAAGAGAAATATCATTTACCTGATGAATTTATATTATATGTAGGAGATGCAACATGGAATAAAAATTTACCACGATTACTTCAGGCAGTTAAAGAAATAAATGTTCCCTTGGTTATGGTCGGTAAAGCATTGGCAGCAGAAAATATTGACGAAAATAATATTTGGAATAAAGATTTACTCGAGGTACAAAAATTGGCGAAGGAAAATAAAAGTATTTTGCGTTTAGGTTTTGTTTCAACGGAAGATTTGGTAGTATTATATAATCTCGCGAAAGTTTTTGTATATCCATCTATTTATGAGGGTTTCGGATTACCTATTCTTGAAGCAATGCAGTGCGGGTGTCCGGTAATTATTGCTCATCAAGGCTGTATGCTTGAAGTTGGCGGGAAGGCAGCAGCATACTTTACTGGGTCCAATACGGAGAGTCTATACTTAACGATTCAAAGTGTTTTAGCATCACATTCTTTACGAAAAGAACTTACAGAAGTTGGTTTACGAAACGCACAAAAATTCAGCTGGCAAGAAACAGCAAAAAAAACAATTGAAGCTTATGAGAGAGTACTATAAAGTCGATTCCATTTTTTTTATCTGCACGTAATAATGATAGAAAAAGCTAAAAATATCATAAAACATCCTCTAATTTTTGGGAGTGGAGTTCTCGTAATTGGAAATCTCATCGCTAATTTTTTCAATTTTCTTTTTAATCTTTTTATGAGTCGAAGTATCACTGTTTCAGAATATGGTATTTTTGCAAGTATTATGTCAATAATAGCGTTTCCGGTATTAATTGGGAGCGCCATTAATCCAGTTGTTGTCCGTTTTGCTGGAGATTATTTTGCCAAAAAAGATTTTGCTTCATTACGTGGATTATATATTCAAATTAAAAAACTTTTATTAGTAATTGGCGTAATTGTATTTTTATTGTTTTTAATTTTTATTCCTACCATTGGTAATTTCTTTCATATTACAGATCAAAGAATATTATTCATTACCGATATTATCATTTTTACAGCTCTTATAAATGTTGTGAATTTGGCTTTTTTGCAAGCAAAGTTGGCTTTTGGTTTTCAAGTAATCGTTAGTTTGTGTAATGCAATACTGAAATTATGTATTGGTATAATACTCATTTTTTTAGGATATTCAGTTTTAGGAGCAACGTATGCAATTTTGTTTGCAGGATTAACAGGATATATTGTCAGTTTCATTCCACTTAAATTTGTATTTGATAAAAAAATAGCGTTGCCTTCGATTCCTAAGAAGGAATTGTTTTTGTACGGTTTCCCCTCATCAATTGCACTGCTTGGTTTAACTTCCTTTATTTCATCAGATATCATACTGGTAAAACATTTTTTTGATCCACATCAAGCAGGGTTATATGCTGGTTTATCACTCATTGGAAGAGTTATTTTTTTTGTATCAGCTCCCATTGCAACGGTAATGTTTCCGATAATAGTGCAAAAGCATAGTAAAAATGAGAATTACACAAACACTTTCAAATTATCATTATTATTGGTTATTTTTCCTTCGCTCATTCTAACAGCTTTTTACAGTATTTTTCCTCATCAGGCGATTATGTTTTTTTTGAAAAGAGAAGATTATTTGGCAATTAGTCCCTATATTGTTCCTTTTTCAATTTTTATTACTTTTTATGGCATTTTAGCAATCCTTAGTAATTTTTATCTATCGATTAATAAGACAAAAATTTTTATCCCTATTATTATTGGCGCGATTGCTCAGATTGTTTTTATTTATTTTATTCATCAAAACTTTTTTCAAATTATTATTATTTCTCTTGTTTGTACCGTTTTACTTGATATATGCCTTTTGTTATACTATCCGTATGCGACGAAGAAATAGCTTTGGAATAAAACTCCTCTCTATAATAATGCCTGCATATAAACAAGAAAAAACAATCCTTAGAGATATTAGAAGAATCACGTCTACGTTAGATACATTGGGACTAAAATATGAAATTTTAGTAATTGTCGATGGAATGCTGGACAATACGTATAAAAATGCACAGAAAATAAAATCTGCAAAAGTTAAAGTAATTGGCTATCAAAAAAATCATGGTAAAGGTCATGCAATTCGATATGGTATGCTTCGCGCAAAAGGAGATATCATTGGATTTATCGATGCAGGAATGGATATTCATCCGACAGGTATGAATATGTTATTAAACCACATGGTCTGGTACAATGCAGATATTATTGTGGGTTCAAAACTTCACCCAGCATCTAAAGTTGATTATCCACTCTATCGAACAATATTATCGTGGGGATACCGATCATTAACGCAGACACTTTTTGGATTTAAGGTTAAAGATACACAAGTAGGGTTAAAATTTTTAAAGCGTAAAGTAGTACGAAAAGTGTTACCTAAGATGCTTGTAAAGCGTTATGCTTTTGATATAGAAATGTTGGCACTTGCTTATGCTTACGGTTATAAAAGAATTTATGAAGCGCCTGTTGAGATTAACTTTAAAAATAGTGGAATTACTTCATGGGGCCTTCCATCAACAATCTATTTAATGGTTTGGGATACTGTAGCAGTTTTTTATCGTTTACGTATCTTACGAACATATTCATTAAATAGAAAAAAGAATCATCATTTATCTAAAAGCCTTTCATTTTCTTTTTCCCGATGACAATTTTAATTTTAAATTGGCGAGACATCAAGAATCCTACTGGTGGTGGTGCCGAGATTTTAACACATGAAATGGCAAAACGATGGGTAGAAGCTGGCCATAAAGTAACACAAATATCATCATCATTTCCCCATGCCAAACCGAAAGAAACTATTGATGGAGTGGATTTTATTCGTATAGGTTCATGGTGGAATGTTCAAATTTTTGCTTGTTTCTACTACCTTCGTCATTTACGTAAACAAACAGACATACTTATTGATGAAGTACATTGGTTTCCTTTTTTTAGTTATCTTTATGCTCCCAAAAAAACGATAGCTTTTGTTTGTGAAGTGGCAGATAAACTTTTTTTTACTATTTTTCCTTATCCAATAGCTTATTGTTGGCGCTTGATTGAAAAAGTATATTTGTTTTTATACAGACGAGTTCCCACAATGGTTATTTCTCCATCAACATATAAGGATATGCTGAAAGAAGGGCACTTACGTTCTAATTTAGTGATTTTGCCTATGGGACTGACTATTCCGACAGAGATAAAAAATTATCAGAAAGAGAAAGACCCAACGCTTATTTACGTTGCTCGTCTAAATCAACAGAAAGGAATTTTTGACGTACTTAAAGCTTTTGCGTTAATTCACAAAGAGTTGCCGAAAGCCTTGTTGTGGATTGTCGGATCAGGCAGTCAAGAAATTATGAGAGAGCTTAAAGAATTTGTTGCTCAAGAAGGTATAACAAAATTTGTTAGATTTTATGGATTTGTTGATGGAAGCAAAAAATTTGAACTACTCAAAAGAGCACATGTACTCATAAGTGCCTCAGTACAAGAAGGATGGGGATTAACCGTTCCAGAAGCAGGAATGACTAAAACTCCAGCTGTAGTATACAATACTAATGGCTTTTGTGATATTATTGAAAATAATAAAAATGGCCTGTTGGTAGAACATAATCCTGAGGCATTACGAGATGGAGTTTTAACGTTATTGCAAAATAAAAGCAAATATGAGGATATGCAAGTTGCAATGTATAAAAAAGCAAAAGAGTACTCTTGGGAAAATACAGCCTCAGTTTCTCTCAAATTTTTAAAACAACATAATTCTAACTGACAAAGATTGATTGCATGGGAAAAAAAGTGAGTAGAGAATCAGATCAAATAAAACATAAATTGCTTTCCATAAGTGTCGTAATTGCGACTTTTAATTCTGCCAGAACTATAAAGCAATCCTTAGAAAGTGTTAGGAATCAAAATTATCCACAAGAATTGATTGAAATAGTTATTTCTGATGGCGGTTCTACTGACAAAACATTAACTATAGTAAAAAAATATAATGTCCGTATTGTTAATGTACCAAATGAATTGCAAAATGCTGAATATAATAAAGGACTTGGAGTGAATGCTGCTAAAAATGATATTTTATTACTGTTAGATTCTGATAATATTTTGCCACATAAAGAGTGGATAAAAAAAATGGTTATTCCTTTTATTGAAAATAAAGAAGTAGTTGGTGTTGAGCCCTTACGATTTCATTATGATCCCAAAATGACTTTACTTGATAGATATTTTTCTTTGTTGGGAGGGAATGATCCTGTTGCGTATTATTTAAATAAAGATTCTCATCTTTCATGGGCATTTGATACGTATAACCTATACGGCCAGTATAAAGATATGGGTGCCTATTATTTGGTCAAATTTGCTCCTGATAAAGTACCAGCACTTGGAGGAAATGGCGCTGCGATGAGAAGGAAATTATTATTGAAAGAAGCTTCAGCTGATCCTGATAACTTTTTCCATATTGATGTGAATGTTGATCTGGTAAGAAAAGGGTTTAATACCTATGGAATTTTTAAAGACTCTATTATCCATTTATCCAATAATAGTGTCATACGCTTTCTGAAAAGAAGAAGATATTATATAGAAAAGTATCATTTTGAAGATATGCGTAAAAGAAGATTTAGTGTTTATGAAGCACCAAAGGACAATTTTAATTTAGTTAAGTATTGCGTTTATTCTGCAACATTTGTCAAACCCTTGTATGATTCAGTACGAGGTTACAGTAAAATACATGATGTAGCATGGTTTTTGCATCCCCTGATGTGTTTTGCAATGCTTGTTATTTATGGAACTGCAACAATAAGACAAGGCTTTGGAACGCATAAGGCAGAAGTATCATTATGAGTTTTTGGAAAGATAAATCAGTTCTAATAACCGGTATTCAAGGTTTTGTAGGATCACATCTTGCAAAAGCCCTTGAAAAAAAAGGTGCGACTGTATGGGGGTTATCACGTAATATTGAATCTGGGAATACGTTAAAAGCAAATATTATTGAATATTCTCGAGTTGATCAAATTATAAAAGAAAAAAAAATAGGGATTTGTTTCCATCTCGCGGCTGAATCAATTGTTGAATCCGGTCAGGAAGATCCCTATCAAACTTTAAAAATAAATACGCTAGGCACGTTAAATATTTTAGAATGTGCTCGTAAAAATAATTTGGATAAAGTTATCATTGCGTCCACTTCTCATGTCTACGGTAATAATAAACTTCCTTTTAAGGAAGAATATACTCCAAGACCCACCAGGCCATATGAGACATCCAAGACGTGTTTGGATTTAATTGCCCAATCGTATATTGAAACATTTGATTTACCGGTACTTATCTCACGTTTTTGTAATATTTATGGTCCCGGTGATAAAAATTTTAATAGACTTATTCCAAAGACTATTAAAAGTGTTCTTAACAATGAACGGCCTTTGATGTGGGGTGGTGGATCTCTTCGTGATTATTTATATATTGATGATGTTATAGCAGCTTATCTAAAGCTTGCTGAAGTTTCTATTCCGGCAGTGGGTAAAAACAGAATTTTTAATTTTGGAACAGGAGAGCACTATACTGTTGAAGAAGTAATAAAAATGATAATTCACATTTCCGGAAAGGATGTTACTATTAAAAGAATTCCTGGAGGGAGAAATAATGAAATTATCAAACAATATGTTTCATCTGAAAAAGCTAAAAGATTACTTGCCTGGAAACCACAGATTACTCTAGAAAAAGGATTATCAAAAACATTACTGTGGTATCAAAAGAATTTACCAAATTTATAACTGACTGTAATGGTTGTGTTTTTGTTCAAAAAATGATTTAATTTAGTTTATGATAAAGCTTATAAAATCAACCTTTTATAATGAAAAAGATACAAAAAAGAAGCTTATTAAATTTATCTCTAATGCTGAGCAATTAAGTATTGGAAGTGAATGTAGAAAGTTTGAGAGACGTTTTGCAAAGTATCAGGGAAGAAAACACTGTATTTTAGTAAATAGCGGAAGCTCCGCAAATCTAGCAATTATTCAGACCTTATTGAATTCCGGTCTGATTAAAAAAGGAGATAAAGTCGGTTTTTCTGCAATTACGTGGTCTACTAATGTCATGCCACTTTTACAATTAGGGTTAACGGCCATACCAATTGATGTCGAATTGGATACCCTAAATGTTTCCAGTAAACAATTGTTAAAAATACTTAAAAAATATCCATTAAAAATGCTTTTTCTGACTAATTTGCTAGGGTTCTGTGATGATATAGATGAAATAAAAAAAGTATGCGATAAAAATAAAATAATTCTTATTGAGGATAATTGTGAATCTTTGGGGACTATTTATAGGGGGAAAAAATTGGGGAATTATGGTTTAGCGAGTACCTTTTCATTTTATGTAGGTCATCATTTATCAACGATAGAAGGCGGTGCAATTTGCGTTGATAGTCATAATTTAGAAACGATGTTACAAATGGTGAGAGCTCACGGATGGGATAGGAATTTGACAGAACGGAAACAATTAAAAATTCGATTAAAGCATAACGTTAATTCATCTTTCTATTCCCGTTATACTTTTTACGATTTGGGATACAACTTGCGAACGACCGAAATAAATGGATTTATTGGTAACACGCAATTACAGTATGCTGATGAGATAGTTAAAAAACGTAATGAAAATTTTCTTCAAATTGCTCCTGTTTTATATTCACAGACTGATAAATTTTATCCAATACGATACGATCATATAGATTTTGTTTCAAATTTTGCTGTACCAATTATTTGTAAGACGAAAAAAATCCGTGATGAGTTGGTTGAGAAATGTAAAAATAAATTAGAAATCCGACCAATTGTTGGTGGCGATATGGTTGTTCAGCCTTTTTTTCAAAAATATTTACCTGACATAAAAAACGAATTTGATAATATGAATGCTCGTCTTATTCATGAACAAGGTCTTTACTTTGGCAATAACCCTGATATGACGCAACAAGAAATAAAAGAAATTATTTCATTAATTCGATAACTGCTCTTGAGGAATAAAAAAGAATATTGTATAGTAGGTAGATCATGAAAAACTTTTGGGAAAATAGGACAGTGTTAGTCACCGGTGGAGCAGGATTTATAGGAAGTCACGTCGTTGAACAATTAGTAAGCCGCCAAGCAAAAGTAACTGTACTTGATACTCTTCAAAATGGTACATTAAAAAATCTAATAAATGTTAAAGAAAATATTCGATTTATAAAAGGTGATTGCATGAATGCCAAAGACGCCTTAAAAGCATGCAGTGGACAATCAGTAGTAATAAATGTTGCTGCAAGAGTTGGAGGTATTGAATATAACAGGACACATCAGGCAACAATGCTCCGTGATAATTTGCTTATTGGTACAGTGATGATTGAAGCGGCGCGCATTGCAAAAGTAGATCGGTTTTTAGCAGTATCATCAGCATGTGTTTATCCTCGAGAATGTTCAGTACCAACCCCTGAAAGTGAGGGTTTTTTGACAGAACCTGAGCCCACAAATGGCGGATATGGATGGGCTAAAAGAATGTCTGAAAAATTGGCGCAATATTACGTTGAGGAATTTGGAATGAAAGTTGGGATTGTTCGACCGTATAATTGCTATGGCCCTCGTGATCATTTTGACCCAGCTGTTTCCCACGTAATTCCAGCTTTGATAAAAAGGGTATTTGATGGTGAAAACCCGGTAGTTGTTTGGGGATCAGGAAAACAAACAAGAGCGTTTCTGTATGTTACTGATATGGCAGAAGGTATGATATCAGCTATTGAAAATTATCCCACACCTGATCCAATAAATTTGGGAACTGATGATGAAATTTCAATTGATGATCTGATAAAAAAAATTATTGCAATGAGTGGTTTAAAAATTAAAATAAAATATGATAAAACCAAACCGGATGGAAGTCCACGACGGAATAGTGATAACAGTAAAGCCGTTGAGAAAACCGGATTTAAAGCAAAAGTTTCGCTTGATGCAGGATTACAAAAAACAATCGAATGGTATAGAATGAATGGTTTCAACAAATGAATCTAAAAAAATACTCCTTTGCAATTGTTACGCATGTGTACGCTAGTGGCCCTTCTTTTAATCTGGAGGAATATCTTTCACCCCAATTAGAAACATTACTTTTCATCGGTCATCCATTCGCATATACAAAAGACAACCGGTCTTTTTTACGTTTATATAAAAAAGGTAAATTAGTTAAGGAAAAACATTTTATCCATTGGAAAGGTCCTGAAATTTTGTTTTATTTGAAAGATTTTTTACTTACTTTATGGTGGGCTTTAGTTTATGGGATAAATATTGATTATTTTGTCGGCGTAGATAGTCTCAATGCTACAACAGGTTTACTATTGCAATTATTTGGTAAGGTAAAAAGGACAATTTTCTACACTATAGATTATGTACCCAAACGTTCTGAAAATGCTGTATTAAATTTTTTCTATCATCTGTTAGATAAGATCTCGGTAGAAAAAAGTTGGAGAGTTTGGAATTTATCGCAAAAAATGATTGAAGCTCGAGAAAAAAACGGAATAAATACACGATTTCGGGATAAACAAATTGTCGTTCCGGTTGGAACTATGCCTATAGCTCGTCTTATACCTAAACAGAATGTTGATAAATATAAAATTATATTTATAGGTCATCTGAGACAGGGGCAAGGAGTAGAACTACTTATTGAATCGATGGCTGATGTTATAAAAAAAGTTCCTAAAGCGCATCTTCTTATTATAGGAGGAGGTCCTCTTGAACAATCTCTTAAGCAGAAGGTTACCAAGTTAAAACTTGAGAAGTCGGTAATGTTTACAGGATTTGTTGAAAATTTTTCAGATGTTAAAAAATATATCAAAAATGCAGCTGTTGCAGTCGCACCGTATGTAGATGATAAGAATAATTTTACTCAATATACAGACCCCGGAAAACCCAAAGACTATATAGCTAATGGGATACCAGTTATTATTACAAAAGTACCACAGGTTGCATTCGAAATTGATAAACTAAAATGCGGTATAGCAATTAAATATTCCAAAAAAGAATTGATTAATGCTCTTACTACAGTATTATCTAATGAAAAAAAATTATTAGAAATGAGAATTAACGCTTTATCTATGGCAAAAGATTTTGAATGGAAAAAGATATTTGAAAGAACTCTATTACAAACAATACAAATAGGTTAATATAAATACTAAATTTTTCAGAATATAGTAAAACAATTTTTATATGAATAAACCTTTGATATCCATACTTATTGTAAATTGGAATGGTGAAAAAATAATATCAGATTGTCTTAATTCGTTACGCAAACAAACATATAAGAATATAGAGATTATAATCAACGACAATAATTCATCAGATAAGTCTATAGATATAATTAAGAAGTACAAAGAAGTTACATTAATTAAAAGTAAAGATAATTACGGTTTTGCTGGTGGAAACAATATTGCTGTCAAAAAAGCAAAAGGGAAATACGTATTATTATTAAATACAGATACAGAAGTTACTAAAGATTTTTTAGAAAAATTAGTTATCATTATGGAAGAAGATATAACACTGGGTGTTGTACAACCTAAGTTCCTTTATGATAATGAAGATTCTCCTCAAAAAAATATTATCAATTCAGTTGGTGCATATCTAACAAGTACCGGATTTTTGTACTATCCAGGTTATGGTAAAAAAGATACTCGGTTATTATTTAATAAAAAGAGAGAAGTTTTTTCCGCATATGGTGCCTGTATGCTTATCCGCAAGGAAATAATTGATAAGATTGGACTTTTTGATGATGATTATTTTTTATATTTTGAAGAGACTGATTTTTGTATGCGTGTTTGGCTTGCTGGTTGGAGAATTGAATATATTCCAGGAATTATTATCTATCATAAAGGTGGGGTTTCAACAAGAAGACAAGGAATGGAAAGGATACATTACCATTCCTTTAAAAATAGAATTTGCACGTATATAAAAAATCTAGAGATGAAAACTCTTTTGTGGATGCTGCCATTCCATTTATTTGTATGTGAAATGACGTCTTTTCTTTATTTATTTACAGGTAAACCGAAATTTTTCCTAGCTATTCAAAAGGCCTTTTTTTGGAATCTTGTACAATTCAATAATACCCTTAAAAAAAGAAAAATTATTCAAAATAAAATTAGAAAAGTAAGTGATGCACGTTATTTTGCAAAAGTTAAAAGAAATCCGCGTCCATCATATTATCTTTACTTATTTAAAGGTTTACAGTACTATAAAGACTAAAATTATATGTCCCAATTAGAATCAAAAACGAAAAAAACTCGAAAAAAACAACTATCAAAAAAATCAGTTTTGATAACAGGTTCTGCAGGATTAATTGGATCTGAAGCTGCTAAGTTTTTTGCTGACAAAGGATTTGAAATATATGGTATTGATAATAACATGCGTCAATATTTTTTTGGTCCAGAAGCGAGCACAGAATGGTCACGAAAAAAACTTGAAGAAAAATTATCAAAAAAATATCATCATTATGTTGTTGATATACGGGATAATACCAAATTAGAATCAATATTTGCGGATAACGAATTTGATCTTATTATTCACACAGCTGCTCAACCATCACACGATTGGGCTGCAAAAGAGCCGCTTACTGACTTTGGTATCAATGCAGTAGGAACTCTTAATATGCTTGAAATGTATAGAAAGTATTCTCCTAAAGCCACATTCATTTTTACTTCTACAAATAAAGTTTATGGAGACACGCCGAATAAATTACCTTTAAAGGAAACGAAAACACGTTTTGAATTACCAAAAAATCATAAATATTATATTGGTATTGACGAGTCAATGAGCATTGATAATTCAAAGCATAGTGTTTTCGGTGCTTCTAAAGTTGCTGCTGATGTAATGGTGCAGGAATACGGTAGATATTTTGGACTTAACACAGGTGTTTTCCGTGGAGGTTGCCTGACGGGTCCTGCTCATAGTGGAACAAGGTTACATGGATTTTTAGCTTATTTAATTAAATGTATTGCAACTGATCAGCCATATACTATTTTTGGGTATAAGGGAAAGCAAGTTAGAGATAATATCCATTCGTACGATTTGGTTACAGCATTTTATGAATTTTATAAAAATCCAAAAAAAGGTGAAGTTTATAATATCGGTGGTTCGAGGTTTTCAAATATTTCTATGGTAGAAGCAATAGAAAAGGTAGAAAAAATTTATGGCAAAAAGGCAAAAATATCCTATGCAGACGAAAACAGAAGCGGAGATCATATTTGGTATATCTCAGATACCTCAAAATTTAAAAATGATTTTCCAAATTGGGAGCAAATTTATGATATTGATAAGATAATTGAAGAAATTTGTCATTTTGGTCATTTTTCATAACCCTCAGATGAAGAAATTCAGGTATAAAAATATTTTACTTTTTGCAAGCTTACAATTCTGTGGGAATATTATAGAGTACTTTTCAGAGAATAGTGAGAAAATTGTTATCTATATCATTCAACCTAGATTTAACAATAAGTACAATACTGTCCGGCTCTATAAAAAAGGAAAGTTAATTTCAGAGAGTAAAATTATTTCATCAGAGAATATATTTTTACATTATTTCTATTGGTATATTACATATCTTTATGTATTATTAAAATATTTCTCACGAAATGAAAAGGTATATATTATTACATGGCAACCGTATATGCTTTTGGGTATGTCTATACAGAAAATGATTAGAAGTATCGAATTTGTCTATTGGATAGGAGATTATTTCCCTCCCGTTAATAGGACTTTATGGCTGTATGAAAAATTTAAAAAATATTATCATGATAGAGTCAAATATTCGCGATATCTAAGTGATAGAATTAATAGAAAAATGAATGGTAACGTATTAAATACACTTAATAGATCTACTGTAATGTGGGGCATTAATCCACCTAAAAGTTATAAGAAAAATCTAAATTCCAAAGAGATTGTGCTACTTTTTATTGGTGTTATTCGAGATTCACAAGGATTAGAATTATTATTACAAGTTATTAAAGAAAATCCGGATTTCCGTTTGAAACTATTGGGCTCAAGCACCGATGAATATTTCAAAAAATACCAAAAATTAATTAACAAATACAAAATTTCTGAAAGAGTCTTTTTTCCTAATAGAATGTTTTATTCCGATGAATTGATTAAAGAGAGTAAGCTTGCAAAGATTGGCATTGCTCTTTATGATGTAACAGAAAATAATGCTTCATATTATGCGGATCCAGGCAAAATAAAAACATATGCGCAACTTGGTTTACCGATTGTGATGACAAATATAGCAGATATAGAGAAGTCTATTAAGAAATTTTCAGCAGGTGAGATTGTCGCTAAGGATGTGAACGATATCGGGAAAAAAATTAGGAAAATTATAGCTAATTATTCTCAATACACAAAAGGTCTTAAAGCATTTAATTCATTTTATGAGTATAATAGCTATTATAAACAACGGTTCAGTTTTATGGAGTAATTTAATATATGCCTGTTAAGAAAAACACAAAAGTAACATTACCAGAAGTAAGTGTCGTAATTCCTATGCTTAACGCAGCAACCACTGTGTTGATTTGTTTAGAAAGTATTGTAAATCAAGAATATCCAATTAAGGAAATTTTCGTAGTAGATAATGCCTCAACTGATGATTCTTTAGCAACAGTCAAAAAGTTCGCAAAGAAAAGTAAGATTCCAATTGAAATTATTGAGAGAAAAGAAAACAAAGGTGTCGCATCAAGTTATAATTTGGCTATTAAAAAAACAAAGACTCAATTAGTAGTACTTATGCATTCTGATAGTTCATTACCTTCTAAGCATGAAATTGAAAAATTAACTTTACCAATAAGAAAAAATAGTAATGTAGTTGCAACATATCCTGCAACTTTATTGCCCAAAAAAGTATGGGACACTTATAATTTTTGGCAAAAACGTCTACAAATAAGAGCAGTTGATAATTACAGTCCTGGCATGAATACAAAATTTGATTGCATTAGAAAAGATGTTTTTTTAAGTTTGGGAGGATTTGATGATAAGCATTTTGGAGAGCATAGGGGGACTGGCGCTCAGGATGCTGATCTTTATCTCAGACTTAAAAATAAAGGGGAAGTCGTATTAAGTAGCGCTCAGGTTATTCATCTTCACTATTTAGGAAAAAATTATAGTATTCAGAATTTTATTGCCAATCGTAAACTATTTGCCAGAACTTATGGTAGTCTTATGCGTTTACATGGAAATAAACTTCCAATAAAGACAAGAGGAATTGGTTTAAGAATACCTCTTGGATTTTTGATATTTTGTGTAAAGCCTGTTTTGGCTATTTTACCTTTTGTTCCTGTGTTTTATCCTTTCGGGATTATATTATTAATTGTTTATACTTTTGCGGTTGCATGGAAAATGTATATTACTCCATCTACGCTTTTTAAACCACAGATATTATTATTACCATTTATCGATATTTATTTGCTATACTATGAATCTTTTTGGATGATTGAAACTTACCTTTTTGCAAATAAAGAGTAAGAAGTGGCTTTGTATATGAAAACAATAATACTTTCCGGTGGACTTGGATATCGGTTGAAAGAAGAAACAGAGTTTAAACCCAAACCAATGGTGTTAATAGGGAATAAACCAATTATTTGGCATATTATGAAAATATATGCTCATCATGGTTTTAATGATTTTATTATCGCCCTCGGTTATAAAGGGAATTATATTAAGGAATATTTTATAAACCAAAAACACTTTGCTCATAATTTCACAATTCATACGTCAAATGGACTTACAAAATTTCATAAAAAAAATGCACAAAATGTAATAGATGATTTTAAGATAACATTTGTCGATACAGGTGAAGAAACGCTGCCAGGTGAGAGAATTTTGCGTATTAAGGATTTTATTCCAAAAACTGATGAAAATTTTATGGTTACATATGGTGATGGAGTTTCAAATATTAATATTAAAGAGCTTGTAAAATTTCATAAAAAACACAATAAAATAGGGACCGTAACAGGTGTTCACCCACGTAGTAAATATGGACTGCTCGCTTGGAACGAAAACACAAATATAGTTAATGAGTTTATAGAAAAACCTGTTCTAAAAGATAGAGTAAATGGAGGGTTTATGGTTTTTAAAAGAAAATTTTTTGAATATCTAAAGCCAGGTGAAATGGAACATGAAGGGATTAAACGGCTCATTAAGGATAAACAATTAGCTCTATTCGTTCATAATGGGTTCTGGCATTCTATGGATACCTATCCAGATGTCGATAATCTTAATAAAATGTGGCTATCAAGCCCCGAATGGAAAATATGGAAGGATTGAAAGGAAAAAGAATAATTGTTACCGGTGGTACAGGATTTATCGGAAGCCATTTGGTACAGGATTTACTGGTTCTAGGAGCAAAAATTACTGTAGTTGATATTGTACTTCAAAAAAAATCATATTTTTTGCAACAGAAATTAGATAAAAATGTTGATTTGCAATTTATTGATATTGCAGACCAAAAAAAAATCAATGCGCTATTTTTAAAAGTAAAACCTTCCTATGTATATCATTTAGCAGCCGAGGCGATAGTAGGTAACGCCTATGAGAATCCATACAAAACATTTCAAACTAATGTGATGGGTACAGTTTCAGTTTTGGAAGCTTCAAAAGCAACAGATGTAGAGGGAATTATAGTTGCATCATCTGATAAAGCTTATGGTAAAACTAAAAAACAATATACAGAAAATTCACCATTACATGGAGATCACCCGTACGATGTTTCTAAATCATGCACGGATTTAATTTGCCAAACCTATTACAAAACTTATGGTTTACCTGTTGTAATAACAAGATTCGGGAATGTATATGGAGAAGGAGATTTACATTTTGATAGGATCGTGCCTGGAATCTGTAAAGCAATTCTTAGTAAAGAACCTTTACATATTCGTAGTAATGGTAAATATATTCGTGATTATTTATATGTGAAGGACGTATCTGCAGGATATATCTATCTATTAAAAAATTTGGAAAAAATAAAAGGCGAGGCATTTAATTTTTCTTCAAAAGAAACGCTGTCAGTATTAGAACTTGTTGATATGGCTGGTGAAATTCTGAAGACCAAAATAGAGTACAAAGTTTTGAACATAGCAAAAAATGAAATTCCATATCAACATCTCAACGATACTAAAGTAAAAAAACTTGGCTGGGAAAACAAATATAGTATGAAAAAAGTATTACCCGATATTTTACAGTGGTATAAGAAAATAGTATGAAAGAAACTTATTTAGTGACAGGAGCAACCGGGTTTGTAGGAGCAAATTTAGTAAGAACACTTGTTAAAAAAAATAAAAAGGTGAGTATTCTCACACGGAATAAAAAGTTAAATTGGCGTCTTTCAGATATCGCAAAAGATATAGATATCTATGAAGTAGATCTACTAAGCCCGAATTTAGAAAAAGTCCTAGATAAAATATCTCCTTCACATGTTTATCATCTCGCAGCATATGGATCCTTGCCAAAAGAAGATAATAGAGAAAAGTTAATTGATATTAATATAAAAGGAACTATGCGTTTACTAACATTAGTTCAGAAATATCCTTTAAAAATTTTTGTTAACACGAGCAGCTCATCCGAATATGGAGTGAAAACAAAACCGATGAAAGAAAATGACATACTTTTACCCGTGAATGATTACGGAATTTCTAAAGTTGCTACCACGCTTTTTGCAACAAATGAAGCAAAAAGATATAACATACCTCTTATTACATTCAGACTTTTTTCTGTATACGGATTTTTTGAAGAACCAACTCGTTTGGTGCCATGGGTTGTAAATAAAGCTATAAGAAATAATCAGATCGATGTAACTTCACCAACCCATGTGAGAGATTTTATTTTTATTGATGATGTAGTCAATGCATATTTGAAAGCATCGATTAAAAAGTTTACACCGGGGGAAATCTGCAATATCGGCACTGGTCAACAGCATACAGTAGGTGATGTAGTACAATGTGTGATGGAGATTACAAAAAGTACATCAAAGATAAATTGGGGAGGTTATGCTGTGCAAAAAAGACAAGTTGAAAAAGGTATGTGGAAGGCAGATACGACACATGCTAAAAGTTTACTCGATTGGGAAGCAGGCATTTCTTTAGAAATGGGATTGAACAATATGATTACATGGATGAAAAAGAATAACACTTATTATGACTAGTAAAGAGAGAAAAATAAAAATTTTGCAAGAAAAAGCAAATGAAATAAGAAAGCTGGTGTTAACAATGGCCTATCAAATTAAAGGAGCTCATACGGGTGGTTCACTTTCTTGTGTAGACATATTAACGACTTTATATTTCGACATAATGAAAATATATCCGAAAGATCCGGAAAACAATAAGAGAGATAGACTTATTTTTAGTAAAGCGCATGATTGTAAGGCTTTATATGCAACACTTGCTTTAAGAGGATTTTTTGATATGAGGATATTGGATGAGTATGAAAAAGATGGAGGCAGGCTGCCAGGACATTCAACACGTCATTGTGTTCCAGGAGTCGAAATATCTGCAGGTTCTTTAGGGCATGGCTTATCTATAGCAGTTGGTATGGCTTATGCAGGAAAAATTGATAAGAAAAAACATAAAATATTCGCCATACTATCAGATGGAGAATGTGACGAAGGATCTACCTGGGAAGCGATTCTTTTTGCAGGTCATCACAAGTTAGACAACTTAGTAGTTATTGTAGACTACAATAAATATCAAGCGTTTGGTAGTACGAAAGAAGTATTGGATTTAGAGCCTTTTGCCGCAAAATGGGAAAACTTTCATTGGTCAACCAGAGAAGTTGATGGACATAATATCAAGAATCTAAGTGAAACTTTACAAAAACTCCCATTTACAAAAGGCAGACCTTCAGTAATTATTGCAAATACTATAAAAGGCTATAAAGGTGCAAAACAACACATAGGTAAACTGTCATCTCATTATAAACCTCCAACAGAAGAGGAATTAAAAGAAGCAATTAAGAATTTATGAGAAACACATTTGTTAGGACTCTTTTTAAGGAGTCACAGAAAAATAAAGATATCATGCTGGTTACCGGTGATCTTGGTTATTCCATTTTTGAAGAATATATGAATGTATTACCAAATCAGTTTATAAATGGTGGAGTAGCAGAACAAAATTTAACTGGAGTTGCAGCAGGGTTGGCGCTTGAGGGCAAAATTCCGTTTATTTATTCGATAGTTCCTTTTATAACCATGAGGAATTTTGAACAGATCCGAAATGATATTTGTTACAACGGGGCAAATGTAAAAATAGTTGGAGTTGGAGCTGGCCTCTCTTATGCAATTTATGGTTATACTCATTATGCATTGGAGGATGTCGCAATACTTCGTACTTTGCCAAATATGTCTATATTAACTCCTGGTGACCCAATTGAGGCTGAGTTTGCTGTAAAACAAGCTTTAAAAATAAATGGGCCTGTCTATATCCGTTTAGGTAAAGCGGGAGAACCAAATATACATAAAAACAGTGCTGATTTGCGATTTGGTAAGGCAGCAATTATACAATCCGGAAAAGATATCGCTTTAATAACGTCAAGTATCATGTTGCAAACTGCAGCTGAGGTTACACAACTACTACAGGAAAAAGGGTTATCTGTTCAATTAATGCAGATGCATACTCTCAAACCTTTTGATACGCAAAGTATTGTCGATGCTGGGAAAAAAATTAAACACATTATTACACTGGAAGAACATACAATATATGGTGGACTGGGAAGTATTGTTGCGGAAGTAATCGCAGAGAATAGTTTGCCAGTTCGCTTCAAAAGAATAGCAGTAGAGAATAGTTTACTGAAAGTACTTGGTAATCAGGATTATATGCGTAACGCACATGGATTGTCTAAAGAGAAAATTGTAAAAACTATTCTTCAGTTGTTAAAAAAGTAAAACAAGCAAAACGATTATCCAGGTAAATCAATGAATACCTATTGACGTTGTAAAAAATCTCAAGTATACTAATTCACATCGCATGATAGCAATTAACAAAAATTTTCCTCTTATAATGATTTCCGCAATGTATGAAAATGGTGGAAATACGACACATAGATTTTTAGATGGTCATCCTGAATTGTTTGTTTATCCATTTGAATCTCAACTCGGTACTAAAAAAACGGGTGATTACTTAGCGTCATTTGTCCCGTTTAAATATCGTTGGCCCCAATATACGTTGGCAGATTCTTTAGAACAGGACTATGATGATATGTTTGATGAAGAAGTTAAGATCCGTGTGAAGATTCCTCATATGAGTAAATTTAAGGATGTTGATATAGATTTGAAAGATCCTGAAAGAAAGAAAATATTTGTCAAATTACTGAAAAATAAAGAGCGAACTACAGGTAATATGGTCTCTGCCTTTTTTGTGTCCACTTTCCAGTCATGGAAAAACTATAACTTCTCAAAAAAGGAGAAGGCATATTTAGGGTATAGTCCGGTTTTGATTCTAGATGCGGAAAAAATAATTGCTGATTTGCCAAAAGCTCAAATCATTCATGTCGTTAGAAATCCATTTTCCGCATACGCTGAAACTAAGCATCGTCCAATGCCACTCTCACTTGAACGATATATAAATACCTGGTGTCTAAACCAAATGATGGCAATTAGTTTCGCAAAGTTATATCCACAAAACGTACACATTTTTAAATTTGAAAATTTGGTTGTGAATCCTAAAAAGGCAATGACGGAACTTACAAAAAAGTTAGGACTTTCTTATTCGGATACACTATTATATCCTTCCTGGAATGGTAAAAAACTTGAGAATATATATCCTTGGGGAACTGTTCAATACCCGACTATTAAATACAATGTTGAAAAAGCAAATGAATTATCTCAAAAAGAAAAAGATAAGATTGCTATTCTTGCAGATCAATTTATAGACCACTTTGATTATAGTGAATTCAAATAGTTATTTTCCAGATTCATCAACACTAGCTTTTAGTATCCATAATCTAAACGTAAATGATACATTCAGAAAGAAAATTTTTTATCTGAAAGCAGACATTCCACTAACTGATCATATTTTAACTGCACAACTAAACAAAAAAAAATCAGACAAAAAAAAGGGAATTAAGGCAGTTATAAGTCACGTTTTCAAAAATGAGAAAGTTAAAATTAAAGCTATTCCAGATTCAACATTACATGATGTCTACAATATTTTTCTAAACAAAAATGAATATATTTTAAAAATAAGTAAATTCAATACTCTTTATCATGAGACTCAATTTCTTCAAGAGTATCATATAAATAAATTACTTAAGCAAAATTCATTACACGCATTAAATATTATCTCGGTAGATGTTAGTCGTAAATATTTTCCTATTGACTTTATAATGATGGAAAAAGAAAAAGGCACACTTTTGCATAATTGGAAGCTAACTAAACAAAAAGAGAAAAAAATAATCATAAATTTAGGAGAAATGATTGCAAAAATACATACAATTCC